>CALKLC010000086.1 GCA_937991975.1 uncultured Spirochaetales bacterium | reverse complement strand
ATCAAAAATAGAAGTGAAGTATGTGTCTGGTTTTGAGGTTTGGAAATGTGAACAATCCATGGGTACATCTCAGTGCTACTGACTGTACGCCAGACTCTCAATGTTATATAATGCATTACCGCATTTAAGGTAGATTTTTCCAAAGGGATCTGTACAATAGAGAACAGGATGCGTAGATTTCGAATCAGGGCGACTCTATCGATTCTATTCCTCTTCCTTCTTGGGTTTCCCCTGTGTGGAGTACCCCAGAAAAAGGTACTGATCCTTCATTCCTACAATATCGGGTATGTGTGGACAGACCTGATTGCCATGGGGATGCGTTCAGTGTTCCAGGAGCATACCCGGGACATCGAGGTGTACGAGGAGTACTGTGATACGAAACGGTATCCTCCGGATTTTGTGTTTCCCCATATTCGAGAGCTTCTCTATTCTAAATACAGGAATAATCCCCCGGATGTGGTGGTTACCTCAGATGACAATGCCCTGGATTTTGCCCTGGGACTAAGGCCGGGAATATTCCCGAAGGCTCCTATCGTATTCTGCGGGGTAAACAACTATCATCCGGATCGGCTCCGGGGGGAAAAGAACGTTACGGGGGTCGCAGAGAACTTCAATATCCCCCGGACCCTCGATCTAATTCTACAACTGCACCCAAAGCTATCCTACATAGCCGTGGTTTCCGATTCTACAGAAACAGGCCGGTACAACACGGCGCGGCTCGTGCAGGTGATCCATCAGTATGAAAAAAAGGTAGAGTTCCGCTTTCTTTTAGAGCGGACAAAGGAAGAACTGGAAAAGGAACTTCGGGCCTTACCCCCTAACGGAGCGGTGTTGAACCTGTCTTTCTGGCGAGACCGCGCGGGCCGGGTTCTCACGTACCGCGAAAGTCTTTCTTTCTTAGCAGAAATAGCCCCCTGTCCGATCTACACGTTGTGGGATTTTATGGTAGCCTACGGTACGGTGGGAGGGTACGTGGCGGATGGCAAAATGCAGGGAAAACTGGCGGCAGAAATGGCTCTACGGGTACTTTCAGGAGAGCCTGCAGACTCGATCCCTGTCCTTACGGAAAGTCCAAACTCCTATCTGTTCGATTATCGGGCCCTGGAACGGTGGAATATCCCTCTCGAAGTATTGCCCGCAGAGAGCATCATTCTCCATAAGCCGCAGGGGAGTTTCTATCGCTTTATCCTTTACTTTTGGACTGTTCTGGTAATTGCGGGCGGCCTTGCGTTTCTATCTCTTACCCTTTTCTTGCAGAGGAGACAGCTGCAGCGAATGTTACGGGAACGGGAAATCCTTATCAAGGAGATCCACCATAGGGTGAAGAATAACTTGCAGGTGGTATCCAGCCTGTTGAACCTCCAAAAATATGCCATGGTCGACCCCCGGGATGTGGAATTCCTCGAGAATTGCCGGACTCGCGTCCAGTCTATGGCATTGATCCACGAGAACCTCTATCAATCCGAGCATTTAGAAACGATAGAGATGGGCCCCTACTTTAGGGAACTGTTTTCCCAGATGGAACAGGCCTACAATCTGCAGGATCGGGGTATCAGTCTCTGTAATGAAATCGAGGAGTTCAAGCTGGGACTGAACGAGGCCATTCCTTTTGGCCTAATTCTGGTCGAGCTCGTGTCCAACGCCATCAAACATGCCTTCCCTGACCGAGGAGGGGAGATCCAGGTTCGCTCTAAATTCGAGAAAAAAGATAGGATGGTTACCCTCGAGGTGCGGGATACGGGGGTCGGATTCCCGGACGGCTTTGATCCTGCTCACACAGAAACTTTGGGGTTTCAGTTGATCCATTCCCTGGTAGATCAGCTGGCGGGAAGGATCACGTGGGAGAGCAGGGGAGGAGTCCGGGTAACTGTACAGTTCCGTTTGCCATGATGAAAACTATGGGAAAAAGGTGAGGTCCCCATGGAAAGACTCTATTTCGATGCCAACGCCACTACACCGCTCCATCCGGATGTGTATCAAACAATGGAACCCTACCTCAAGGAGGAGTTTGGGAATCCCTCCAGTATTCACTACTGGGGGCAGCGAGCTAGAAATGCAGTGGAAGAGGCCCGGTTTCAAGTGGCGAACTTTCTAAGATGTAGCCCCCTGGAGGTGGTATTTACAGGGTCGGGTACGGAATCGAACAATCTAGCGATCCTGGGCCTTTTGAGTCGTTTGGCAGAACAGCGATTGTCCTCCCTGAAGAACCCTGGAGGGCACTGTATAGTATCTGCGATAGAGCATAGCTCGGTGCTGGATCCGTTTCGGTGGCTTGAAGGGTGGGGGGTAGAGGTGACATACATCAAAGCCGATAGTAACGGAAGAATCGATCCTGATCAGGTCATTCATTCGATTCGTGCAGAAACCTTCCTTGTGTCCCTCATGCTGGTGAACAATGAAACAGGGGTTATTCAGCCTGTACAAGAGGTGGGGTGTGTAACGCGGGAACGAAGGATTCCCTTCCACGTAGATGCAATCCAGGGAGCGGGGAAAATACCAGTGATACCGGATGAATTAGGGGCAGATCTTTTGACTCTGGCTCCGCACAAGGCAGAGGGGCCCAAGGGGGTGGGAATACTGTATGTGCGGAAGGGATGCAAATTATCCCCTTTGATTCGGGGTGGTTCCCTTGATGGGAACCTCCGGGGGGGGACACACAATGTACCTGCCATTGTGGGGTGTGGTGCGGCCTTTGCGCGGCTGGACGAACACTATATAGCGGAAGTCGGAGAGAAAGCACTCCTGCGAGATCGATTCGAACGCTCTTTAGAGGATCGAGTAGGAGCTGAAATCAACGGGAAAGGAGCGCAACGAGTGTGGAATACCTCCAACGTATCCTTCCCTGCGGTAGCAGCGGATGTTCTTCTCGTCCGGTTGGATCAGGCAGGGCTTGCGGCATCCCGGGGATCTGCATGTGCGGCTGGATCTACCAAACCATCCCATGTTCTTCTGGCGATGGGACTGGATCGGGCTCGGGTACTTTCCTCGATACGCTTCTCCTTCTTACCTTCTATTACAGAGACTCAAATCGATCGTGCGGTAGACATCATCGAAGAATGTGTGAAAGATATACGGAATGGATGATACGTTAAAAAAAAGAATCGAAGAGTTGAAGCATCTGCGTAATGCTGTGATCGTGGCGCATAACTATCAATTGCCCGAAATCCAGGATCTGGCTGATTTCACCGGGGATAGCCTGGAGCTCAGCATGAAAGCTGCTTCGTTGGATTGTGAGGTGCTGGTGTTCTGTGGAGTCCGGTTCATGGCAGAGACTGCGAAGATTCTCTCTCCTTCGAAAACGGTTTTGTTCCCTGTGCCGGAAGCGGGGTGCCCCATGGCGGACATGATCACGAGGGAAGAACTCGTTGCCTTCAAACAGGAGCATCCCGGCGCGATTGCCGTTTGTTACGTAAACTCTACGGCGGATGTGAAAGCAGAGTGTGACATAACGGTTACATCTGCCAATGCCGCCCGGATCGTTTCGGCTTTACCGCCCGACCGGGAAATCCTTTTTCTTCCGGACAAACACCTGGGTGCGTATGTACAATCGAAAACAGGACGAAAAATGACTCTATGGCCCGGTTATTGCCCTACCCATGCGCGGATTACCCCAAAGGATATACGAAGGTTGCGGGAAGCATACCCCGATGCGGTGGTACTGGTGCATCCAGAATGCCCGATGGATACGATCGCAGAAGCGGATGAGGTGCTCTCCACAGGGGGGATGTGTACGTATGTGCGAACCTCTAAGGCAAGGCGGTTCATCATTGCCACAGAGTCGGGGATCCTGCACAGATTGAAGAAGGAGAACCCTGCTGCAGAGTACATTCCTATCTCTCCTCAACCCATTTGTCCCAATATGAAACGGATCCACCTGGAGGATGTACTCCGATCGCTGGAAAGGATGGAGTATCCCATCCAGATACCTGAGGGGGTACGGCAAAGGGCAGAACTACCCCTTCGAAGGATGCTGGCGGGGAGGATCGAGTAAGGGCATGGTGGAAGGAACTTTTTCTCCCGAACGAATAGTATCCGTTCTGGATGGAATCCGAAAGGATCCCCGGAAACCGAGAAAAGTGGTGGCTGCTATGAGCGGAGGGGTGGATTCCTCTGTGGCTGCCTGGCTCATGAAAGAGGCGGGGGTGGAGGTAGTGGGTGTAACCTTGCGGCTAAGGCCCTGTGATGATGACCTTGCAGTGCAACGGAAAGCCTGCTGTGGGGCAGAGGATTCGATCCATGCGAAGACTACCGCGGGGAGGATCGGGATCTCCCACTATCTTCTGGATTACCAGGATGAGTTTCGGGCTCGAGTGCTGGAGGATGCCTGGACCGAGTATACGAAGGGAAGGACTCCCAATCCCTGCGTTCTTTGTAACCGTTTTCTAAAGTTCGGAAAGCTCTATACGTATGCTTGCGAAATAGGTGCCGAAGGGATCGTAACAGGGCACTATGCTCGTGTAAAACCCCTCTCTCACGGGGGAATGGGTTTGTTTCGCGGGGTAGATCCTGTAAAGGATCAAAGTTACTTTCTCTTTGCCCTGGATAGGAAAGTTCTTGAGACGTGCTGGTTTCCGCTGGGCGAGTTGACAAAGGGGGAAGTGCGGGACCTGGCAAGACAGATTGGGTTGACCAACGCGGAGAAACCAGAAAGCCAGGATGCCTGTTTCGGTGTTCCGGGGGAAGCCTTTGCCGATACTCTTCGACGGGTCCTTGGGAAAGAGGCTATTCCCGGATACTTTATCGATTCATTAGGCCGGATCCTGGGACCTCATCGAGGAGTCCACCACTATACACTGGGTCAGCGGAGGGGATTGGGAGTAGCCCTTGGGAAGCGAGCGTACGTGTCAAAGATAGATCCTACCACCGGTACCATCGTACTGAGTACGGAAGATGAGGAACTCCATAAGTCTCTACTGGAAGCCACTGAGGTGAACTGGCTGGATCCTTCCTTTCAGAAAGAACCTTTCGAGGGATGGGTGCAGGTACGGTACACCCAGAAACCCGTAGCTGCCCGGGTTATTCCTCTATCTACAGATCGAATCCGTGTAGAGTTTCAGGAACGCGTAAGGGCTATTACTCCAGGTCAGGCAGCTGTTGTGTATCAGGGGAACGAGCTAATCTGCGGCGGATGGATCTGCTGACTCTGAATTCAGGAGAGTGAATCTTTTGGGTATAGGAAAATAAAAGAGGGGAGGCAACATCCGGAAAAATGAAAAAAGGCCAGGCTATCCACAGAGGATCTGCATATTTTATTCCTCATGATATCACCCGTAAGTTTCGACGAGGTCCCAAAGTTTTTGGACTGACTCCGTGTCAGCGGCAAATCTGCAAACAGATCGGTTCCTGTAGGTGAACCAGGCACCTGTGATAGTAGAGAGCTCTCTGGCAGTAGCCACCCAAACAGGGGTGTCAGCTCCCTCTGCAGGGCTTTCATGCCCTCCAAAGCCCAGGCTGTTGGAAAGAGGGGTATTCACCTCTCCGGGGTGGCAGGCATTTATCGTTATGCGCGGACATCCTGCAAAAGGTCCAGTTGAAAAAGAACTATACTGTTCCTGCAATCTTACTGCCCACGCATGGGCAAGCATCCGTTCGGCCTGTTTGGACTGCCTGTACGCTGTTCCATTATCGTAGGGTCTTCGTTTGAACTCAGGATCTGCCAGATTCAAGTCCCCTGCCCAGCAGCTGGCTACGAGAACGATTCGACTGGGTTCTCCTATTTCTTCGCTGGAGCGCACTAGGATGGGAGCAAAGGCCTTTATCAGCCGGTGGTATCCCAGTACATTCACTGCCCACTGGGTTTCGATCCCTTCGGGAGTCTCTTCCCTTTTTGTAGGGGTAGCCGAAGCATTGATGACCAGGATATGGAGAGGTCCCTTCCATTGGGAAGCTAATCCCACGATACTATCTTTAGAGCTTTGATCCAGCACCAGCCCGTCCAGAATCCTGTCCGAAGGAAATGGGTAGAGGGAAGAGAGCTTTTTAGGGTTTCTACCTGTGGGAACTACCCGAATGGCATCGGAGTTTGCAAGTCCTTCCACGATGGCCTTCCCAATAATACCTGTAGCACCTGTTACCAGTGCCGTCCGTTCAGTCCTATTCACATGTGAACGTGTCATAAGTAAAAGGTACTAATACTCGTCACTAAGGGAAAGGTGCGACGGAGAGGCGATTCGAAATTTGACGATCGTTGAAGGGTAAGCTATATTTATTATCAAATATATATACTATTTGGAGGGTACAATGAAAAAGGTCAGTGTGGTTCTTTTGGTTTTCCTGTTAGTGGGTGT
>CALKLC010000085.1 GCA_937991975.1 uncultured Spirochaetales bacterium | reverse complement strand
GGAGGAATCCGGAGAGATACCTGCATAATAGCTGTAGAAAACGGGAGTACTGTAGGAGGAAATACGGAAAGCCTTTCCAGCTCGTACGAGCCTTCCTCCACAAAGAAGGTTACCCGACTCTGATAGGCCTGGGTTTGTCCTTTCTTCAAAGTGATTTGCAACGTGTAGGTTCCCGGAGGCAAAGGGGGAGGGACGAGGGAAGGGAGGGTACCGGAGGTGGGTTGCACCTTTTCGAGAGTTACTGTAGCCACCTCAGTTCCGTCCGTAGAGTAGATGGAAGCGCTCAGAACATAGGGCTCCGCTATTTCCTTCTTTTTTAGGTCCGTGTGTACAGTAAGGGAGAGGGGTATTTCGAAAGACGAACCCAGGATTGTACCCTCAGGGATAGTCGATACTTTTACCTCTGGTTCTGAAGTAACGGGTTCTCCAAAGAAAGACTCCTTGGAACAACTCCCAGAACCTACGAGGAGAAGAAGGATCAGGAATACTCCCCACCCATTTTTCATACTATAACAAATATACTACGTTTTTAGACTTGTTACTTGCCTTTTTTTAAAGTAAAAATCCCTTATGCGCAATACAGCAGTGATTATCTATATAGATCACTTCATTCATAATATACAACAGGTACGGAACCTTGTCGGACCCTCGGTTAAAATTTGCGCTTCGGTAAAGGCCGATGCCTATGGGCATGGGGCAGTAGCTTTGGCACGGGCAGCGGAACGGGCAGGGATCGATTTTCTCGGGATTGCCTGCCCTGAAGAAGGTGCAGAGCTACGAAACGCGGGGATTCGACTGCCCCTTCTGATGTATGGGCTCTGCTTACCAGAGGAAATCCCCCGTGTGGTGGATCTGGAGATCTCTGCCATTGTGGCCGATGCAGCGGGGATCGAAGGGTTCGCCCGTTCCGCTGCCCGTCAAAAAAAGGTTGCCCGCCTGCATCTGAAGATCGATACAGGGATGGGTCGGATCGGATGTCTACCGGAACAAGCCCTTTCGCTGGCGAAACAGATCGCTTCTTCTCCCCATCTTATCCTGGAAGGACTGGCCACGCACTTTCCCATCTCGGATGAGGCAGATCGGAGTTTTACGCAACGCCAGATTCAACAGTTCCTCGGAATTGTCAACCAGATAGAAAAAGAGAGCATCCGCCCCCCCCTCCTCCATGCTTCCAACTCCGGGGGAATTCTCCAGTATCCGGAGGCGAACCTTTCCATGGTAAGGCCCGGTATCCTTCTGTATGGATACTTTCCCTCCAGGGAAGTGCCCCGGACACTCTCCCTCAAACCCGTAATGGAACTGAAAGCCTCTGTCCTGTTTCTGAAGAAGGTGCCCCCGGGGACTCCCATTTCCTATGGTTGTACGTACAGAACCCATGAAACCACCACCATCGCCACGATCGGAGCCGGATATGCGGATGGATACCCCCGCAGCCTGTCCAACAAGGGAAGAGTCCTGATCCGAAACAGGTGCTATCCCATCGTAGGACGGGTCACGATGGATCAGATCATGGTGGATGTGGGGAAAGATCCCGAGGTGGAGCGGTATGACGAAGCGATCCTCTTCGGACCCAATCCCCTGGGCCCCAGTGCCGAAGAGGTGGCTGAACTGGCAGGCACCATCACGTACGAAATCACCTGTGGAATCAATCGACGAATCCCCCGGCGCTACATCGGTGATACATAAAAAAATCAATGATACATGAAAAAGATTATCCGTGCGCCCACAACCTGACCAGGTGAATCACGACCTCGGCGGCCCGTACCATGGCAGAAAGGGGAACCCACTCTGTCAGGGAATGGAAGTTCGATCCTCCCGCAAAGATGTTCGGTGTAGGGATGCCCAGTTCGGTGAGCCGGGCGCCGTCCGTCCCCCCCCGGATACTGGTATGCAGAGGTTCGATCCCGGTAGCCCGGATCGCATCGTTCAGGTACTGGATGATTCTAGGGTCCTGGGTAAAGGCATCCCGCATATTCAAGTACTGTTTTTCCGGAGTGAGGGTTACTTTGCCTCCAGGGAAAATCCCCTCAACGGCACGCGCAATCGCCTCCAGGGTTTGGAGACGTCGCTGGATCTCTCCCATTTCATAATCCCTGAGAAAGATCTCGACCTTTGCCTCGGAAACATTTCCCTCTATCTCCAGGGGGCAGTAGTATCCGAACCGGCCATCGGTAGCCTCAGGACTTTCAGAGCGGGGGAGGAACGAAACGAAGGTCGCGGCCATACTGACAGCGTTGACCAGCTTACCTCTAGCATACCCCAGGTGAGCCCCCACTCCCCTGCATTGGACGACAACTCGGTACGCATTGAAGCACTCGTACTCCACTGTTCCTTCCCCATCCCCATCGAGGGTGTAGGCCACCCTGGCCTGTACACGATCTAACGGGAACCGTTCCATCCCCTTTCCAGTTTCCTCATCCGGGGTAAAAATGCACTCTACCCCTCCGTGCTCGAGTTCAGGATGCTGGATCAGATACTCGAGGGCTGTGACAAGGGCTGCCACACCTGCCTTGTCATCCGCACCGAGAAGGGAAGTGCCATCCGAGGTGATAATCGTGTCCCCCCTGTACCGGGGAAGTCTTTCCTGATTCTCGGGATCCAGTTCGATTCCAGGGGCCAGTACGATCTTTCCCCCGTCATAATTTCGGTGCACCACGGGTCGAACAGGATCCCCCGGCACATCGGAGGCGGTATCCACATGGGCAATAAATGCTACGACGGGTAGAGAAGAGCCCTCCTTTCTTAAATCAGAAGAATTAGAAGGGGTAGAATGGGAGGCGGTGCGATTAAAAGTGCCCGATGTCGGCGGGATACGGGCAATAAGGAATCCATGCTCCGTCACTTCTACGGTTGGGACTCCCAGGCCGATCAGTTCCTGCTCCAGCAGCCGGATTAGTTTCCACTGACTCTCCGTGGAGGGAGTCTGGGTATCTGCCCGGTGCCGATCCGAAGGAGTTCCGATCGAAGCGTAACGGAGAAACCGTTCCAGAATCTTCTCTGGATCCAGGTGCAGGGTAGGAACGAAAAGAGAGGAGGTTTCCATGCTCCGCATCCTACCGGAAGGCTTGACTCTGTTCAATGGGAGGATAGTTTCATATAATAAAGTTCCTATGTTGAAGTACCGGTGCCTGATCCTCGATCATGACGATACGGTGGTAAAGAGTACCCCCACGATCCATTACCCTGCCCACGTGGAAACCCTGAAGAGAATCCGGCCCCACACACCTCCGATCACACTGGAGGAATGGTACCAGAAGAACTTTCATCCGGGCCTGATGACTTTTCTTCGATCGGAGTTGCAGATGAACGAAGAAGAGCTGGAAACAGAGTTCCACATCTGGCGGGAGTTCACCACCCAACGGGTCCCTGAGTTCTACCCCGGGATGTTCGAGCTCCTCCAGGAGTACCGAAGAAGAGGAGGGATCATCGCTGTGGTATCCCACAGCGAAGTGCCCCTGATCGAGCGGGATTATCGCCATGCTTCGGAACGCGCCGGCATTCCCCCCTTCCTTCCCGATCGAATATTTGGGTGGACGCAGGATCCTGCGAAACGGAAACCCAGTCCCTACCCGGGATTGAAGATCCTGGAAGAGTTCTCCCTCGATCCACAGGAGGTGCTTCTGCTGGATGATCTAAAGCCCGGGATCGAGATGGCACAAGCCTTGCGGATCCATACGGCAGCCGCGGGCTGGGCTCACAATATAGAAGAGATCCGTACCTACATGCAGATGAACTGCACCTACTATTTCCAGACAGTGGAAGAGTTCTGTTATTTTTTTCTGGAAGAACCTTAGAGGAGGAATCCTATGCCCTACGATTTTCGAAGTGATACGGTCACGAAACCGAGTGCTCCCATGCGGAAAAGGATGGCCGAAGCCGAGGTGGGTGACGATGTGTACCGGGACGATCCTACAGTGAACCGGCTGGAGGAACGAGCTGCCGAGCTGATGGGAAAGGAGGCTGCCCTCTTTGCTCCAAGTGGGACACAGACGAATCTTCTCGCTATCCTTACCCATTGCGGTCGCGGCGATGAATACATCGTGGGTCAAGACGGACACAGCTACAAGTACGAAGGAGGAGGGGCCGCTATCTTCGGTTCCATCGTGCCCCAGCCAATCGAGTTCGAGCCGGATGGAACCCTCGATCTTTCCAGGGTACAAGCAAAGATCAAACCCCGGGATATTCACTTTGCACGGACCAGGTTGCTCTGCCTGGAAAACACCAACTGGGGCAGGGTCCTGCCTATGGAGTACCTTGCCCAGGTTTCGGAGTTCGCAAAAATGAACCGCCTATCCACCCATCTGGATGGAGCGCGGATCTTCAACGCTGCGGTAAAACTAAAACTCCCGGCTGTGAGGATCGCTCAGTACTTCGATACAGTTTCCTTCTGCCTTTCCAAGGGATTGGGAGCCCCTGTGGGAAGCCTCCTCTGCGGGAAAAAGGAGTTTATCGAAGAGGCAAGGCGGTGGCGGAAGGTTCTTGGCGGCGGAATGCGGCAGGCAGGGATCCTGGCAGCTGCCGGCCTCTATGCCCTCGAACATAATATCGAGCGGCTGGAAGAGGATCACGCAAACGCTGCCTTTCTCACCGAGCAGCTCAAGGGTATGCCTGAACTGGAAGTCCTGCCCTACTCGGGAATCACCAACATGGTGTTCGCCTACCTCCGCAAGGGAACACCCGAAGGGCTGGCTTCGTTTCTCAACGAGAGGGAGATCCTCATCACGGTGCGGAATCCCCTCCGGCTGGTCACCCACCTGGATGTGGATCGAAAGGCGGTACGTGCCCTGGTGGATGGGATTAAAGATTACCTTGCCAGCCTATAAGTTTTTTATGGGAAACGAAAGACCCTATGGCCTGGGCCCGCATTTTGCAGCCCTATGGCATAGGTCCAGCCCACGCCGGACCGTAAACCTGCCCCCTCAACGGCCCGCTGGATGCAGTTTTACTACTCTAAAAAGCCCACGCCGGCATTTAGCCCTGCGCCATCATTCCATGCAGAAAAGGAGACTGTCCTGTGAAACCCCTACCCATGACCCGGTCTGAGATGGAAGAACGAGGGTGGGACCAACTCGATTTCCTCTGCATCACAGGGGATGCGTATGTGGACCACCCCTCCTTCGGGATTGCCATCATCAGTCGGATTCTCGAGGCAGAAGGGTTTCGAGTGGGGATCATTGCCCAGCCAGATTACAGGAGCGCGGATGACTTCAAACGATTGGGAAAGCCCCGTCTGGGGATTCTCATCACAGGGGGAAACCTCGACTCGATGGTGTCCAACTATACGGTTTCGAAAAAGCCCCGGAGGAAGGATGCTTACTCGCCCGGAGGGGTAGGGGGAAAACGACCGGATCGGGCTTCCATCGTGTACGCGGTTCGGGCACGGGAAGCCTGCAAAGGGGTCCCCATCATTCTCGGAGGGATAGAGGCGAGTCTTCGCCGGTTCGCCCACTACGATTACTGGGAAGACCGAATCCGCCGCTCCATCCTGCTGGATTCGAAGGCCGATCTTCTGGTGTACGGGATGGGCGAGCGGGCAATTCTGGAAATCGGTCGGCGGTTACGTGAACAGGGCCGGGAAGCGGATCTAACGGGGATCCGGGGCACTGTCTATGCCACTTCTTCCCTCCCCCAGGATTTTCGAGGGATCGTACTACCCTCCTATGAGGAAATCCTCCAGGACCGAACCGCTTACGCGAAGAGCTTCCTCCTTCAGTACCAGAACACGGATCCCTTCTCTGCCCTGCCCCTGGCAGAACCGTACGGTACGGTGGGATCCAGCAACCTGGCAAGATCCTACCGGCCCGCAGGTTCTAATGAAGGGGGGAAATCATACAGGACAGCGGGAGCCACCGGTGGAGGAAGGGAGAGTTCGGATACCGAAAGGCCCACCCCGGAGCGTTTCGTGGTGCAGGAACCGCCTGCCCTTCCCCTGTCGACCGAAGAGCTGGATAGGGTGTACTCCTTGCCGTACACACGGACTTACCATCCCTCCTATGCGGCAGAGGGAGGGGTACCTGCCCTGGAAGAGGTCCGGTTCAGTTTGATCAGTTCCCGGGGCTGTTTTGGCGGATGTTCCTTCTGTGCCCTAACCTTTCATCAGGGCCGTATCGTGCAGTCCCGGAGTCATGAGTCCCTTTTGCAGGAGGCTACCGAACTCACCCTGTTACCCGACTTCAAAGGGTATATCCACGATGTGGGTGGTCCTACAGCCAACTTTCGGCATCCTGCCTGCGGTAAGCAGCTCCGTTCTGGCACCTGTACCCACAGGCTCTGCCTCGTGCCCGAGCCCTGTCCCAACCTGAAGATCGACCACGAGGATTATCTCACACTCCTCCGTAAAATCCGTTCCCTCCCCCGCGTGAAGAAGGTGTTCGTACGATCGGGAATCCGGTATGACTATGTGCTGGCCGATCCAGACCTCACCTTTTTGAGGGAGCTCTGCCAGTTCCACGTTTCAGGTCAACTGAAGGTAGCACCGGAACATGTTACCCCTCGGGTACTGGAGGCAATGGGGAAACCCTCTTTCAAGGTGTACCGCCGATTCGAGGAGGAGTACCAGCGGATCAATCAGGAACTAAAGAAGGAGCAGTACCTCGTGCCCTACTTCATCTCCAGTCATCCAGGAAGCGACCTCGCCGCTAGTATCGCGCTGGCAGAATACTTCCGGGATCATCACTTCATTCCCGAACAGGTTCAGGACTTCTACCCTACACCGGGGACCCTCTCCACCTGCATGTACTACACAGGAATCGATCCCCGCTCGGGGAAAGAGATCTACGTACCCCGAACCGCGCACGAAAAAGCCCTCCAGCGGGCCCTGCTCCAGTACCGGGACCCGAAGAACCATAGCCTTGTGGTGGAAGCCCTCACAAAGGCGGGTCGCACCGATCTTATTGGTTACGGCCCCAAGTGCCTCGTGCGACCCCTTAAACAAAAGTCCCAGGGACGGAATCCCACTGTCTATCCCTCTCGAAAGCCCTCAACAAACACCTCTAAACGCTTGCGAAAAGGTTCATAGACGGGTACACTCCCTCCAAGAGGGATTAGTTCCGGACCAGCATGGGAATCAAGAACATCTACAGACATTTCGTATGGCTCCTCAAAGGAATTAGAGTCTTTGCCCTGGTAGGGAAAAGCGGCACGGGAAAGAGTTTCCGCGCCAAACTGCTCGCCCAGAAGTACGGTATCGAATTGATCGTGGACGATGGCCTCCTGATCCGGGATCAGAAGATCCTCGCCGGACGATCTTCTAAGAAAGAAAAGTCCTACATGGCTGCGGTAAAAACAGCCCTCTTCCATGACAAGGAGCACCGTAAAGAAGTGATCCAGTGCCTCCAGAAGCAAAAGTTCAAACGGATCCTCATCATCGGAACCAGCGTTGGCATGGTAAAGAAGATCGCCGAAACCCTCCACCTCCCGCCTCCGAGCAAGATCATCCAGATCGAAGATGTGGCTACCCAGGAAGAAATCCAGACAGCCCTCCACTACCGTAACGTTCATGGCCGGCATGTGATTCCCGTACCTTCCATCGAAGTGAAACGGAACTATCCGAAGACCATGGTAGACTCCATCCGGATTTTCCTGAAGCAACAGTTCGGGATCGGCGGGAAGGGGCAGGTGTTCGAAAAAACGATGGTAAGGCCCGAATACAGCAAAAAGGGAACGGTGCAGATTTCCGAAGCCGCCCTTACCCAGATGATCATCCACTGTTTGCAGGAATACAACAAACTGATCAAACTGAAAAAAGTTACCATCAAGAGCGAGTCCAATGCCTATCGGATCGAGATGTTCATCACCATTCCCTATGGGGTTGAACTGATTCCTGATGTATATGAGATGCAGAAGTACATCACAGAAAGTATCGAACGTTTCACCGGGATCATGATCGAAGAACTGAACGTGACAGTAGAAAGTATCACATGAATAACGTTACCTTGATTGAAGGAGGGAAGGTGTGATCCATTCAAGAGACTCTTATTTCGCGTATTCTAATTCTGCGGTTACTGAGACAGGAATCAGTTCATCGCAGCGGGGCATGCGCCTCGGGGGGACAGTTCTTGTCTGTATCCTTCTTTTCTTTTTAGGTGTTCCTTCTGGGTTCAGCCAGGCAAAGGGTGGGGCTGGCATAGAAGGGTCTACCCATGAAGCAAAGACCCCTCACTACCGGGTCCTTTCCCAGACCTCCCTTTCTGAGGCCCAGGAACTGGGAGCGTATCTGGAACAACTGTATCAGCTGTTCAACTCCACCTTTCACTTCCCCGAGTCCCCTGCTTCCACTCCTCTCCTGGTGCGGTTGTTCCAGACTAAGGATTCCTTCGACCGGTACCTTGCCCTCTTTTTGAACGAAAGCCGGGAAGATTTTGTGTACATCCATCATACCGACCCCTCCCGGAGAGAACTCCTAACCTACCCATGCGCCCCAGGTTATTTTTACCCCTCCCTCCATCACCAGGCCTTCCTCCAGTTTCTTCGAGCCCATATCCAGAATCCCCCCCTCTGGATCCGGGAAGGATTTGCCATCTTTTTCGAAAAGGTCAGACTGGATTCTTCTTCCAGGAACCTTCAATTTAAAGAGAATCTCGACTGGCTGGACACATTAAAAGGAATGATCGATCCAGCCCCGGCAACTTCTGATAGACCCTTCATTCCTCTGGAGCGGTTCCTCTTCCTTACTCCGGAAGAAGCGAGGAGCAACCTCAAGAGCTTCTATCCCCAGGCATGGGGCTTTGTAACCTTCCTCCTCTACGCAGAGGATCGATCCTATTCCCGTTTCCTCTGGGATACCCTTTCAAGCCTCCAGAGGGATGCATCCTTGAGCGAGAACCACGACTCCATCCGGAAACGGGTCCTCGCCTTCTACGATTTGGGCAAGGTGGAACAGGATTTCAAAACCTACATCAAGAATCGGCCCTCATTCGTTTCTCTCATCCAGGCGGGAATCGCCGCCTATGAGAGAGACGCCTACAAGGAAGCGGAAGATGCGTTCAAAGAAGCCTCCCTCCTCGAACCCTCCGAACCCCTTCTCTATTACTATTTGGGTCTTATTGCTTATTCTACAAAAAATTACTCTAGAGCCGAGGAACAGTATCTGAAAGCCCTGTCTCTAGGCGGGCCCAAAGGCTTGATCCAGTATGCCCTGGGGGTAAACGCCTTTGCCTGGAACCGCCCCGCAGAAGCCCTATCGTACCTTTCCGCTGCCATAGAGGTAGACCCTTCTTTCAAAGAGAAGGCCGAACCTCTTCTGAAAAGGCTCAAGCGATAAGGGGCATGTGCATCAAGTCGAAGCAGAGCGGTAGTTTACAATTTAGGTGAAAACTCAAGGCCCCCAAACTTTATCACAGCCTATGTACTCGGAGAGCACTGGTCTATACCGGCACTGGTTCGGAAGGGGTTTCGGGAAGCTCCGATGTCAAGGCTTTTGCCTTTTTCCGCCTTCTCCTCCGGGGCTTTTTCGGCCGGGTTTCGCGGAAGATCATCATCACCGCTTGATCCACATCCCGGTTCGGGGGTGAAAGAGGGCTCAGAAAGGCCTTTGCAGCCACGTATAGATCCTTGAACAGTAGGGGAACATCCCTTTGTTCCCTGTTGAGATCCTCCAGGTAATCTTTCAACAAGGCCACCAGGCCTCGATCCCGTTCTTCCAGCTCTGGATTGGATCGATCGTACCCCTCCATGGTTCGGAAGAAACGATCGGAGAAATCGTTCTTGTTCTCCCTCAACCGCAGATCGAGTTGGGGAAGGAAGTACCGGAGAAGCTTATGGGAATAGAGATCCTTCAGTGTAATAGCTGCTGAGCCGGATCCGAGGATCTTGAAGAGTTCCTCTGTAAGCCGGGAATGTGAGCATTCTGCCAAAAGAGGAGCCTGCTTTTGAATCATACGGCGGGTAAAGAAGGGCAAGGAGAATCCCAGCATGGCACTGTACTTCACTGCCCGTACCATCCGGACCGGATCTTCCACGAAGATCTGCTTCAGCGGGATGATGGGGCGAACTACCTTGCTGTGGATATCCTTCACCCCGCCTACATAGTCGATAATCATCTCTTCCACAGGACAGTAGTACAGAGCATTGAGGGAAAAATCCCTCCGCAGCACATCCTCATGGATCGTGCCATACTGGTTTAGTTCTCCCACAGCATGGAGGGATCGGAAAGTAGACACTTCAATAACCTTGCTTCCAAAGTATACATGCACGAGACGAAACCGCCTGCCTATGATACGAGAGTTTCGAAATAGCCGCTTGATCTGCCGGGGATGGGCATCGGTAGCGATATCGAAATCTTTCGGTACCTTGCCCACGAGAAGATCCCGTATAGCCCCTCCCACGATATAGGCCGTATGACCCGCTGCCTTCAATCGAAGGATGATGGATACAGCATCCGGATCAATGTCCTGCCTGCGGATGGGATGTTCCTGCTTCGTGTATATTTCCGCTCGCTTTACCGCAGCCCCGTCTTTCGTCTTACCGTATCGAACCAACAACGATGTACGATCCTATTTGTTAAAATGGTTTTTCTTCTAATAACTATAAAAGGGGGGTAGAGGGGGAGTCAAGGGTACTTTTATACGTGCACCTCCGCTGCCATCCTTTTCAACTCCAGTAACTTCCTGTAGGGGAATTTTTCCCACTCGAGAGAAAAGAGGGAATTATTGTGGAACAGGGGTTCCTCTTGCAGGGGAAAGGGGCAGTGCTCAAGGCTTTCTATCCATAATTGGGTCGAAGGTACAGGGGAATATTCAGCCAATCGCACCCGTGCGCCCGTAGGCTGAACGAACCGAATCGAGGCCTCTACCTCCTGCGCTTCCTGAGCCGGTAGCCCTGCGAGCACGTACACCGAGATATCGCGGGCCTCGTACCCTGCCTGCTTCAGGAGGGATACAACTTCTAGAAACTCCCTGGAGGCTACTTTCCCGTCGTATCGCCGGTGAAACTCCTCAGAGGCACTCTCGAACCCCAACCGGATTTCTACGATTCCTGCCCGCCTCATAAGCTGTGCTGTTTCCAGGTCCAGGCCACTCACATGAACCCCATTGGGCAGGTAAAACCTCGGCGCATAAACCGTGTCATGCTTCCCGATCCCCTCCCGCCACCGAATCACCCGTTCGAGGAATGGGAGCAGTACTTCCTCTTTGCGAAACAGGAGCGCGTCGTCGTAGAAGGCAAAGTTCCGGGTTCCACACTTTTCATACAACTCCCAGAAAGCTTCCCATCCTTTTACGGGGTCGCCTATCCGGAACTTGCGGCTCAGGGTACGGGAGGCACAGTAGGAACAGCGGAGGGGACACCCAGTATTCAGCCTCAGCACCCCCGCGTCTTTCCACACCGAGTGGAACGGGATCGGTCTGTCAGGAACCGGGTGTGAAGGCACGGGCAATCCTCTTTCCGTAAGGAGATTCTGGAGTACGGATAGATCTTCCCCCACTAATACTCCATCCGCGCCCGTAATTCGCTCGCAATGCTCCGGCATGAGAGTTGCATAGATCCCTCCAACGACGAGCAAACTCTCTGGATGCTCTTTCCGGCAGATGTGGACCGCTTCTTCCACCCCAGGGTACCAGTAGGTCATTCCTGTGCTGATCAGGATAAGCTCTGGCGAATGGCTTCTCCCCGAAGAATGTCCCTGATCAGTTTCTCTATCCTGAACATCCCCATCACCGGAAGGGTCAGAAACGTATTCTTCCCCCTGCAGAAAACGAATCCGTAGCCGAAGATCCTCCTCGGGGATTCCGTACCGGGCAAAGTGTTTCTTCCATTCTCCCCGTTCTACGCGGGCCCGAAGGAGGGGTTCCAATACTGTTGGAGTTTCCATTGACTTTCGAAAGAACTTTCCCGTGCCGTCCGCTTTCCGTTTGGGGAGACGCAGGGCCGGGCCATACAACGTATTCGTATACTGCAGCCCATTCACAAAAACCACAACCCATCCCCCTTCCGCTAACCATCGCCCAATCCGAAGAAGTCCGTAAGGTTTCAGGTACAGATCGTACAGGGCAAAATCGTACACCGGGGGTAGTACGAGGAGAGCAAGAGGCTTATCCTTTCCTTTAGTCATAAGTTTCTACGAAGACAAGGGCGCTTGAATCTCCACATGGGGAACCTCATCATAGCTTCGAATCTGAGCATACAGCAGAGGAGGGATATGGTGAAGAGGAGGGATTCGAATGGAATATAAAGTGGTGCCAAAATTGTGGCACCACTGCTAATGGAATAGGAAGATTTGAAATTCCATGGTAGAATTCGGGCATGGAAAATGAAAGGGTAATCACGATCCACACGGTACAGGGGGGAAAAGAGCACTTTGGAGAGTATGACCACTCTACCCACCTGTTGGATTACCTGACCAGACACACTCCCTTCACTCTACAGGCCCCCTGCGGGGGAAAGGGAAGGTGCGGGAAATGCAAAATCCAGATCCTGAGTGGTACCCCCTCCCCTGTGACTGACACGGAACGAGCCCTCCTCCGCCCCGAAGAACTATCCGCGGGAATCCGTCTGGCATGCCTTACCAGGCCTGAAACAGACCTATCCATTTCTCTCGAAGGAGAAAAGAAGCTGGAAGGGAACAAATCCTTCCTCTTCTCCCACCCTTTGCCTGTGGATGGTTCCCTGCGGACCCTCGTGCTGGAGCTAGTCCCTCCTTCTCTGGAAGATCAAAGGTCAGACCATTCTCGCCTTCTTTCGGCTCTCGCTACAGAAAGGCTTCAGGTTCCCATCCATCTCCTTCCAGATCTTCCCCAGGTGGTACGGGAAGGAAACTGGAGGATAACCCTCATTTCCCATAAGAACCAGTTACTCTCTATCCTTCCTGGCGCAGCTCTCGCCGATCCAGAGGCCAGGATTTGTGGCGTAGCGGTGGATATTGGGACAACCACCGTTGCAACCTACCTGTTCGACTTGCACACAGGAGAACATATCGATACTCAATCGGAGCTCAACGCGCAAGGGGTATTCGGGGCTGATGTGATCTCGCGGATACAGTACGCACTGGAAGGCCCGGACAACCTGAAGCGCTTGCAGGAAAAAATCCTCACCCAGATCGATACGTTGATCCACAAGATGGCCAGTAGAACCGGCATCCAGTCATCCCGTATCTGTCTTGCCTGTATTGTAGGGAACCCCACGATGATTCATCTGGCCCTCGGACTCAACCCCAAGTATATTGCAGAGGCCCCCTTCATACCCGTAACCACGGAGCCTCTCCTTGCCCTTGGCCGTGACTTTGGCCTTTCCCTCTCTTCGGGTGGGGTCGTACGGTTTCCGCCCGCCGTGTCAGCCTACGTAGGCTCGGACATCCTGGCAGGTGTAGTGGCTTCAGGGATGGCAGAAGCAGTGATAGGGGGAGAAACAGTCGTTTCTAAAACCGCACCGCAGGCCCGCGAGACCGGATCTAAATCCCTTCCTGCACTTCCGTCCCTCCTGATCGATATCGGCACCAATGGCGAGATCGTGCTGGCAACTCGGGATCGGTTTATTGCATGCTCCACTGCCGCGGGCCCCGCCTTCGAAGGAGCCCAGATTACCTGCGGGGTAGGAGGCGTAGCGGGCGCTATCAATAGAGTTTTCAGAACAAAGACTCCCGGATTCTCCACTATTCTCGACGCGCCCCCCTTAGGGTTTTCCGGAGCAGGAGTCGTGGATCTCCTCGCGATCCTTCTGGATATGGGAATCGTGGACGAGACAGGAAGGATCCTTACCCTGGAGGAGGCGAAACGTCATGATCATCCCTTTGCCGGGTGGCTCGTTACCTACGATGAAGAGCCTGCTTTTCAACTTGTGCCCGAGGAAAAGTCAGGCACAGGAATGCCCATCCTTTTGACGCAACAGGATATCCGGGAGATCCAGCTTGCCAAGGCCGCTATAGCCGCAGGGATCCGTACATTGCTCAATGCCAGCTCCCTATCTTTCTCCGATATTAGAGCCCTCTTCCTCGCAGGGGGGTTTGGGAACTACCTCGATCCCCGGTCAGCTGCCCGCATCGGGTTGATCCCCAAAGAGCTGCAAGGCAAGATTCAGAGCATCGGGAACGCGGCGGGAATGGGGGCTTCCCTCGCCCTCCTTTCGGAAAAAACATTTTCTCTTTTCCAGGAAGTGAAGGAACGAACTACCTACATCGAACTATCTTCCTCTTCTGAGTTCCAGGAGCTCTATGTAGAAGAAATGCTGTTCCCTACCTAAAAAAACTACAAAAAAGAATAACAATGTATTAGACGAACGAATCAGTACCCCTTACAATTTCTTAGGTTTTTCAAGAATGATCTTCCTCGGTTTTTGTAAAACCGATGGAGTAATGGAGGAGTATCATGGCAATATTGGAAGAAATCAGCGAATTCTTACAGAAAGGGAAGGCCAACGAAGTGAAGGCCCTTGTCCAGAAAGCGATTGACGAAGGATTGGACGCGAAAACGATTCTGGAAGAAGGTCTCATGGCAGGGATGAATGTGATAGGGATCAAGTTCAAGAACAATCAGGTGTACGTTCCCGAAGTACTGATCGCAGCCCGCGCCATGAATGCCGGGATCGCCCTCCTTCGTCCCCTCCTGGTGAAAGATGGGGTAAAGGCAAAGGGAAAGGTCATTCTGGGTACAGTAAAGGGAGACCTCCACGATATCGGAAAGAACCTGGTAAAGATGATGATGGAAGGGAAAGGACTGGAAGTGATCGATCTCGGTGTAGATGTTCCTACGGATAAGTTCATCACCATGGCAAAGGAACACAACGCCAACATCATTGCCTGTTCAGCCCTCCTCACCACCACGATGACGGAGATGAAGAACGTAGTGGAAAAGGCAAAGGAGAGCGGAATCCGCGATAAGGTGGTGATCATGATCGGCGGAGCTCCTGTAACGGACAGTTACTGCAAGAGTATCGGTGCTGACATTTACCGGCCCGATGCCGCCTCTGCCGCAGAAGCAGCCCTGGAAGTGTGCGGCAAGTAAACACCCTCCACCCATGTTCACCCGCGGCCCGTACGCGTAATGCAACGGGAAGTTTGGAAGTGTACGGGATGTGAACACCCCCTACCACTGCCAGGCTTCTGGATGGAGGGTTCCTTCTGCCACGAAACGGGCTCCTCCGCCGAGGAAGGGCCTTGATACTTTGAACTGCGGCTTCAAGGGTCTCTGGGGGTTCGGGAAGGAAGAAGCGGGCGTGGAGGAAGCAGCGGCAGTGGAGGAAGAAGCGGATCGTACCGATCCTTCCCGTTCGAAGGAGACACTCAACGCACCTCCCCATACGCGCACGGTCACGGGAGAATCCACAAGCCCCAATACTCCAGAAATCACCCCTGAAGCAGTCGCTCCTGTTCCGCAAGCCAGGGTTTCTCCTTCCACCCCTCGCTCGAAGGTACGCTGGTAGATTGTGTGCCGATCTATCACCTCGATAAAGTTCACGTTCGTTCCTTCGGGAAAGTACGGATGGTGCCGGATGGCTTTCCCCAGTTGATGGATACGTTCCTTCGATGCTTCGAAGGCCTTTTCCAGAAACACGACCGCATGGGGGGCCCCCGAGATTTCTACCGAATGAATGGTGAAGGTCTTCCCCTCCACCTCCAGCTGAATATTCAATACGGGCCCTGCTGTGATCTGGAGCCCTACCCGGACTTCTTTTTCGTCCACGTAGGCTTCCACCGGCCCTCCCAGCGTATCGATCAGTTGGGTTCTTCCCGCAATACCATGGGTAAAAGCATACCGGGCCACGCAGCGGGAGGCGTTCCCACACATCTTTACCTCTGTCCCATCCGGGTTAATGGTCCGCATCGTGTAGTCGCCCCCTGCGCGGGGCCGTTCGATCAGCATCAACTCATCCCCCCCGAGCGAGAGTCTCGGAGTGCAGAGTTTTTGTGCCAGGAGAGGGATATCCTTCTCTTCCAGGATTCGATCCCGATTGTCGATGATGATGAAATCGTTCCCCAACCCTGACATCTTTGTAAACGGAATAGGTTGAATCATACCTTACTCCATGATGAACATCTTTGAATCAGGCGCAGTTGTAGCTGTCGTTGGGGGAGAGTCCTCAAAGGTTGCGGACTCCCCGTGATTCGTTCTTTCCAGAAGGATCTCCGTGTGCTGGGCCACTCCGAGGTAAGCGGCCCGAACGATAGGATTGTTCAGCAGTTCCTTTCCTTTCCCTTCCAGCACGATTCGCCCTACTTCCAGAACGTAGGCCCGGTGGGCAATCTGCAATGCTTCCAGGGCATTCTGCTCCACCAGGAGGATCGTGGTACCGCTTGCCGCAATATCCTGGATGGCCCGAAACACCTGGTCTACCAGTACGGGAGCCAGCCCCAGGGAAGGTTCATCCAGAAGAAGTACTTTTGGCCGGGACATCAGGGCTCGACCAATTGCGAGCATCTGTTGCTGGCCGCCAGAGAGGGTTCCCGCGTACTGGGAAAGACGTTCTTTCAAAATAGGGAACAACTGATACACCCGCTCCGCATCCTCCTCCACTCCCTTCCGATCCTTCCGTAAGTATGCACCCAAAAGCAGGTTTTCCCGTACAGTGAGATGGGGGAACAACCGCCTTCTTTCCGGTACCAGGGAAATCCCTGCAGCTACAGAAAGGTGAGGGATCGGTCGAACGGGTTTCTCCCGCATAAGGATCCTTCCAGACTTCGGTTTCAGTAGACCCACCAGGGTCCACATGAGGGTGGATTTTCCCGCGCCATTGGCCCCTATGATGGAAACTATTTCTCCCTCTTCCACACTGAAGCTCACGTCCCGAAGAGCGTGGATCGCTTCCCCATAGAAGACATTCAATCCCTCAACGGACAACAGCATACGCTTTCTCTCCCAGGTAGGCTTGCAGGACCAGGGGGTTTCCCTGTATCTGTTCTGGAGTTCCTTCAGCAATCAAACGACCAAAGTTCAGAACCAGGATCCGCGGACAGAGACTCATTACCACATCCATGTGATGCTCGATCAGAATGATGGAAAGATCCTCGTCCCGGTGAATCCGCTGGATCAGTTCCACCAGTTCAGAGGCTTCCCGCGGGTTCATTCCTGCCGCGGGCTCATCGAGGAGGAGGAGTCTGGGTCTTAAGGCAAGGGCCCGGGCGATCTCCAGTTTCCGTTGCAGCCCGTAGGGCAAGGTGGATGCTCTTCGATCTGATTCCTTCTCCAGCCCTACGATGGACAATAGCCTGCGGGATTCATCCCGTAGCCGCCGTTCCACCCGGGGTACACTCCTCGGCCACTGGAGGAACCCTTCCAAAAGACTGTACGTACCTTCCCGATGGAGGGCTGCCTGTACGTTTTCCAGGACTGTCATGGACCCGAACAACCGGATGTTCTGAAAGGTTCGAGCGATTCCTGCTCCCACGACCTCCGTAGGTCCCCACTCGGTAATGTCCTTATCCTGGAAAAGGATTGTACCCCCATCTACCGGATACACGGAACTTATAAGATTGAATACGGTAGTTTTCCCCGATCCATTGGGCCCGATCAAACCCAGTAGTTCTCCTTTATTCAGATAGAAGCTAAACCCATCCACTGCCACCACGCCGCCGAAGTTCTTTCGTAGCTCTCTCACTTCCAGGATAGGAGAGGTCTCCCTGTAATACGTAGGCCCGCCACTTTCCGCATCCCCTATGCTTTCTATGTGTTGGCCAGCGCTTCGAGCCCCCCTTTCGGCATTCGGATCTCCCGAAAAAAGGCCCTCCTTTGAGTCAGCCGCCTTGCCCGCTAGAAAAGTTGCATCGGAGGGACATACCTTCTTCGATGGAGCTGTCTCCCTAAACCGGTGCTCTTTTATTGATGAAAGCGCCTGTTCGTTTTCTTCCCCAAGTCCCGTAAGTCTTTTCCCTAGACGGCTTCGAACGGAATGGTACCGTTCCGCAACAGGAGCCAATGCAAGGGAAAGCCCCTTTCCCAGAAGACCGAACAGTCCTGTGACAGCCCCTACCGTAACCCCGGCCACAAATAGGGCAAAGATCTCGTATCCCCGGGATTCGATCACCCAACGGTAGGTGGGCATGAAGAGAGAAAGTCCACCCGTGATCCCCACGATGGAAAAGAGTTTCGGCAAATTCTTCCGATTCAATTCTTCATACCCGAAAAGACCCCTGGGACGCCAGTTGATGATGATCACCAGAAGCATCCCGTAGAATACGAGCCTCCAGAGGGCAAACCCGCGGAATAATTCCGGGATGATGACGAAAAGAGCAACTGCCGTTACCGGGCCGGTCAGACTTCCCATCCCTCCGCACACCACCCCTGCGGTAATGAGGCTGGATAGATCCATACTGAAAATGGAAGGCTGGATAAAGGTCGTGTAATGGGCCAGTAACCCTCCAGCCAGACCAGCCAATCCAGCACTGATCCCCAGAGACAGGAGCTGGTTCGAGAGGAGGGGGATCCCGATCATCTCTGCCGCTACCGGATCCTGTCCAATGGCGATGATCTTTCTCCCGTACGTGGTCCGGAGGAAATTACGGCAGAGGATCACTGCCACTGCCAGCAGGAGGAACGCGTTCCCCAGGGTGGAAAACTTCTGTATCCCCGGCAGCCCTCTTGCCCCCTGGGTAAGGTCGAAGTTTTCCAGAATCACCTTCACTGCTTCGCCGAACCCTAACGTGGCAATGGCGAAGTAATCGGACCGAAGCCGGGCCCGCAACGTGGGGTACCCGATGAGGAAGCTCACAAGCACCGAAAGGACCACCCCCACGAGTAAGGCAATGAGAAACGGTACCTTGTAAAAATAAGTCAGGATGGATGCCGCGTAGGCACCCACAGCCATGAAAGCCGCATGTCCCAAACTGAACAGTCCCGTGTAGCCGGTGAAAATCGCCAGTCCTAAAGTAGCAATCGCATAGATGGCTACATTGATCAGGATCGCCTCAAGGTAGGCCACAGCAGCTCTCCTTCACAGTTTGTCCTCCACGTGACGGCCAAAGAAGCCTGTGGGCTTGAAGATCAACAGGATAACCAGGATCCCGAAGCTGAACACGTCTCTGTAGGTGGATAGACTCGTTCCTCCGAGGGAACTGACCGATACGAGAGCTTCCAGTAATCCCAGTAGCAGCCCTCCCACAATAGCTCCGGGCAAACTCCCCAATCCCCCGATTACCGCTCCAATGTACGCCTTATTCGTGATCCACCCCATGCTGGGGTACACCATATACTTTACCCCCATGAACACCCCGGCCATCCCTCCCAGGCTCCCTGCAAGAAAGAATAGAACTCCCACCAGTACATCCAGGTTTACCCCCAACACGGAAACCATCTCCATGTCATGGGCTGCGGCCCGGATCGCCACCCCCACTTTTGTCCGGATCAGGATCAGGTGCAGAACTGCGATGGTGAGAGCGGAAAACACAAAGGCGAAGATATCCATCTTGCTGATGGTCAGGTCTCCGATATGGACGACATCCATGGCAAACACAGGCGGAAGTGCGTAGAGCTTTGCCCCGATGGTGGCGTAGAGGAGGTTCTGGAGGCTGATCGCTACACCCATGGCACTGATCATCAGGTACAGGGAAGGTGCCCTTCTACGCCGCAGGGTAGAGTACGCGATCCGTTCATTGAGGAAGGCCAGAATCCCCGCTCCCCCCATGGAAAGAAGGAGAGCCGGGAAGAAGGGAACTTGCAGGTAATGCACCATAACAGCCCAGGCGATGTAGGCACCGAGGGTAATGATCGCTCCATGGGCAAAATTGGAAAAATTGAGAACCGAAAATACTAAAGAGTAACCGACCGCCATCAGGGCGTACACGCTCCCGATGGACAGGCCGGTAATGATGGTCTGGATGAACACAGGTACAACTAATCAGTAGTAACGAAGGTTTTTACGTAGATGAACTTTTTATCCTTTACCTGCTGGATCGTGGCTGGCTTGTTCAAAGGATTGTGGGTAGCCGGATCGAGGGTGAGTTTCCCCGTCAGCACCGGAAGATCCTTCGTACTCTCCAGGGCCGCTTTCAGTTTTTCTCCGTCGGTAGAACCTGCCCGCTTAATGGCATCAGCCAGCCAGAGGGCCGCGTCATAGGCCATCAGGGGGTTGGGAAGAACAGGTTCCGCGTTGTACCGGGCCTTGTACTCCTTGATAAAATCCTGGATAGCAGGGTCTTCCAGAGCAGCGATATTGACGAAATAGGCACCTTCGATCGCAGGACCCGCAAGATCGATCAGGTCCGGGCTTGCCCAGCCATCACCCCCCATGAAGGTAGCCGTGATCCCGAGGTCCCGCGCTTGTTTGGCAGCAAGGGCAGCTTCTTTCTGCATCGTGGGAATGAAGAGAACATCCGGTTTGCCCGTTTTGATCTTTCCCAGCTGGGCGCGGAAATCCAGTTCTCCGGAACGGAAGGCTTCGTTGGCCGTAATTTTTCCGCCTCCCTTGGTGAAGGCTTCCACGAAGTATTTAGCTAAAAATTGAGAATAATCGTCACCCACATCGTAGAGAACAGCCGCTGTCTTTGCCTTCAGGTCCTTCAATGCGAATTGAGCCGCCACAGTGCCCTGGAACGGATCGATGAAGCAGACCCGGAAGGTATAGGGAACCACAGAACCATCGTCGTTCACCGTGACCTTTGGGTTGGTAGCTGTCGTGGCAATGACAGGAACCCTGGCCGAATTGTTCACTTCCCGAATCGCATTGGTGACCCCACTCTGAGCAGGCCCGATGATGGCAACTACTTTGTCCTGCTCGATCAACCGTTTAGCCACATTTACGGCTTCCATTCGATCCGCGCGGTTGTCGTACGCGATCACTTCCAGCTTCTTTCCCAAAACCCCGCCACCCGCGTTGATCTTTTCAATCGCCATTTTTAATGCGTTGGCTTCCGACTGCCCCCACGTGGCACTGGGGCCTGTGAGTGCTACGGTATGACCGATCTTGATAGTTTCTTCCTTGGCGGCTGCCGCCTTTTTCTCGGCAGGTTTACAAGCCCCGATCACCGCCAAGACGAGAAGTGCCACGACGAGTATGGTTCCGATTCGTTTCATTGAGATCTCCTTCTTTCATTTAGGCATACAAGCCCGAATAGAAGGGAATAATACGATGAAATAACCAGTGCGTCAAATACTTGACGGCCTTCGGAATGAGCTTCTGAGTCTATTGACCTTGCATCTCTCTCTACGTAGCATACACACTGAAGGAGAGTTCCATGAAAGAATTGAAATCCGGGCAGGTACCCATATACATAGCTCCCAATGAGGCTGAGATGGGAACCTTTACCGCACAGGTGGTGGCTCGCAAATTGAAAGAAGCTGTTTCAGCAGGAAAGGATACCGCTCTCTGGCTCATGGCAGCCCCCAGCGGAT
>CALKLC010000084.1 GCA_937991975.1 uncultured Spirochaetales bacterium | reverse complement strand
GACCCGGAAGTGATGGTGGCAGGGATCGTGATCGAATACCTGGAAGAGAATGCAAAGAACCTATTGCCCCATATACGAAGTCTCAAGAGGTACACCCAGCAGGAGTACCTCCTCATCGATGAAGCGACCCTTCGAAACCTGGAGCTGGTACAGAACCTGCAGGATGGAGGCGAACGGTACACTCTGAAGGCCGTACTGGACCATACGAAAACTGCGATGGGAAAACGATTGCTCCGGAAATGGATCCTTCAACCCCTCCTCCAAAAGCAGGCTATCCTGGATCGACAGACCCTGGTAGATCGGTTGTACCATGAACAAGCTTTGCTGCAGACCTTGCGCACCCTGCTCAGCGAAATTCTCGACCTGGAACGCCTCGTAGCGAGGGTTGCACTGGATAAAGCTCATCCGAAGGATCTTGCTGGCATACGGTCTTCCCTGAAACAAGCTCTGGAACTGACAGAAAGGGTCCCTTTTCCCCTGGAACAGGTGGGATTCTCGCTTGAGTCGATACCCCCTCTGCAAAGCCTCATCCAGGTATTGGATCGCGGGTTGGTGGAAAATCCCCCCATTCAGCTTACCGAAGGGGAGTTGATCAAGCCAGGATACAGCCCTGAACTGGATCAGTTTCGGGATCTTCGAAGGAACAGCCAATCCATACTGGAAGAGTACCTGGAATCCGAGCGAAAGGCTTCCGGGATTCCGAACCTGAAGGTTCGGTACAACAAGATCATCGGGTACTTCCTGGAAGTGACAAAATCGAACCTTTCCCACGTGCCTTCCCATTTCATTCGGCGGCAGTCCCTTGTAGGCGGAGAACGGTACACCACTGAACGACTGATGGAGCTGGAATCCCAGCTGGAACATGCGGAAGAGAAGAGCCTTTCCCTGGAAAAGGAACTATTCCTGAAGATTCGAGAACAGGTAAAAGCGGAACTTCCTGTCATCCAGACCCTCGCTTCGACTGTAGCCCAGATCGATGTGATTCAGTCGCTGGCCTATGCAGCTACACTGTATGGGTACACGAAACCGGTACTGCTGGATTCAAAGGATCTGTACATACAGGATGGCAGGCACCCTGTGGTGGAACAAAACCTTCCCCCGGGAGAGTACGTTCCAAACTCCCTCTCTCTGGAAGGGGAGGGGAAGTTGTTTGCCTTGATTACGGGTCCCAATATGGCGGGAAAATCGACATTCCTGCGCCAAACCGCCCTGATCATGATCATGGCTCAAATGGGAAGTTTCGTTCCAGCGGCGGAAGCTCGAGTTGGTTTGGTGGATCGTATCTTCTGTCGAGTAGGAGCACAGGACAATCTTGCACGAGGTGAATCCACCTTCCTGGTGGAAATGAACGAAACTGCCTATATCCTTCGAACAGCTACAGACAGAAGTCTTATCATCATGGACGAAGTGGGTAGGGGAACAGGGACAAAGGATGGGCTGGCTATTGCGTGGGCTGTGATGGAATATCTCCTTGAAGTTATTCGGGCAAAGACCCTCTTTGCCACCCATTACCATGAATTGACGGCATTGAATCATCCCCGCATGAAGAACCTCTCGATGGCTATACGGGAGGAAGGAGGGGATATTGTGTTCCTGAAGAGGGTGCAGGAGGGGCCTTCCAGCAACTCCTATGGAATCCATGTGGCTCGGCTGGCAGGACTACCCACTACCATTCTGGATCGGGCAAACGGTATCCTCTCCCAATTTGAGAACCAGCCAGAAAATTCCAGTTTACTCCAGATCCCCTCTTCATCGCCAAAGTCAAGATTACAGGTGCCTGCAGGATCCATCCTTTCCGCACTGGAACAGGAACTTCGCGCCTTTCCCGTCGAAACCAGCACACCCCTGGATGCGTTGAACTTCATCGCACAATGGAAAAAACGTCTATCCAGCGAAAAGATTCCGTCGGGGAGGAAAAAATCCTCTCCTCCGGCTGAATCACAAACACTCTTTCCTTTGTAATTCTATATGTGAAAACTGTAATTCTAGATATCCTCTTACCTGAACGGTGTGTTCTCTGCGGTAAATGGATCCAGAGGGAAGATCGAGGGGGGGATTACCCACTCTGTAAGAAATGCAAGGATCTCTTTCAATTTCCAGAAGGGCCGCGATGCAAGATCTGTTCGATGGAACTCACTTCGGAACAAGGTATCTGTATGGAATGCCGGGAGGTACATTTTTCCTTCGAACGGAACATCTCTCTTTTTCCCTACAGGGCTCATGTGAAGGAATTAATCCTGGCGTATAAGTCCAGAGGGTACGAAAGGCTCAGCCTCTTCTTTGCCGAACTTCTTCACCCTGTATGGGAAAAAGAGTTCCCCCGTATTCCCCTGGTACCAATCCCTCCCCGTCCAGAGCGGATGAAAGAGAGAGGGTTCGATCCCATTGGACTGATCGCCGGACACATTTCGAGGCTATGTTCTGTACCCGTAATACCCCTACTTGCCAGGGCTAAAGGCACGAAAGAGCAGAAGTTGCTGAGCAAGGAACAGAGGGAGGAAAACCTAAAGAAGGCCTTTCTTGTAAAAGGAGAAACGGTTAAGTCAGCCTGCAAGGGAGATAGACTTCCTTTATCCATCGTACTCCTGGACGATGTGTTTACTACAGGAGCTACGTTGCACCGTTGCGCAGAGGTATTGAAAGGGGAGGGAGTTCAGGAGGTATACGGGCTTACCCTTGCGAGGGATTGAATATTGACATTCTCC
>CALKLC010000083.1 GCA_937991975.1 uncultured Spirochaetales bacterium | reverse complement strand
GGTTTCGAACGGCGCTGCGGCTTTAGAATCGGTCGAGAAAGAGCCCTCCATAGACTTAATCCTCATGGATATCGATTTGGGGAAGGGGATGGATGGCACGGAGGCGGCGCGACGGATCCTGGAAAAGCGGGATATCCCACTTCTTTTCCTTAGCAGTCACAGTGAGGCCGATATCGTAGACCGAACATATCAGATCGGCGCTTATGGGTATGTTCTGAAAAGTGCGGGCGAAACAGTGCTTCTGGCTTCCCTCCGCATGGCGTTCAAGCTTTTCGAAACCCGTCAAATAGAATACCATGAGCGGCCCTCAGCCCTGATCCTGGCGAGTGATATTTCGAATACGGTTAGGGAAGAAGGGATTTTGCAAAAAGGGAATCTCCTGTTTTCTGCACGTTACAATCTAAAAAAAACACATTCCATCAGATTCTATCTTTAGCGTCCTTACAGGCGGGCAGGGAAACGGATATAGGGACACAGAGAGCTCTTTTGGATATGCGAAACCGCGTTTCTGTTCTGGCCAATCTATATGAAACTCTGCAGGGCGAGGACTCGCCTGATGTGTCTCTCGAGCAATTGATCAAACGAGTATGTACAAGCCTCTCGCATGCGTTTTCCTCGGGTGCGAACCTGAAGCTTACGTTTGAAGCTCAACCCATCACCATGGGCTCCAGGAGCGCTTCTGCTTTTGGTCTGGTTTTGAATGAATTGATTACGAATGCGTTTAAACATGCCTTCCCGGACAATCGGCCGGGCAGGATTGATGTATCCCTCATACGGGAAAAAGACAACGCAATTCTAATGGTGGAGGACGACGGCATCGGTTTTGATCATTCGGCAAAACAGAGGGAAGAGGGTCATTTCGGCTTTGAACTTATAGATACCCTGGTGGAACAGCTAGGAGGATCGTTCAGATTCGAGGGCGTAAGCGGTACCCGGGCAATTGTAACGATCCCGTTATAAGGGGTATCCCATATTAGGGCGTATGTTAAGGCTCTTAGTTATACCGCTTTGGCCAATTTGGCGGGGGCTTCCATACTCTCCTGACGCACACGAATCCTGCTGATCAGGATCCGTACGGCTTGCTGGATAGAATCAATCTCATCTCTTATAGAATCCCCTTCCCATACATTCTCCCAGCGTATCTGGTATTTCTGGAAAATGCGGTTCAGTTCTTCGTCTGTGCTGGAATCTGGTTGTAGATTGGTTTGCCCATAGATCCCTGCGGTTCTCCCGAACCAGAAGAAAAGTCTGTTCGTCATCCGTTTCCTGCCCAGATCGTCCAGCACATGAGCCATCGGTGAAGGAAGAGGATCGGATGAAGGGGGGATCCCGATGATCACACCTGTGGACCGAAGAACGGATGCGAGAATGGTGGAAATATGGGTGTCGGGAACCTTGTGGACATGCAGGCGGACTCCATCCTCCTCTGCCTCATTCCGTACTACCTTCAAGAGGTCACCCATGGATCGTTCCGTTCCCGCCCATAGGAGGGTGATTTCCGGTTCGGCAGGTTCTGTAGACCACTCGGCCAGCCGGCGATACAGGTCCACAATCCGTTCTGGATCCTTTTTCCACACGATCCCATGCCCTGGAGCCACGATTCGAATATCGAGGGGACTGAGTTTTTCGATCGCCTTTTTCACTGCTGCAGAGAAGGCTGCCACGATATTTGCATAGTACCGAATTGCCTCTTCCTCGAAAAAAGCGAGCTCCTTCTTTGAAAGGCGGTCATCGAAGGGGGCATGGTCGGGCACAGATCCAAAGGATCCGAAGGCATCGCAGGGGAATAAGGTGCCTGTACGTTCCTCGTAGGTAGCCATCGTTTCGGGCCAGTGCACGTTGGGAATCTCTTCGAATCGGAGAACTCTCCCATTTCCCAGATCGATGCGGTCCCCTGACTGTACCGGACGCAAAGTACAGAAAGACGCATCCAAACCAAAGAATGATTTGGCCAGGCGTAAGGCCCTGGAAGTAGCCACCAGTTCGAACCCCTGGGTTACCTTTTTCAGGGCAGTGAGCCACCCCGTGTGGTCAGGTTCCAGATGATTTAAGACCACATAGCGGATATCGTGTACCGATAGACCAATCTCGTCGAACTGACGGAAGAGAGTCTCCGGAACTCCATCCCATCCGCATACCCCGTCAATAAGGGCAATATCCCTCCCTTTTACGATATAGGAGTTCATTGTCATCCCATAGGGAATGGGCCATAATCCTTCAAAGAGTATATTCTGTATGTGAGCTGACAGGCGGAAGATCCCATCGGTTACCTGTATAGGTTTCATAGTTGATTCCTCTTTTCGATTAAACATTACTTAAATACTAATAAATAATCAAGAGAGATCGGCAGGGTTCGCCAGTTTTCCGGACTCCGGAAAATTACATAGAGAAGATATCTTTTAAAGTGGCAAGACTTGATCGGCAGGCCTGCTCGGGATCCATGATATATTTGATGCCTAACTCCACGGAAGATGAAGGGATGGTAAGCCGCGTAATCGGGGGGCACTGGGGATGGTCACCTACCATGGTAAAGCTTGCGCTGGAAAATAAAATCGAGGCATACAATTTGCCCCAGGGAATCCTTTCCCTCTTGACCAGAGAAATCGCATCCAGACGGCCCGGACTGATCACGAAGGTAGGTTTGTACACATTCATTGACCCCAGGTATGGGGGCGGGAAGCTGAACGCGGCAGCCAAATCTGACCTGGTTCGGATCATAGAACTGGAGGGGGAGGAATACCTATTCTACCGGTCCTTCCCTATCCATGTTTCCATTATCAGAGGAACAACCGCAGACGAAGAGGGGAACATCTCCATGGAGCAGGAAGCGGCAGACCTGGATGTACTTTCCGCGGCGCAGGCGGCCCACAATTCGGCAGGAATCGTGATCGCCCAGGTGAAACGCCTGGCCGCCAGAAGCCAGTTACGGGCCCGGGCCGTAAAGGTTCCCGGGATCCTCGTGGATGCGGTGGTCCATTACCCGGAGCAGTGGCAGACTGGAGAAACTGAATACAACATCGGATATTCGGGAGAGTACCGAGCGCCTCTGGAAACACTGCCGCCCTTGGAGGAAGGTGTGCGGAAATGGATCGCTCGCAGGGCCGCCCTGGAATTGGAAGCCGGCGCTATCGTGAACCTGGGGTACGGAATCGCGGACGGGGTGGCGAACATTGCGGCAGAGGAAGAGGTTTTAGATTCCATTACCTTTTGCATTGAACAGGGACTTATCGGGGGCGTGCCAGCAAAAGGGGATATCTTTGGAGCCTGCTTCAACCCCGGCGCAGTGATCGATGCACCGGCTCAATTCGATTTCTTCCACGGAGGGGGAATCGATATCGCCTTCCTCGGTATGGCACAGGTAGATCGGGAAGGGAACGTGAATGTCAGCAGGTTCGGAACCAGTATTCCGGGCACGGGGGGATTCATCGACATCAGCCAGAACGCGAAGAAAGTGGTGTTCTGCGGGACTTTTACGGCAGGGAATCTGGAAATGGAGTGGGCAAAGGGAGAGGTAAGGATCCTGAAAGAGGGCAAACACAGAAAGTTCCTACAGCGGGTAGAACAGATCACCTTTAACAGCTCCTTCGCTCGAACGAAAAGGCAGGAAATCCTGTTTGTGACAGAACGATGCGTATTGGTCCTTACCGAAAAGGGACTGGAACTCGCAGAGATCGCCCCTGGGATTGATCTTCATAAGCACATCCTGGACCAGATGGAGTT
>CALKLC010000082.1 GCA_937991975.1 uncultured Spirochaetales bacterium | reverse complement strand
AGTGCTGAGGGCAATGGCAAGCTCCGGGCGGACCATTTTCAGGATGTTCTGGGTAAATCGACCGGTTGGAATCTTCAGGAATCGATTCGGGTCTTTCAGGGTGTGCACCACTTCGTAAGCCTCGTTTACGATTAAGGAAGGGGGGAGGTAATCGGTAAAGGCCGATTCGGTTACTTCCTGCAAGAACTCTTCCAGATCCATGGTTTTGCGCAGGCCAGGATAGATGGCCTGGGTGTGGGCAACTCGATCCCCGTTTAGCTGGAAGTAGGTTTTTCGATTTAGAATTTTTGTTCCGTTGTACCGGTAGATTTTCCACTTGGAACTTATAGTTTCATATTGATCCAGGGACTCTCCTATAGACTCACTGCTTCCTAAAAACAGGTATCCCCTGGGTTGCAGGGCAAACTCAAAGAGGGAAAGAACTTTTTTTTGCATACCTGGCTGCAGGTATATAAGCATATTCCGGCACACCAGGAGGTCAATTTTAGAAAAGGGAGGATCCCGGATAATGTTATGCTGGGCAAAGATCGTCAAACGGCGGATAGATTCCTTTACCTGATATCCATTTTCGGTATGGGTAAAAAACCTGGCCAGTCTGTCCGGTTGTACATCGGTTACAATACTTTCCGGGTATATACCGATTCCAGCGGTTTCGATAGAATTGCGGTCTAAGTCGGTGGCAAAGATTTTAATGTCAAAATACCGGTCCGTCTGCTCCATGACCTCGTGAAAAAGCATAGCGAGAGAGTAGGGCTCTTCGCCGGTAGAGCACCCGACAGACCAGACTCGAACAGGTTCCTGCGGATTCTTTTCTTCCAGTAGAGGACAAATGACCTTTTTGGCTACCGTTTCAAAGGCTTCCACATCCCTAAAAAACCGGGTAACCCCTATCAGAAGATCTTTGTAAAGGGTTTGTACTTCCGTGGGGGATTCTTGCAGAAATCGAATGTACTCATCCGCACTATCCATCTGGTGGATGCTCATCCGGCGTTCGATTCTGCGGACAATCGTGTTGGGTTTGTAAAAGGTAAAATCGATATTCGTCCGTTCCCGAAGGATTCCCAGAATCTTCAGAAGAACGCTCTGGTCTTTCAGGACAATTTGTTCATTCGCCTCGCCGCCTTTCATGTATGGATGCTGGAGAAACTTCAAAAGTGCTTCCGGCATCTGATCCGGGGGAAGAATGTAATCTACCAGGCCTGTGGAAATGGCACTGCGGGGCATGCCGTCGAACTTGGCGGTAGTCTCGTCCTGAACCATCACCATACCCCCTGCCCCCTTGATGGCCCGGATACCCAGCGTACCGTCACTGCCGGTTCCGGAAAGAATAATCGCGATGGATCTGTCCCCCTGATCTTCTGCCAGGGATCGGAGGAAAATGTCGATGGGAAGGTTCAGTACCTTACTGTGATCCTGATTATGGAGGTACAGGTGGCCGTAGTACAGCGTTACATTGTGCTTGGGAGGAATGACATAGATGGAGTTGGGTTCCACTTTCATACCGTCTTCGATTCTGTATACCGGCATGGATGTATATTTGGAAATAAGCTCCACCATCAGGCTTTTGTAGTCAGGAGAGAGATGCTGGATAACAACAAAGGCAAGCCCCGAGTCCGAAGACATGTTGCGGAAAAACTGCTCTAAAGCTTCCAACCCGCCGGCCGAAGCACCAATGCCTACCACGATAGGAGGTGAGAAAGGGGGGGGTGGTGAGGAAAGGGCAGGAGTTTCACGATGCTTCCCTTTCCGAGATTGATTCATATGCTGAGTAGTATATTCTACACTTTTGATAAATGACAAGAGGTTTTGGAAGAGAATACGGAAGTATCAGACGACAATTCCGTTCTGTATGGATGTTTCTATTAAAAGAGGAGTTTGATAACCTCATCCATCTGCTCTACCCGATGAAAGGTAATCCCCTTCTTCACATGCTCGGGAATCTCGGAAAGGTCCTTCTCGTTCTGCTTTGGGATGATGATTTCCTTGATCCGACCCCGTCGGGCGGCGATCACTTTCTCTTTCAGCCCCCCGATGGGGAGTACGTTCCCCGAAAGGGAGAGTTCCCCTGTCATGGCAAGCCCCCTGCGGATCTTTTTGCCCGTAGCAAGGGATAAAAGCGCGCTTGCCATGGTGATTCCCGCAGAAGGGCCGTCTTTGGGAGTGGCGCCTGCGGGGATGTGGAGATGAATCGTGTTCTTTTCGAAAAATTCAGCTGGAACGGAAAAGCGGGGGGCGATATGGCGTACAAAACTATAGGCGATGTTGGCCGATTCCTGCATCACTTCTCCCAATTGGCCTGTGAGGCGGAAGCCTTCCTTGCCCGGATTGGCGATCGCTTCGATTAAAAGGGTGTCCCCCCCAAAGGGGGTCCAGGCGAGCCCGATGGCCTGTCCCGGTGCAGTAATCTTCTTCGTTTCCTCTTCGGTAAAAGGCGGCCGGCCCAGGTACTCTTCCAGTTGTTTGGCGTCGATCTGTACTGGAAGCGAGATTTCCTCCAAAACCAGCTTCCGGGCGATCTTCCTGTGTATCTTATCGAGGGCCTTTTCGTAGTTCCGTAAGCCTGCCTCCCGCGAATAGCCCCGGGCAATTTCAGTAAGGGCCCCTACAGTGTATTTGACCGAGTTCCTGGGGAGGCCTGCAGCTTCGAGGGATTTGGGAATCAGGTATTTTCGGGCAATGGCGATCTTCTCCTGCTCGATGTAACCGGAGAGGCGGATCACCTCCATTCGATCCAGCAGGGGACGGGGGATTGTATCGAGGGTGTTGGCTGTGGCAATAAAAAGGATTTGGCTAATGTCGAAGGGCAGGTCAAGGTAGTGATCCCGGAAGGCAACGTTCTGCTCCGGATCCAGCACCTCCAGAAGGGCAGAGGAAGGGTCCCCCTGAAAGGAAACTCCCAGCTTATCGATTTCGTCGATCATGAACACCGGATTCTTGGCCTTTACGATCTTTAGCCCCTGGATGATCTTTCCCGGCATGGCTCCTACGTAGGTGCGTCGGTGTCCTTTAATCTCTGCCTCATCCCGCATCCCTCCCACGGAAAAGCGGAAGAACTTCCGATTCAATGCGGAAGCGATACTTTTCCCGATAGAGGTTTTCCCCACTCCTGGCGGGCCCACAAGGCAGAGGATGGAACCCTTCGTATCCTTTTTCAATTTACGCACCGCAAGGTACTCGAGGATCCTCTC
>CALKLC010000081.1 GCA_937991975.1 uncultured Spirochaetales bacterium | reverse complement strand
TGGCCCAGCTCATTTTTGATCTTAAAAACGCGAATCCCCGAGCCCGGATCAGCGTAAAATTGGTTTCCGAAATAGGTGTAGGGACAGTTGCTGCCGGTGTGGCAAAGGCACACGCAGATCATATTCTGATTTCCGGCCATGAAGGGGGCACAGGGGCTTCCCCTCTAACAGGTATCAAGCACTCGGGCCTTCCGTGGGAACTGGGATTGGCAGAAGCCCATCAAACATTAGTGATGAACGATCTCCGAAGCAGAGTAGTTCTGCAGACGGACGGACAACTGAAAACCGCCCGGGATGTAGTGATCGCAGCCCTTCTGGGGGCAGAGGAGTTTGGATTTGCAACAGGGGCTTTGATCAGTATGGGCTGCGTGATGATGCGGAAGTGCGAGAAGAACACCTGCCCTGTGGGGATTGCCACCCAGGATCCGCTTCTGCGGGCAAAGTTCTCAGGGAAACCGGAACATGTGATTCGGTTCTTTACATTTCTGGCAGAAGACATCCGAAAATTGATGGCTCAACTGGGGTTTGCCCGGTTCAACGATATGATCGGTCGGGTGGATCTGTTGGAAGTAGATGAGAGGGTGTTGGGGTGGAAATCAAAATACCTGGATTTGTCCAAGCTCCTCACTCCCGCACAAAAGTACAATCCTCAAACCCAGGTATACTGTTGCAAGTCCCAGGACCATGGAATTGAATGGGCGCTGGATCAAAAGATCCTCTCCCAGGCGGAGAGCGCAATTCTCACAGGAAAACCGATTCAGATTCAGCAGGAAGTTCGGAATACCCATCGGGCCGTAGGGACACTCCTGAGTCATCAGATAGCGAAAAAATGGGGAAACAAAGGCTTACCCGATGGTACGATTCATATCAAAACCGTTGGATCCGCGGGACAGAGTTTCGGAGCCTTCCTTGCCGGAGGGGTTACCCTCGAATTGGAGGGGGAAGCGAACGATTACGTAGGAAAAGGACTTTCGGGAGGCCGACTCATCGTGTATCCGCCGAAAAATTCACGCTTTATTCCTGAAAAAAGCATTCTTATTGGGAATGTCGCTCTCTATGGGGCAACAGGCGGGGAAGCCTTTTTCCGGGGTGTGGCGGCCGAACGGTTCTGCGTCCGGAACTCCGGAACCTTCGCCGTTGTGGAAGGGGTGGGAGATCACGGATGCGAATACATGACAGGAGGCCGGGTGGTAATTCTGGGGCCCACAGGGCGGAACTTTGCCGCAGGGATGAGCGGAGGGATCGCCTATGTGTGGGATCTAGAGGGGAACTTCCTGGAGAACCTGAATCCGGAGATGGTTGAAGTAACCCCCCTGGAATCGGAAGAAGATGAACGGACAATCCTGGATTTAGTCGAAAAGCATCTGCAATATACAGGGTCTACCCAGGCACAATGGGTTTTATCCCGGTGGAAAGAGGAGAGAAATCGTTTCTTGAAGATCATTTCTCCAGCCTACAGAAGGGCAATGGAGGCATCGAAGATGGAGATGATGGAGGCTGTCCATGGGTAAACCCACAGGATTCATGGAATATTCCCGGAAAGTGGTGGCCGATATACCACCCCTGGAACGTATCCGGAATTTTAATGAGTTCCATATCGAACTGGATGAATCGGAGCGGATCCGGCAGGGGGCCCGGTGCATGGATTGTGGGGTACCCTTCTGTCAGTCCAGCTTCGGCTGTCCCATCATGAACCTCATCCCTGAATGGAACGACTTTATCTACCAGGGACGCTTTGAGGAAGCCTTCTGGAGACTGCGGGCAACGAACAATTTCCCCGAGTTTACCGGAAGAGTGTGTCCAGCCCCCTGCGAAACAGCCTGCGTGTTAGGGATCAATGAGCCCCCTGTTACAATAAAGAACAACGAGTGCTTCATTATCGATCGGGCGTATGAATCGGGCTGGATGGTACCCCGCATCCCGCCAGTTCGGACAGGGAAGCGAGTGGCTGTTGTGGGAAGCGGGCCTGCAGGGCTTTCTGCTGCAGATCTATTGAACCAGGCAGGGCATGAGATTACAGTGTTCGAGCGTGCCGACCGTGTGGGGGGGCTTTTGATGTACGGCATCCCGAACATGAAACTGGATAAAGGGCTGGTGCAAAAGCGGATCCAGATCATGGAGGCGGAAGGTATAGAGTTCCGTACCCAGAGCTGGGTAGGAAGGAACGTGGATCCGGAGAAGATACTGGCAGAGTATGATGCGGTTATTCTTGCACTGGGGGCTACTGTGCCGCGGGATATGCAGGTTCCTGGAAGAAACTTGAAAGGAATCCATTTTGCCATGGAATATCTTACCTTCAGTACCAAAAACCTTCTGGATGGAAAAGAATTCAACGGAAGCGCACTTTCAGCTCACGGTAAACAGGTGGTAGTGATCGGCGGAGGAGACACGGGTAACGACTGTCTGGGTACGGCCCTGCGCCAGGGATGCGCAGGCATCAAGAACTTTGAGCTGTTACCCAAACCCCCTGCGAATCGGACGGAAGAGTTTCCCTGGCCTCTGTATCCACGGTTGCTGAAGGTAGACTACGGCCATGAAGAGGCTCTTTCCAGGTTCGGAGAAGATCCCCGGGAATGGGGAATCCTCACAAAGGAGTTTCTGGATGATGGACAGGGGAATGTAAGCGGGATCCGTACGGTACGGGTAGAATGGCAAAGAGATGCCAGCGGCAAGCCTGTCATGAAGGAAATTCCCCAGACAGAAGAAATCTGGAAAGCAGATCTGGTCCTGCTGGCTCTTGGCTTCCTTGGACCGGAAGGAAGTACCCTAGATGCCTTCGGAGTAGAGAAAGATCCCAGGTCCAACATAAAAGCTGACTCCGGGAGCTTCGCAACATCCCACCCTAGAGTGTTTGCCGCTGGAGACTGCAGGCGGGGGCAGTCCCTCGTTGTGTGGGCCATCCATGAGGGGAGAAAGGTGGCACGCGCAGTGGATCTATTTCTTATGGGTGAAACCTACCTACCTTGACGCTTATCCTCTTCTGTGGTATAGAATCTTCTGCAAAAAAACTCGAGCGGGAGTGGTACATGTACGTATTGGTGGAAATAAAAGGGAAACAGTACAGAGCAGAAGCTGGATCGGTACTGAAGGTAGATAGGATCCCCGAAGAAAAAGGCGCAACAGTGGAATGGAACAGCGTTCTTCTGGTTGGGAAGGAAGGGGATATCTCAGTAGGTAGTCCCTATGTTTCGGGGGTTACTCTGAAAACCCGGGTGGAAGACCATGGACGGGAAGAAAAAATTATTGGTTTCAAGTATAAGAAACGGAAAAACTATCGGAAACGGTGGGGGCACCGCCAGCAATACACCTTATTGAAGGTAGAGGAGATTGTAGGGGTATAGGGTGATTCGGGTACGCGCCTCTGTACAGGGGAACGGGTGCCTTCGAACCCTGGAAGCTACGGGGCATGCCTCCAGGGTTTCGTCTGGGTTTAGTCCTGTATGTGCGGCGGTAACAGCAATACTGCGTACGGGAGGGGAGCTTCTGGGAGCCGAAAAGGAGTTGAAAGTGCGAGTCTCCGCTCCGGAGGAAGGCTCCTTTACGGTGCAGGTTGGGGAAGTCCCCGCAGACAGAGTGGACCGCATTCAGGGGATCACCGATTTTCTCCTGTTTGGAATACAGAGGTTGGCAGAAGATGCACCCGGTGAAGTTTCTTTCATAATCAAAGAGGGAGATTAAGGTATGGCACATAAGAAGGGTGGTGGAAGTTCTAAGAACGGTCGGGATTCCGCCGGAAGAAGGCTGGGAGTCAAACGGTTCGGAAGCGAGATTGTAAAGGCGGGAGAAATTCTGGTTCGCCAGAGAGGGACGGTGATCCATCCGGGAAAGAATGTGGGACGAGGAAAGGACGACACCCTCTTTGCCCGGACAGCAGGGAAAGTAATTTTCAAAACTCTACGAGGAAAAAAAATCGTCACCATTGAACCCATTGAATAAGCGGTGGCTTGTCCGTGCATCACTTCATAGATGAAGTTATTCTCGAACTTTCGTCCGGATCTGGGGGGCCGGGGTGTGTATCTTTTCGGCGGGAAAAGTACGTGCCTAAAGGTGGCCCCGATGGCGGAGACGGTGGGAAGGGCGGGGATGTGCTTTTTGTGGTGCGAAGAAACTTAAAGACCCTGCGACATCTGAAGAAGAATCCTATCTTGAAGGCCCAGAACGGCTTTCCTGGGGAAGGGGCCCTCCGGCACGGAAAGGATGGAGAATCTATCGAAATACCTGTTCCTCCAGGTACAGTTATAAAAGATGCCGAAACAGGAGAAGTCCTGAAGGACCTCACCGAAGAAGGTACCTCGTGGGTATTCCTCATGGGAGGAAGAGGGGGAAAGGGGAATGCTCATTTTAAATCTGCCAAGAACCAGGCTCCCCGGTTTGCCCAGAAAGGCCAGCCCGGGAAAACGGCTAGGGTAAAGGTAGAGCTGAATATCATTGCCGACATAGGTTTTGTCGGTTTTCCCAATGCAGGCAAGTCGAGCCTTTTGAAAGTACTTACCAACGCTCGCCCCGAAGTGGCCTCATATCCGTTTACCACTAAAACACCCTATCTTGGAGTCTTAACCGTAGGCGAAGAGGATGTCGTACTTGCAGACATCCCTGGAATCCTTGAAGGAGCTTCGGCAGGTGTGGGCCTGGGTATAAAGTTCTTACGGCACATCAGTCGAACGAAAGGGTTGGCTTTTCTTATAGACCTTTCCGAACCAGGTTATCTACAGCATTTCGACATTCTTTTACGGGAAGTAGGAGAGTTCTCCACTGAGCTGGCAAGACGAAAGAGAGTACTCGTAGGTACTAAGATAGATTTACTGGAATCTTTACAACCCCTGGAAGAGCTTAAACGCAAGTATCCAGGAGAAACGATAGTGGGTATTTCTTCCATTACCCGCCAGGGGCTGGATGCGCTCATCCAGGTCTTTGTACGATTGGTCAGAGAAGAAGGATGAATGGATGAGACTGGCGCTTCTGGGAGGGACCTTCAATCCTATCCATATCGGACATCTCTACATTGCAGAAGAGGTACTGGTAACATTGGGGTATGATCGAATCGTATTCGTACCTTCCTATCGCCCTGCCCATAAGACTGTAAGTGAGAAAGATGATCCAGAGAAGCGTCTGGAGATGGTCCGCCTGGCTACGGAAGGAAGGGAAGAGTTCCTCGTGGAGGATTGTGAGATCTTACGCAGGAATACCTCCTATACGATGGACACCATCGAGTACCTCTACCATCGGTACCCTATTACTGGAAAAATCGGACTCATTATCGGAGAAGACCTGGTGCCGGGCTTCCCTACCTGGAAGATGGTGGACCGGTTATTAAAAGAGGTAGATATCATAGTAGCTTACAGGACGAAGCGGGAGCCCTTTCCCTATCCTGTACAGGTATCGTATATAGAAAATATCGTGCTTCCCATTTCCTCTTCCGAAATCCGGGCTCGGGTCAAAAGGGGGAAAGCCTTTCGCTATTTAGTGCCTGATTCTGTGTATTGGTATATTCGAAGGCAAGGGTTATACCAGGATGAGTAGGGCAAACAAGGAAGCACGAATCCTATCATACCTTCGATCCAACCTTTCCCCCAGGCGGCTCCTGCATTCTTTGCATACCGCAGAATTGTGCGGGAACCTGGCAAACAGATTTGGACTGGATCCACGAAAGGGATATTGGATTGGCCTGCTGCACGATGCAGCGAGGGAGCTCCCCCCTGAAGAATTATTACAGCGAACCCTGTCTCTGGGGATACAGCCCGATCCCCTAGAACAGCAGAACCCCGTTCTTCTCCATGGGTTGGTTTCAGCCGAAATTGCCCGTTCTAGGTTTGGAATAGAAGAAAGTGAATTGTTAGAGGCAATTCGTCACCATACACTTGGTAAACCGAAACTCCATCCGTATGGGAAAGTCCTCTACGTGGCTGATTCTATCGAACCCTCCAGGACATTCGTAGATGAAAAATTCCGATCCAAGATTCTTTCCTTACCATTGGATGAGATGTTGCTGGAAATCCTGGAGGAAGAAAAAAAATATCGGAAAAACCTTGCACCGATTACCCGGGAAATGTACGATGAATTGAGGGGTGGAATTCTTGAAAGGGCATAGTCGAACGAAGTTCGATGCAGGATTGATCTTCCTGGCTTCTGTATTTGTCATCCTTCTGGTAAGCGGGCTTTACATCTATCAACAAGTCCGGGTGGATCCAGTAACTACTTCTATACAACAGGGGAAACCCTTTGCCGTTCAACTGATGATCCACGACGGGAAGGAACTCAAGTATACTGAAATCCTGTTCTATAGCCCTCTTACGGGTCGTGCTGCCTTATTGGATATACCTGGAAACCTGGGAGTCATCATTCCCCAGGCGAAAAAAGTAGGAAGGATCGATTCCCTCTACAAGGTGCATTCTATCGAAGTATATCGGGATGCAATCGAGACCTTTG
>CALKLC010000080.1 GCA_937991975.1 uncultured Spirochaetales bacterium | reverse complement strand
CTCCGGGGTAGAAGCGCCGTGCCTGGAGCCCAGCACAAGGACAGCCCCGCTCACCGCACCGCACACTTCCTGCATCCGGCCCATCCCGCCCCCGAAGCCGGAGGCAAGCCGCATCGCAAGCTCCTTTTCCAGCCCTAAATCATCCATGAAGGCAAGTACTGTGGATTGGGCACAATTATACCCTTCCTGAAACGCGGCAACGGCTTTCTCTGCTCGAGTCATAGGGTGTACCTCTCTTTCAACGAAGTTTCACCTCCGAAGGTTCGCTAAGCCCCTACACTTGAGCCAGGGGCGCTGTCTAGTAAGTGGTGCGAATTTTGTGGCGGTCTCAGAGGTGGTTTCATGTTTAGCTTTCTATTACTGGCATGAAACTCCGATTCAATGGGATGGAAGAGGGGCGGGAAATGTACGGAGGATCGGTTGTAAACGTCCGTAAGATCGGCAGTCTGCCGCCCCTTTGATCCAAGCCGCGTGATACACATGCAGGGATCCTACCCTATCCGCGAGTTTTCACCCACAAGAGGCAATAGCAGATTTACTATCCTCTGTAAAGGTTCCACATCCTCCCCGTCAAAGGCAGCAGGCTGGTGGGAATCTATGTCGAGTACTGCCACAACCCGACCGTCCTTTTTCAGGGGAAGGACGATCTCGCTTCTGGAGCGGGGATCGCAGGCAATGTGTCCGTCAAATGCATGTACATCGGGAACTACGACGGGCGCTCCCCTCCAGGCACAGGCGAGGCAGACCCCCTGCCCTTTCAGAATCTGGCATGCAACGGGTCCCTGATACGGCCCCACGTGGAGCTCATCCTCCCCCGCCACAAAGTAGAACCCGGTCCATGAGTGATGCCGGAGCTTCCCGTGGAGGAGCGCCACGAGTGTAGCCATACCAGCTACGAGGTTAGGGCTTTTCTGGATCAACGGCTCCAGCTGAGTTAGAAGCCGCTTGTACTGTTCCATGCGGTTCGAATCTGCCATACCGGTATGGTAGGTAAGTGTAGCATAAGGCTGGAAAATGACGCAATCATGCGAAGCGGAAGGCCCTTCCGTATTTTCGGCCCTATGGAATCGTATCCTGTTCCGCATCCGGACCTAATCCCCCAGCACATGCCTGGAGATGACCATCTTCTGTATCTCGCTGGTCCCTTCAAAGAGCTGGATTGCCTTCGCATCCCGGAAAAAGCGTTCAATGGGGAAATCTTCTGTGTATCCCACACCCCCGTGGATCTGAAGAGCAGCCGAGGCACACTCTAACCCTACTTCCGAGGCAAAGAGCTTGGCGGCCGAAGCGAGCCGGGCATACGGTTCTCCCTGGTCTTTCAGGCGGGCAGCCTCAAGAACCAGGGCACGGGCGGCATCAATCTTGGTTTGCATTTCGGCGATCATAAAGCGAATACCCTGGTGTTCTGCAAGGGGTTTTCCGAATTGACGACGGGACTTTGCGTAGCCCACCGCCATCTCTAACGCCCCCTGCGCAAGACCTACGGAAAGAGCGGCTGTCTCAATACGACCTCCATCAAGGGATTGCATGATGTGTTTGAACCCTTCGTTCTCTTTCCCCAGCAGATTTTTAGAGGGCACCTGGCTCTTTTGAAAGGTGATCCAGCCCAGGGCCAGACCTCGCAGACCCAGGGTTTTTATCAGCCGTCCTGTGTGGAACTCTTCGCAAACCAGAAGGCTCATCCCCCGGCTGGGTTTTTCCGCGTTTGGGTCGGTTACCACCAGGGTAATGACGAAGTCTGCGGCTCCGGCTAATGTGATGAGTCTTTTGGCACCGGTAAGGCGATAGCCCCCGGACGTTTTCTCTGCCCGGGTCCGTATGCTCGCAAGGTCAGACCCCGCCAGAGGTTCCGTAAGTGCATAGGCCGGGATCTTTTCTCCCCGAATCACGGAGGGGAGATAGCGGGATAGCAAGTCCTCGGAACCGAAGAGGGAAAGGACACCGGTAGACGCGTTAATGGATAGGAGGAAGTCCGCGATAGCGGGGGATACCCGGGCCAGTTCTTCAATAACCAAAACGACTCCGGTGGCATCGAGGTTCCATCCCCCGTACTTCTTGGGACTCCGCAGACCGAGAAGCCCGTATCGAGCTAAGGTTAAGGGGAGATCGGGGGGAAAGATATTTTCTTTGTCCATGGGATAGATAAAACGGGAAGCCTCTTTTTCGTTGAAACTCCTGGCCGATTGGAGCGCCATTCTGTGAGCTTCCTTTAAATCCGGCATGTTGCACCTCTTAATCGATTAAGTTGAGTATAATATACTACTAAAGGGAGGCAATGTCATGCCCGTTTTCTCCTCGCAAACACGAAGGCCGATCTGATACTTGACTACTCTGATATGGATTGCGTACCTTATCCTAAAAGAAGTGGTGCCAATTTTGTGGCGTTAGAGGAGAAGGTACCCTCATACCGTGTTACACCTCAGGTAGGGAACTCATCCGGTGAGGCAATCACAATTTTGGCACCACGAAATAGTCAGAACCCGGGAGCCTGTATCCAGGTGGGAGAAAGAGAGTGAGCTTTTCCTGCAGGTATTTAATCGATGCGAACCACTGTTCGAGGCGGGACTTGAATTGCAGTCCGGGAGTAGAAGGATGCGTCCTGTATGGAAAGGTGCTTAGACCCGCAGATACTGCCAATAAAACCCGGTCTGCTAAGCGAAAACTCAAAAAGTCCTCCCTTCAAGAACCCGCCAATACTGAACAGAGGACCCCCTAAACCAACCCAGAAAACAGCGCTGATTTAGTATTGTACTGCACTGGCAGACTGTAAACCATTACGGGAAGAACCATGAACTCTTTTTTGCCCCTCTACCCATCCTTTGACGATTCCTTCCACACCAGGTATACTACTGTACGGTGGTAAAAGAAGGAGCACAGAAGGTTTCGTACGGTATGGCTGTGCTAACCTACGGCCTTTTCTGTCAGGTAGGGCAAGCTCTTCTTTTTAGAGAACTGTTTACTATTTTTCAAGGAAACGAACTTTCTTTTGGAATTATTTTTTCTGTTTGGCTTCTGTGGACAGGGTGGGGCAGCCGATGGCAGGCACGAAGAATTGAGACTGGCTATTCTTCGAAGGCTCTTTTAGGACAGGGGATAGCGGTTGCCCTTCTTCTGCCTTTAACCTTAGGAGCTGTTCGTCTTTTACGGGGGATATTGCCTGTTCCTTTCGGAGGGATGTTATCCCTATTCGATATTCTATCAATCAGTCTTTTAGTAATGAGCCCTGTTTGTTTTCTCATCGGGAGCTTGTTTGTTCTTTTAGCCCGTTCCTGGAGGGAAGCCGTACAGGGTACCGATACTCGTATAGGTGGAAAAACCTATATTGCAGAGTCAGTGGGAACTGCCATTGGAGGCCTGGGGTTTTCCCTTTTCCTGGTGCATCTGGGGAGCCCCTTTCAAATTGCCTTAGGATCCAGCCTCTTACTGGGCATCGCATTACTTTTTCTGTACAAGGGTTCCGCTATCCGGATTTTTCCTTCCCTGAGCCCCCTTCAGGCAGCCTTACAGGGGACCGCATGTATAGCTCTCACCGGTCTGGGCTTGTGGTTGGTTCACCGGGCAGACGACCTATCTTTAAAATGGCAGTGGACTGTGGGGAACCCGGATGCGCAGGTACTGGGGTACAAATCTTCCCGATACGGGCTCCTTACCGTAACCAAACGGGAAAAACAGGTTAGTGTATATCAGAGCGGGCAGATCTTATTTACTATGGCAGCGCCGGACCTGGAGGAACAAGGAAAACGAATACATGCAGAGGAACAGACGGCTTTTGAAGAACAATCGGCTCTCCAATTTGCCCATCTATCACTGTTGCAACATCCTTCTCCCCAAAAAGTCCTTCTTATCGGCGGTGGTCTTCGAGGCACCTTAAGGGGGATCCTATCTCACCCTATTTCGTATTTAGATTATGTGGAACTTGACCCAGCTCTACTGGATCTGGTTGTTCCTTACGCTCCCGAGAAAACTCAACGAGCTCTACAGGACCCGCGAGTTCATCTTTATTTAGGGGATGGACGTCAGTTCCTTCGCAGCTCTTCCCTGCAGTACGATTGTATTGTCCTGGATCTTCCCGATCCAACGACCGCTACCTTGAATAGATTCTATACGGTGGAATTTTTTGCTCTAGCCGCCTCCAGGCTTTCCCGCGACGGAGTCCTTAGCTTTTACTCCACCTCTACACCCGAACTGCGCGGCACAGCCATAGCCAACCGAAATGCTACCCTTTACCATACCCTGCGAGCAGTATTTCCTCGAGTTCTTGCAGTGGGGGAACATACCCTCTATTTTTTTGCTACTCTTTCTGCGGAGGGCATCCCTCAAAGCCCCCATATTTTAATAGAACGGTTTCAACATCGGATACTCAATGCGGAGGGGATATCCCCCTTCTTTCTAGAAAATTTATACCTGGAAGGGCCCCTACTGCGGACCAATTGGATTCTCCATTCCCATGGAAGGGAAGCTCGATCCGCATTCTTTCCACCCCAGCGAGGCCCCTTAATCCTACCGCCCCTGGAAGAACAAAAGGCTACAGTCCTCCTCCCTGTACAGGAACAGTACTTCATCAATTCTGACTTTCGACCCATAGGGTACTTTCATAGTTTACATTTCTGGAGTTCCCTTACCCGACAGGATCAATCCCGGTTTCTATCTTTCTTGCTCCCCATAAAACCTTTCTGGGGGATCCCAGCTTTGTTTCTTCCGTTTCTCATCCTTTTTCTTCTGCACCTCAGAGGGTTTTTACTAAAAATCAACTTCCAGAACCTTCCTTTAAGGTATGCAATTACTTTCTGTGTTTTTACCACCGGGATCTCTACCATGAGTATGCAAGTAGCCCTTCTTTTTGCCTTTCAAACTCAGTACGGATTCGTGTATGAAATGATCGGCTTTATCACTGCCCTCTTTATGATCGGCCTTGCGTTGGGAACTTCTTTAAGTCAAAAGTATATGAAGGAGCTAACAAGCCTTTCCGCCCTGGCCCGGATCCAATTTGGTCTGGGTATTTTTGCAACTCTTATTGGGATCATTCTTCCCCATGTCTCCGGCAGTCCTGCCTGGGTATTCGTAGGATTTTCTCTTCTTACCCTCTTTTCAGGGGGATTAAATGGAGCGGATTTCCCTCTGGCAGCAGCCAGCCTATTTAAAATTCAAAAGACAGTAGACCGTGCAACTGGCTTTGTGTATGGAGCAGAACTTTGGGGGGCTTGCCTCGGGGGCCTGGTGGCCGGGATTGTCCTTGCCCCGATACTGGGGCTTCCCGCCTGTTTCTACTTTGCAGCTCTTGCAAATATTACTGCCTTTATAATACTATGGATAGCAGAAAGAATATCCCATGGATAGACGGGAATTCCTTAAAACCTGCGGTACCCTGACGTGTGGGATAGGTTTATTATCCCTGATGCCTCCCGCTGTCAGTCATGCACAGACAGCCCAAAAGGGGCTGCTTGGAATTCGTCCTTCCCCCTGGTTTCAGCCCTCTGCAAGAAACACTCTTACCTGTACGCTGTGCCCTAAAGCTTGTACTCTATCCAGTGGACAGCGGGGAATTTGCAGGGTCCGGGAAAACCGAAGGGGGAAGGGAGTAACCCTTACTTACGGGACTCCCAGCCTTGTCCAAATCGATCCGGTGGAACGGGTCCCCTTCTACCATATAGTGCCGGGAAGCAGAACCGTATCCATTGCTGCAGCGGGGTGTCCTCTGGAATGCATGTTCTGTGAGGTGTGGGACATGGCGTTAGTTCGCCCAGAAGAAATTCATGCGTACTCCTTACCTCCCGCGGAAGTTGTGCAATTTGCTCTGGCATCTAAAGCCCAGGCTATTAGCTATGCTTTTGGAGAACCCACGGCCTTTTTTGAATACGCCCTGGACACGGCTATCCAGGCTCGGAAGGCAAACCTTTTAAACCTTCTCCATACCAGCGCCTACATCTCTTCCGCTGCCCTAAGAGAATTCCTCCCCTACCTGGACGGAGCAAATATCGATTTAAAAAGTATTAATCCCGAGTTTTACCGTACTTACTGCAAAGGGGAGCTGGAGCCGATATTACACAACATCCAGCTGTTAGTACAGGCGGGCATCCATGTGGAGATTACCCACCTGGTTATTCCTACACTGAATGACGACATAGCTTCTCTTCAGCGTTTGGTTAGCTGGATCAAAGAGCATATAGGCCCAACCATCCCCATTCACTTTGCCCGTTTTTACCCCTTGTATAAACTAGTCAATCTTCCCCCTACCCCTGTTGCCATCCTAGAACGGGCTTACTCTTTAGCTCAGAATGTCGGTCTACAATACGTGTATCTATCCAGGGTAACCGGACACAGGGCAGAGAGTACTTATTGCCCTAACTGCAAAAATATCGTGGTTCGGAGGGTAGGATTTTTCGTCAATCAAGTTAACCTTACCAAAGGGCGCTGTACCTTTTGCAATCACCCCCTACCGGGGAAATGGAACATTTAGCCCCGTCCTCGATATATCTGGTACAGGGCTCGGGAACGTTCGTCTAAGTTTGTTAGCCCGGCATCCTTTGCCCATTCCATAGCCTCCACAAACTCTTCAACCGTAATAGCCCGGGCAATCTTAGGATATTCGAACGCTCGATGTTCTACTCTGTATTGCGCCATGATATTCACATATACAGTGGGGGAAAGCTCCTTTACTACCCAGTGGACGAACTCGCGTGTTCCCGCTATCCGGTTCGGCATAACCAGGTGTCGGATCATTAAACCTCGCAAGGCCACCCCTTCTTCATTTACTACCAAATCTCCGACCTGACGGTACATCTCTTTAATAGCCTGTTTTGCTACAGCGGGATAATCGGCAGCTCCACCGGTATAAATTCGGGATTGCGCTCCATCCATAAACTTCAGATCAGGCAAATAGATATCTACAATACCTTCCAGTAGTGTAACCGCTTCGAGGCTGTCATAACCGCCGGTGTTGTATACCAGGGGGATTTTCAAGCCTTTGTGCAAAGCTAAACGGGTGGCCTGGACTATGTGTGGCATGACGTGGGTTGGGGTAACGAGGTTAATGTTATGGCAACCGATCCGTTGAAGGTATAGCATCATAGCCGCTAGTTCTTCATCTTCCACTTCATTCCCTAATCCTTCATGTGCGATAGGCCAGTTTTGGCAGAACACACACCGAAGGTTGCAGTGGGAAAAAAAGATGGTTCCCGAACCAAACGTTCCCACCAATGGCAGTTCTTCTCCAAAATGTGGATGTGCGCTGTACACTGCTACTGTCTTTCCCGGTGCTCTGCAGTATCCTCTACCTCCTGCTAAACGATTTACACCACAGGCTCTAGGGCAGAGACGGCATTGTTCAAGAATAGAGTAAGCCTGTTCTACTTTCTCTTTTAATTTCCCTTGCTCCTCCAGTATGGCGTAGGCAGGGGTCCAATTACGTACCCTTTTAGTAGGAGCGGAAATAGGTTGGGTAACTGCTTTTTCTAGGCGCCTCGCACAGCTAGTCAGTACCAGAGAACCGCCCCCATACAGAAGGAGTCGTAAAAACTTTCGCCGGGTCATAAAGCCCGTGCACCTCCTTGCTGGTTCTGGTTAGGCGTGCTGATCTAAGTTCTATAATAGTTTACCATGATACCTGGAAATTTCAAGATTGGTATACGCATGAGCCGTGTTCAATAACTATGGTGGTAATGTACAGCAGCGCAAACCCTATACTCAAGCCCTTTTTAAAATAGCACAGGTTTTCCCTCTGTGCTTACGAGGGACCTGCACCCGGAATTTTGTGGATCATATATAATTGTTGAAAATAACTTTATAATATTTTAATATTTTGTGTATACAGTACTATTTAGGAGGTCTATATGAAACGAAATCTTGTATGTCTTGTCTTTTTTTTCGTCACAATGATCGTATTCTCAGCACCCATAGAAATTGAGTTCTGGCATGCCCATGGAGGAAGACTGGGAGAGATCGTTGCATCCATCTGTGAGAATTTTAATAAAAGCCAGTCAGAGTATAAAGTGAATGCTATCTATAAAGGAAGTTATTACGATACTATGACGGCCGGCATTGCGGCTTTCAGGGCTGGGAAGGCTCCCCACATACTGCAAGTATACGAAGTCGGAACAGCTACTATGATGGCCGCCAGGGGGGCTATAAAACCTGTATACCAGTTGATGACAGAGACACGAGAACCCTTTGACCCATCCGTGTACCTGCCCGCTGTAACAGGATATTACACTACGCCAGACGGCCGGATGCTTTCTCTGCCCTTCAATAGCTCCACGCCTGTTCTATACTTCAATAAAGAAGCATTTAAAAAAGCGGGTTTAGATCCCAACAAACCACCCAAGACCTGGCCAGAAGTAGCGGAGTATGCTCGCAAGTTGGTTCAAGCGGGATACAAAGCGGGATTTTCCACTGCCTGGATGAGCTGGATTCATCTGGAAAACTTTAGCGCCTGGCATAATGTTCCTTTTGGGACCTTAGAAAACGGGTTTGGAGGGTTAGGAACCGAGTTCACTTTCAATGGTCCCCTGCAGGTACGGCACATTCAGCAACTATCTGATTGGCAGAAAGAAAATATTTTCCGATATGGAGGAAGAACCAACAAAGGAAACGTACTGTTCTCCAGCGAAGAAGTAGCCATGTACACCGAATCCTCTGCGGGGTACGCGGGGTTCAAAAGTACATGCAAGTTCGAGTTTGGTGTATCCATGCTTCCTTATTGGCCTGATGTACCGGGAGCCCCTCAAAACACAATTATTGGAGGAGCGAGTCTTTGGGTGATGGAGGGTCGCAAATCAGAAGAGTATCGAGGAGTCGCCCGATTTTTTAGTTATCTTTCCAAACCCGACGTACAGGCTAACTGGCACCAGTTAACCGGTTATTTACCCATTACGAAAGCCGCGTATGATGTGACCAAAAGACAGGGGTTCTATGAAAAGAATCCAGGTACAGACATTTCCGTTCTACAAATCAACCTTAAGACTCCCACATCTAACTCGAAAGGGATACGATTTGGGTACATGCCTCAGGTAAGGGAACTTTTAGACGAAACGTTCGAGGACATACTTGCCGGCAAAGTAACAGCGAAACAAGGTCTTGATGCGGCGGTGCGAAAAGGAAACGAACTTCTTCGCCAGTTCGAACGAGTGAACCGTTAACCTATGCTTCACGAAACTTACAAGGAAGCGCACGCGGGTAGAAGCGTGCGCTTCTTTTTTCCCTTGGGGGTGTAAGTATGCAAACACAGAAGGCTGTTTTCCCTGGGATTGTTCTTCCATATATTCTCCTTTTACCACAGATGATTATTATAGTGGTATTTTTCTTTTGGCCTGCAGGGCAGGCTCTGGTACAGTCGTTGTTCATGCAAGATCCTTTTGGACTGTCCCAGGAGTTTGTGTGGTTTGAAAATTTTACCAATCTGTTTAAGAACCCTGAATACCTGAATTCTATTTTGGTAAGTTTTCAATTTAGTTTTTTTGTAGCTGGTACTGCCTTAATCCTTTCCCTCTTCTTCGCCATGAGCGCTTCTCATGTGAAACGCGGAGAGCTGTTCTACAAAACAATGATAATCTGGCCTTATGCCGTAGCCCCCGTCGTAGCAGGTGTACTCTGGATGTTCCTATTTAATCCTACTGTGGGGATCATTTCCTGGTTGTTACGACAAATGGGGATTAACTGGAACTATCTTCTTAACCCCACGCAAGCCTTTATCTTGGTGGTAATTTCCGCTTCCTGGAAACAAATTTCCTACAATTTTCTTTTTTTTATTGCGGGACTGCAAAATATTCCCATGACGCTGGTAGAGGCTGCTGCTATTGATGGAGCAGGTCCGACCCGAAGGTTCTGGCAGGTGATTTTCCCCCTCCTCTCTCCAACAACCTTTTATCTTATTGTGATGAATAGTATCTATTCTTTTTTTGAGACTTTTGGAATCATCCATCAAATTACTCAAGGAGGGCCTGGCCAGGCTACGAATATTCTGGTGTACAAAGTGTATAAAGATGGATATTTAGGCTTAAATTTAGGCTCATCTGCAGCCCAATCAGTGATACTTATGTGTATCGTGATTGTTCTTACCATGCTACAGTTTCGTTTTGTGGAACGCCGGGTGGAGTACTAGGGGGAGGACTGAATGATTGAGCACAATCCTGCAAGGACCTTTATCAGGCATTTGGTACTGATACTGGGCGTAGTTCTTGTAATGTTTCCCGTCTATGTGGCTTTTGTAGCCTCCACCCTCGATCTTCCCTCCATTACCCAGGCACCTATGCCTGTTCGACCCGGATCGTTTTTTTTATCCAACTATCTGCAGGCAATGTATGAAGGTTCTAAAAACCTGGGTAGTGTAGCAGGAGTCATGTTAAAAAATAGTTTTATCATGGCCATGGGAATTAGTATGGGGAAAATTGTTATCTCTTTAATCGCCGCCTTTGCCATAGTATTTTTCCGGTTTCCCGGTCAAAACTTCTTTTTCTGGTCCGTATTCATAACGATCATGCTTCCTATCGAAGTACGGATTATGCCTTCCTATAAGGTTATTTCCGATTTAGGGATGTTAAACTCTTATGCAGGGTTGATCCTTCCCATGATGGTATCCGCAACAGGTGTGTTTTTGTTTCGTCAGTTCTTCAAAAGTATCCCGAGAGAAATTGTGGAAGCCGCTCAAATGGATGGTTCAAGCCCAATGCGATTTTTAATACAGATTCTTGTGCCTATGACAAGAACTTTTATTGCGGCCATGTTCGTAATTCAATTCCTTTACGGATGGAATCAGTACCTCTGGCCCTTACTGATTACCACAGAAGAAAAGTACTATACTCTCCTTATAGGAATAAGCCGCATGCTTGCCGTTGGAGATCAGCAGGCCGAATGGCACATCATTATGGCAACTACCATCTTAGCCATGTTACCCCCCGTACTGGTAGTAATCTCCATGCAAAAACAGTTTGTAAAAGGAATGACCGAAACAGAGAAATAGAAGGGACCCTCAGGTATTCATGAATGGAACATTCTCTGGGTAACAACTTTTTCGGCTTCAACAAGAAAGAATACTATTACCCCTATACTTATAGGCATCAGCCAGTGGCGAATTTCCAGAGGGGCTGAACCGAACCATAGGTGCATAAAGGGTGTATAGACAAATATCAATTGTAAGCAGGCCAGTGCACCTACAACTTTCCATGCTCATTGGTCCGCGGACTAAGACCGCTCCTGTAGTCCTTTATATACTTTTTTCGCGTTTTTTCCCACCCTTCTCTACATCTTCATTCACTCTTTAAGCAATCGCAAGTGGTTGAGTGCCAGTCTTCAAAGGGGAATATGGAGGTGCACGCGCTATGAGCGTAATACTAACGTAGGAAGTGGTGCCAAAACTGTTGGTGGGATTGAAAGTTTACGATCCTACCACGTTGTACATCCCGGAAAGGCCCGATACAAAAAGGAATTCCAAATATAAAGCGCATCTCGAAACTGCGCCTGTGACTGCCACAATTTTAGCACCACTTATGATGCTGTTTGATTGAACTGAGAGGGCTCAGGAACTTGAATAGGCTCCCCCTATCTGGGGCTAGATATAGGAGGATACCCTTTATTTTTCCGCTTGTTTCCAGTACTTTTCTCCCATGCCAGATCCACAAACAGATGGGACTGGTCCCACCAGAGTGACTGTTCCGGGGTTCCCCCTGTTCAAAAATGATCGGGAAGCTTTTTTCTTCCGTAGACCGAACCGCTTTCGAGTGGAGGTGACAGACTGTCCCCCAGGATCCATGTCTAGGGTAAGTGCGGTCTCCAAGATAGCAGGGGTAGGAGCACCGCATTCGAGCGATAGCGGGTTCGGATGCACCGAATCTGGCTTGTCTGGAAATAGAATTCCGCCTTCGAAAGATGAAGGGGCGGCCTTTACCAGCCCGGCAGGCGAGGTGATGGGGGTGAAAAGGAATATCAAACCTGCTGCGTCTGCCCCCATTGGGCAAGCTGGGGATGCGTCGGGGAATACCAGTACCGACAGAATGCAAATAGAAAATCCGTATTCCGCCCATTGCCCTAATCCTGGAAGGTTGATGGAACTTCTATTCCCCGGAACCCGTGTGATCCTCGAACGCAGAAAGAGGGCAGATTCTGATGCCGTTCTTGAAGCGGAGAAGGTGCAGGAAGAACCGCAAAAACCCGAGAATGAAAGATTCGTTGTTCCATTCAGGGAAGGTTACGCGCTCCATTCCCGTACCTCCCGCAAAACAGAGTGGACTCTCGTAGCAGTTTACTCTTCAGCAGGGGTTGATTTAAAGGATCCGTCGTTCAAGAATCCGCCGGAAAAAAAGTATGCGAATACCAGGGTGGTGCCCCTATACTCCTCCCGGTTGAACCGCCTTACGGAAGCCCTGATCCTTCCCCGTTTGTTCCCAGGCGCCCGCAAAATCCAGCGGGAAGTCCGGTGGGGGAATTCCCAGTTCGATTTTTTTATTGAAGATGCTGGAGGAAAGGGTCATTTTCTTGAAGTAAAGGGATGTACTCTTGTTGCGCATGGAGTGGCTATGTTCCCTGACGCGCCCAGTAGTCGGGCAGTACGGCACCTTCGGGAACTGGCTGAAGTTGCTAAAGCAGGGTATGGGGCTCATGTGGTATTTGTCCTGACCCATGGTCCAGTAAAGAGGTTCATCCCCAACCTGCATACCGATCCGGAGTTTGCAGTAACTCTGTCGACGGTAGCACCCTGGATACAGATCCATACGGCCGAGATTGCGGCCGATTCGGAAGGGCAGGCCTGGGTGGCCGGCACGGACTTTCCCGTAGAACTGTCACATGGGGGGCTGGCAGAGCAGGACAGGGGGAGTTACCTTGTGTCCCTCTTTCTTCCAGCTGGTGCTGCCCTTGAGGTGGGCGCACTGGGATGGATAGACTTTCCACCGGGATGGTACGTGTACGCGGGTTCTGCCCGGAGAGGGCTCAAAGCGAGAATCGCCCGCCATCTGCGTATCGGGGGGAATCTCTTGAAGGGGAATCTCTCAAAGGGGAATCTCTCCAGCAGGGTGCAACGAAAGAAGCTGCACTGGCATATCGATTATTTGGCGGAGGCCGCCACGTACGCAAAAGGGTATCCCATCGCTTCCTACCAGAACCTGGAGTGCGAGCTGGCTCGGGAATTAGCGGAGATCGGAGGGGTGCCGGTGGAAGGGTTCGGCTCTACCGATTGCAGATGCCGAAGCCACCTGTACTGGTTTCCCATGGTGGGTGTCTCTGAAAATGAGAGGATGGGGAACCCAGGCCCGGCTCCCTTTATCCTAACGCCAGATCTCATCAAGGATAGGCCGATGGGTTTAGCGGGATCAAAGAAAGACCGGATCGACGGTATACCACTGGAAGTAGACCGGTCGGACATATTCCTGCCTGGTACAGCAAAGGCAAATGCCAGATTGCTCGAGGGATCAGGGGGTGGTGTACCTCTGTATAAGTCTAATCCTGTGCCGCTTGAAACAGACCCCCGGTTTGTGGATCTTCTGCTTCGTTTCCGCCACGTGGAGGCGTTCAAAAGTGGTGCCAAAATTGTGGCGGGGTAGAAAAGACAAAATCCCGCCCTTGATGTGAGGTATCTTTTTGGAGGAAGGGGGGTGGAATAATGAATAGCAAACAGATAAAAAACCAGAGAGAGAAAGGCCCGGACAGGAGTCTGGACGATCGGAAAGATGCGTTCCTCTTTGTGATCCTTTTCGGCGTGGTGAGCCTCTTTGCGGACATGACCTACGAGGGGGCGCGAAGCATCACGGGGCCGTTTCTGGGCAGTCTCGGGGTGAATGCGAAAACTGTCGGGTTTGTGGCAGGGCTGGGGGAGTTCCTCGGATACGCTCTGCGGCTTGTATCGGGAGCCTTGAGCGATCGGACGAAACGGTACTGGCTCTTTACCGGTATGGGATACACGCTGAACCTCCTGGCAGTTCCCCTCCTTGCACTGGCCGGAGCCTGGGAAATCGCTGCCTGTCTGATGATTCTGGAACGGGTAGGAAAGGCGATCCGGAATCCTGCACGGGATGCGATGCTTTCCCATGCAACCCACCAGATGGGCAGGGGGTTGGGATTCGGGATCCACGAAGCGCTGGACCAGATTGGTGCGGTATCCGGACCCCTGGTGGTAGCCCTCGTGTTTTATCTCGGTTACTCGTACCGGGCGGCTTTTGCTTCTCTTGCAATTCCCGCGCTGGTTGCCCTTTCCATTGTGGGGTATACCCGCATGCGGTACCCCCGTCCCCACACTTTTGAAGCACCCAAGGAGTCCTTTCCTGAAAGAGGATTGAAGACGCTGGGATTCCCCCGATTGTACTGGATCTACCTGCTGGCCGCGTCCCTTCTGGCCGCAGGGTTCGTAGATTTCCCCCTTCTGGCCTTCCATTTTACAAAAATGGGTAATATAGATCCTTCCCATGTGGCTCTCCTCTATGCCCTCGCTATGGGGGTAGATGCGGTAGCCGCCCTCTGGTTTGGGAAATGGTACGACAGAAAGGGTTTGCCTGTTCTGGCGGTTTCCACTGGGGTTTCCTTCCTGTTCGCCATACCCGCGTTTCTGTTGGGAACCACAGGATGGGGCGGATTAGGCGCTGGAGAACCGGGAAAGGCAGGTGCCGTGATCGGAGTGGTTCTATGGGGAATCGGGATGGGGGCTCAAGAATCGATCATGCGTGCCGCGGTGGCCGACCTTATCCCCTCGGACAAGCGGGCTACTGCGTATGGGGTATTCAATACCGTCTATGGGATATCCTGGTTTGCCGGCAGCGCCGTATTCGGTCTTCTCTACGATCGGTTCCTGCCTGCGGGTGTCCTGTTTTCCATCCTTCTTCAGGCTGCGGCGATTCCGCTGTTTCTATACATCGGGAAGGTGAAGAAGGAAATTGTGAATCGGTGAAAAGATAACAATCATCCTTTACATATCAATTATATAATTATATACTTAATTATAGAGGAGGAGATTCGTATGTCAATGAGTATCAAAAATCCCGAGGTAGAACAGTTAGTTGAAGAAATTGCCAGAATAACTGGGGAAAGCAAAACAGAGGTGATCAAACAGAGTTTACTCTTACGAAAGAACAAGCTGGAGCGATTACCTCAGCGTCCAAAGAAAGAACAGGTCCGATCATTTCTGGAAGAGTATGTATGGCCTGCCATCCCTCAAGAACACTGGGGGAAAATGCCCTCCCGGGAGGAACGGGAAGCAATTCTGGGGTACGGAGATAACGGGGTATGATCCTCGATTCCTCTGCGGTTCTATCAATATTTTTTGGCGAACCTGTCAAAGAACTTTTGTTGGATAGAATGGAAAGAGCCGATTTCATGGGAATCGGCACGCCGACTCTTGTGGAAACTAATATCGTATTACTCTCCCGAACGAGGGTTGAAGAGTTTGTACTATACGAATTCATACAAAAAATGGGAATCAAGTTGATTCCTTTTACCGCTGATCATTATCGGGAGGCGATCCGCGCGTTTCGTCTTTTCGGCAAGGGACGGCATCCAGCTTCCCTAAACTTTGGAGATTGTCTGACATACGCAGTTGCAAGGGTATCGGGGCTTCCTCTCCTGTGTGTGGGTAACGATTTCGCGAAAACGGATCTTCCGGTAGTACCTGTGGTGTTTGGAGTTTAACGGGGCGTTCAGAAGGTCTGAGTCTCTAATAATTAATAAGGTGATAGAGTTATGAGCAATGGAGTGTCTCCTACGCGGGTCTCGGCGGCTAACCCCTCAACTTTGAGGATTGTCTGATCTACGTAGCTGCAAGGATAGCGGGGCTCCCTACCCTTCCTCATCCAGTTCCTTACCATCCCCCTTCGTTTTGGCCTGTGCACGGCTGGAGCCTGCTCCCTGGAGTGTTGATCCCTGTTGAGCGGCACTTTGGTCCCCAAATGTGGGCGGGCTGCCACCGGGTGGGACAGCGGCAGGCAGGAGGTGGGCCGGAAGGAAGGCCGCATTGGCAATGAGGGTAGGGATAACCGCACTGGCAATGACCGCGGCCACGAGGAGAGAGTACTGTTCCTGGGTAACGATGTTATGGGTAAGTCCGTAGAGGGCGGAGATGGTTCCGAAGGTGAGCCCTGTGGACATCATGAGGGAATAGTACCATCGTTCCTTTCGATCCGTTCGAAACCGAGCGATCACGGGGTACAGGCCGAAGATCTTGGAAGCCACTTTCCCTAAGAAAAGAAGAACGAACAGCAGGAACCCTCCTACGAGGGCAGGAAGAGACACAAGAGTCCCTGCCCGGAGGAAGTAAATCGGCGTCAGGAAGCCGACAGTGAGGGTCCGCAGGCGCCGCAGCCAGGTATGGTTCACTCGGGCAAACTCTGCCAGGACAATCCCTGCCAGATACGCGGGCAGTACAGCTTCGCTTCCCGACCAGAGGGCAAGGGCGGACAGGGCAAAGAGGATAAAGAGCATCCACTTTGTGCGGATGGCGGCTGTTTTATGCGCGTAGTGGCGGGTGATAAAGCGACTCGAAGCGGGGAGAAGGGCAAGCACCGCAAGGGTTATCCCCAGGAACACAAAAGTTTTATAGGTGAAGGGAGAAAAGATAAGACTCAATCCCAGAACGGTACCGATATCGTTGATAAAGCAGGCTCCCAGGATCCCTTTTCCGAACTCAGTTTGATTAAAACCGGTCTCCAGCATCACGGCATACACCACTGCCATCGAGGTGGTGGAAAGAGCGATTCCCGCTAAGAGACTGGCCGGTACATCCCAGCCGAGGATAAAACGGGCCACCAGCGAACATCCGATGAAGGGAGCAAAGAATCCGATGATTCCTACTACCGACACCTCGGTGAGTTTCTTCTTGAGGGTTTCGTGCTCCAGTTCTGCTCCGGCCAGGAAGGTGAGGAGCACGGCACCGGAAGAGGCGAGGAACCGGAGGGTTTCATTGCCCGTACCGAGAGACTCGAACCAGCCTCCGGCTGTCGCAACCGAGCCCGCGATCATTCCCACGCAAATCTCTACCAGAGCGATAGATACTTTAAGATAGTAGGCCAGAACCGCCGCCCCAAGAGCAAGGGCTAGCCAGAGGGATGTAAGAAAGAACAGGGGTTCCATGCAGTCAACCTCCACAAGAGCAAGTGATGATTAAGATGTAACAGGAGTCATCAGCCGGAAGGCGGTTCAGGGGGAACTCCATCCCCAGGGGAAGGAATATAGCAAAAGTAGGAGTTCTTGTACAGATTGCTGGATAAGTGGTGCTGAGATACGCTAGATTGCACCGCCCATGCAGCTTGTGTGTGCGCCGCACTTTTTTCACAATAGATGCTGCGAAGTTTGCATAGTCGAAAGGGCCCTGCCGCAGGCGGACGGACCCGGCCGGCCTGCCACGAATGAAAAACCTTTCGATTACGGCCAGGACTGTTCAAGGTAAGGTGCTCTGCTCCTTGATCAGGGTCTACCGAGATTGTAATATCTTTGAATGCGGAAGAGTTGGTATACCACACTTTGTTTGTTGGCAGCGGCCCTATTTGAAATCACAGTATTCATCGGTTGTCACCCAGAAGCCTCAAAGGAAGAAGCGCCCAGACAGGCCTTCACCCAGAGCCTGGAACGAGATATCCCTCGATGGATGAAAGAGTACCAGGTGCCTGGAGCAGCTATCGCCCTCGTAGAGGAAGGTGAACCGGTATGGGCAAAAACATGGGGATACGCTGACCAGGAGGCTGGTCGACTTCTCACTCTCGATACTCGATGCAGAGTGGAATCGATTTCCAAGTCCGTTACCGCGTGGGGAGTGCTGAAGCTGGTGGAAGAGGGTCGCATAGACCTTAACGCTCCTGTTACAAGTTACTTGAAGAACTGGAGCTTTCCCCCCCCGGCCTACCCGGTGAAGGAGGTTACAGTAAGGCGTCTATTAAGTCATACAGCAGGGCTCGGATTAGGGACGATTGGAGTCCTCTATCCGCCGGAAGGGCCTGTTCCCTCCCTGCAGGAAGCTCTATCGAAGGATGCCATCCTGGAACGGGTGCCAGGATCAGCCTTCTCCTATTCCAACGCGGGATTCAACCTGCTGGAATTGCTGATCGAAGAGGTGACGGGAACGCCTTTTAGCGATTACATGCAGGAAGAAGTACTGACTCCCCTGGGGATGGAGCGTTCCAGCTATATATGGGACGCCGGATGGAACCCACCCCTGCCGAAGGGGTACTCGGTATCGGGGAAACCCATCCCACCCTACGTGTATCCAGAAAAAGGTGCGGGAGGACTCTTCGCGACGGTGGAGGATATCGCTCGATTTGTCGCCGCAGAGGGTCAGAAGGGGACGGGTGATTCCTTATCCCAAAAGATTCTCTCTCCCCGCACCAAAGCACTCCTCTTCACGCCCCAAACATCCATCCCCGGCTTTTACGGGCTTGCCTTCCCTTTTTACGGGTTTGGCCACTTCATCGAGCGCTTCAGCGATGGGACACTCGCCGTGTCCCATGGGGGACAGGGATCGGGCTGGATGAGCCACTTCCACCTCATTCCGTCTGCAGGGGATGGGATCGTGATCCTTACCAACAGCCAGCGGAGCTGGCCCCTCTTTGCACGAGTCCTCCGTGAATGGACCCGATGGAAGGGGTACTCTGCCCCAGGAATGAGCCGGATCATCTGGGGTGAATGGGTCCTGTGGGGTCTGACAGTTGGGATTTTCCTCCTTGCCCTTGGCAGAGGGTTCATTCTGCTAAAGGGAGTCCTGAGAAAGGAACGGCGATTCTGCCTATATCTCCCAAAGACTCCAGGAGCCCGCAAGCCCCCTCGAGGCTTTTACATGGCTCGAGTATTGAAAACCACCCTCGCTCTCTTTCTCCTATCAGGACTGATTTGGGCTAGCGCGCAGAAGTATCTCTTCCTCACTGCCGTCTTTCCAGTAACCGCGCCCGCACTGGGAATTTCCCTATTGTTTGTATCCCTGGTACTTCTGTGGGACGTGGCCGTTCCCCGGGTAGTAAAGGTATGATGGAATCCTGGAATGCCCTGTTCCTGGTAGGGGCTGTAAACAGCTTCTTTCTCGGCCTCCTCCTGTGGGGCAGAAGAAAGAGGCCTGTTGAACGGAAGGCCAACCGTTTCCTCTCCCTTATCCTCTTCAGCTGGTCTTACGGATTTTTCTATACCTGGATCATCGAAACCGGAATGTACAGGAGATATCCTCACCTTCTTTTAATAGGCGCTCCTTTCACGTTTCTTACGGGCCCCTGTTTGTACCTTTATACGGAAACAATCCTGGGCGGGCTGGAAAACTCTATAATAGGGAAAAGATGGAATCGGCCTGTTCTCCATTTCCTCCCTTTTATACTGAACACATTGGCACTCGTTCCTTTTTATGTTCAATCAGGCGCGGGTAAGATCCACTATTGGGAGACTCGCAGGCCCGGGGATCCCTGGTTTCTCCTCATGCAGTGTCTCCAGCTCCTGCACTTAGGCACGTACCTGGCTATTCTGCTTCTTCGGATTCGAAGACACCGCGCGGGCCTTGGGGAGAACTACTCTTCCTTTGAAGGGCTTGCCCTGGACTGGCTGCGGAACCTGATTTTATTCGGGTGGATTGGCCTCTTAGCTTACGTAATTGTGCTTGTGTTTTTTCGCTATTGGACAGGATTCACTGAATACATCAATCGATTCACCGACCTGGTAGTTCTCGGCATTCTCCACATCCTCGGGTATGAAGCCTTGAGTCAGCCAGCGATCCTCAAGGAAGAAACTATCCTGCAGGTGGGAAAACTTCCCCCAGATGAGCCGGCGGTCGAGGTTGCGGAGGGCGGATCTTCCTCCTTGCGGTACCCTGTTGCCTTTAACCAGCCTGAGATTTCTGCCGGGAGGTTTTCCCCCCAAAAGCGTCCCCTTTCCCAGAACAGCAACCCTGGGGAGGCTGCGGACGAAGAATTTTTCTATTCTGGGCATCCTGTCACCGTAAGCAAACCGCCTGTCCCTAAAACGGATTCCTCCTACGCCCGATCCCCCCTTACCCAGGCAGAGGTGCGGGACATCGCACATCAGGTGCAGGAGCACCTTAGAGACACGCAGGCATACCTGGACGAAACCCTCTCACTCCGGGACCTGGCAATGGAATTATCCCTTTCCCCCCACCACCTTTCTCAGGCCATCAATCAGGTACTGGGGATGAACTTTTTCGAGCTGGTAAACCGGGAACGTGTGCAGCATTCCCAGCGGTTAATGGAATCCTCAACCGCTCCTCTTCTCGATATCGCGTATGAATCGGGTTTTCGTTCCAAATCCACCTTTAACTCCCTTTTCAAACAGTATACCGGCATCACCCCTTCCCAGTACCGCAAGACTCTGCCGCAAACCGGAAAAAACAATCGTTAGTGGTGCCAAAATTGTGGCGGCCTCACATGCACTATTGAAATGAGCTTGCTGTCCTTACAGGGCCCTGCTTTTTACAGGACATGGTTCAGGCTGACTTTGGCCGGGGATGCAACATGAGTATAGAGGTACCCTTTCAACTCCCGCCACAATTTTGGCACCATTTAGAAAACAATCTGCGTCCAAACCGATCGGAGCGGACGAATAGTCTGGATAAACCCGGTATCTATACAGGCAGTCACATCACGGAGGAGGATGAAGATGGAGATTCGAAGGGAAAAGGGCAAGGTGAAAACCTGTAGGATGGAATCTAAAACGGACAGTGCGACATTACCTGTGGGGTGCCGCTTGTTAAAATCAGGGAACTGCTCCCGGTACCGCTTTCTATCCTGTCTGGTATGGGTAGGCTTTTTCGCGACAGGGATGCTTTCCGCTGATGGATGGTCCTTGATTCCCGCGGGAGCCCCTTTTTACACGCCGGATACAGGGATAGGGGTGGGTGTATACGCAATCCTGTGTTCTGCTATCCCCCAAAGCGGAAAGGAAGATGGGGAAGAGGCAGACCCAAACAATCCAGTACAGCCAGGCAAACCAGCACAACTTAAAGGGAATCAGGGGCAGGGGAAACCTGCCGAGGTGGTTTTCTTCTTCTCCGGTACGCAGAACCTGCAGGCATCCCTGGGAGTCCAGCCAGAGTGGTATGTGTTGAATGACCAATACAGAATTGCCGGGTATATGGAACTGAGCCACTACCCCGCCTCTTTTTGGGGACTGGGCTCTAATACCGGGATGGAGCAGGAGGAAACCTATAAGCCTTCCACGTTATTAGGGAAAGGTTCTGTGTACCGGAGGTTCAGCCCGCACCTCTATGCAGGGCCCCGACTCTCTTACCGGTACAGCGAGATCGAACCGGGGCCCTTGCTTTCTTCGATCCGGGGAGGGGAAGGAGGATCGGCACTCGGGATCGGTCTGGGGGGTGTATGGGACAGCCGGAATAGCTCTTTTTACCCCACTGGGGGTATCCTGGCAGAGGGGTCATTTGAACTGTACCGGCGGGCCTGGGGATCAGATTGGGATTACAGTGTGTTCCAGCTGGACATCCGGGGATACATTCCTATAGGTAAAAAAGGAGTCTTTGCCCTCCAGGGAAAGGTGCAGACCGCGTATGGGGAAGTTCCTTTTCAATCCTATCCAGCGCTGGGCGGGTCGACCCTCATGAGGGGGTATCCCATGGGACGTTTCCAAGACATGAGCAGCCTGGCCCTACAGGGGGAGTACAGGTTCCCCTTTTCAGGTAGATTCGGCGGGGTTCTGTTTCTGGGGGCAGGGGACGTGGCGCCCTCTCTGGTAGAGCATTTTGCGAGGATTAACTCCAGGATTGTCGGGGGGGGAGGGCTTCGGTTTTTGTTAGATCCTCAACGGCGGATCAACGCCCGGCTGGACGTGGGATTCACTGCTGAAGGAATGGGAGTGTACCTCCTGGTGAAGGAGGCTTTCTGATGTATAGGTATCCCCTGGGATTCTTTCTGGTTGCCATCGGGTTCTCATGGTTTTTCTGGAGCCTTTCTGTGACAGCTAATATAAAAGCAGGTAGCCTTTTAGGGATCATTCTCCTAGCGGCAGGAGGCCTCGGGCCTTCTGTATCTGCTATGGGATTCCTTACGTGGGGAGAATCCAGATCTGTATGGAAAGATTTCAAAAGCAGACTTTTCCTGTTTGGGTCAGGATCCTGGAAACCCTGGATCTTTTTATTCGCCTTTCCCTTGATCCTCCAGGTCCTTTCGATTTGCGGCTCTATCCTGCTAGGAGCACCGGAAAAACAGTTGATCCCGAGAGAGGAGTTCCATTCCCCCCTGAAACTCATACCCTTCGCTGCACTGGTGTTCTTATTCGGCCCGGTGCCGGAAGAAATCGGTTGGCGGGGGTACGGGCTTCCTGCTCTCCTTAGAAGTGTTTCATCCATCTACGCTTCCGGGCTGATATCGTGTTTCTGGTGTCTCTGGCACATCCCCCTATTTTTCATTCCAGGATACCCACTCGGTGATCTGTTGAAGGAGCCGTTGCGGCTCCTGTTCTATTTACTGGATTTTTTCCCCAATACCCTTCTGTACACCTGGCTGTTCTTCTCTACGAAGGGAAGCGTTGCAGCAGCAATCCTGTTCCATTGGAGCGGCAACTTCTGGGGTATGGCATTCGAGACAGGAACTTTAGCGGAGGGGATCGCCCTGCTTCTAAAAACAGTGTGCGCTCTCCACATCGCAGGCCGTTTACAACGAAGTTAAACGAAGTTAGTAGAAGTATGCCATCTGATCGCCTATCAGCGAGCCTTGTTCATAGGAATAGATGATGTAGGACATTAGGACGCCATCGGGATCCTTTGTGTTTTTTCTGCTTAAAAGTCCCCGTTCGTTGTAGTCGTATGTATAAAGTTCCACTGTTGTGTTGGAGGCATCTGATCGATAGCCGGAAATCTGCTTCCCATTTGTTCCGTACTCAACGGTTGCCTGGTACTGAAGAGTATCTGATGAATCGTAGATTTGAACTCCGGAGAATCGACCGGAGGAATCGTATAGGTAGATCTGATACTGGAACAAGTTCCCGTCCTTGTCAAAGTCTTGCCGTTTTTCGCGTTTGCCTGCGTTTTGACCGATCGTCAGGTACGTGTACGTGCGGGTCGAGGAGTTCCCCAATGAAGAAACACTTCTTTCTCGGATCCTTCTATTTTGTGCATCGTACTCGATTAGATTTAAGTTGGTTGAAGTGGGAGAATAATTCTGAGTAGATAAAAGCAGGCCTTTGTTGTCGTAGTTGTACAGGAAATAGCTTTGCAGAGTATTGTCCATTGAGAACCGTGTTTCCGTGTACCTGCGATAAAAAAGAGTATTCGTGCTTTCGGTTGATTCTTCCGTTGATTCCGCTGGGGTCTCTTTCAAGAGGGTTTCGCAACCTGTGAGAGATAAAACTACCCAAATGAGCACAGCCCATAGAAACCATGAAATGTTACAAGTCTTTCTTACTGCCATACCGTTCCCCCCATATTCCCCAGGAAAAGATTTCTTCGAGCCCCTAATCAAGATGCTTCGCTAAGGATTTCTCCTTTTCGAAGTTTCGCGCTTATTTCGCGCTTATATAGATAGGTTATATCTCCTCTTCCTGTACAGACAGTTCCAGTCCGGGGAACAGGGAGACCGGCGTAGGGTGCCTGAGATCGGCTGCCACCGGGAGCTCGTATCGATCTCCTTTCAGCCGATAGATAAGGGCCTCGAGAGTTTCCGGGTTCACAATCCAGTATTCCTTTACTCCATGTTTTTCGTACAGGAGTTTCTTCTTTGATTGATCCCGAAAGGCTGTGGCGGGGGATAGAATTTCGATGATGAAGTCGGGCGCTCCCAGGATGCCCACCTCTTTTAGCTTTGCAGGGTCGCACACCACAAGGATATCGGGCTGTACAATGGTAGAAATGTCGTCGGGAGAATCATCCGTTTCAGGCAGGAAAACATCGATGGGCGCAGGGTAAAGCTTACAAGGTTTCCCTTTGAAATAAGAAATGAGTTGCCCCATTATTTCTCGATGGATTCCCTGGTGCCGGCGGTTAGGAGCAGGGCTCATAGAATATGCAATTCCCTCGATCAATTCCCACCGTTCATCCTCCGGCCACTGGAGGTAGTCTTTGTAGGTGTATCTGATGGGGGGCTTCAATGGATTTGTGCCTTCGATTGGACGATTTTCGGCCATGTGACCTCCGATAGGTCCTTGCGGGTTCTTTGTTTTCAACTCTAAGAGCGGGGGCGGGGTTTGTCAAGCATAGGGGAGGGTGTCGATTCATCCAAACTGAGCTAACCGTAAAGAATTCCATCGGCGGGGGCAGCACCGGGATTTCGTTTTGGAGTCCCCGTAAATTTTAGCATTCCTTTTCTATTGACAGCAGACGTCTTACACCATAAGATGGAACCATGTTCATTAAAGAAGAGATTCAAGAAAAACAGAACCGGATTCGGCGGTTCATGGAAGAACGGAAGTTCAGTGCTGTGTATTTGAAACGGCAGGCAAACTTCAGCTGGTTGACAGGCGGCGAGATCAGTTACGTAAACATTGCGACTGAGTTGGGGGGTGTGGGGTTGCTGCTTACCCCGGAAAAGGCCTATGCGGTCAGTAACAATATCGAAGCGGTACGGATGGAAAAGGAAGCAGAGCTTCCTGCCCAGGGGTACGAAATCCGTTCCTTCCCCTGGCATGATGAGCGGGAGACAGCCATTGTAAAGGAACTGGGCGGATCAAACATTGCAGCCGATTATGGGTTCCCTGGAGCGATGGATGTGTCGGGGGAAATTGCCCGGCTGCGGTATTCGCTGACTCCCTGGGAGGTAGAACGGATACGGGAGCTGGCTCGTCTCTCTTCCCGGGCGGCGGAAGAAACCCTCCAGCAACTGAAACGGGGGGAAAAGGAATGCCAGGTAATCGGCAGGCTTTCCCAGAAGCTGTGGGAGCATCGGATCGATTTCGTCATCGCCTTTTGTGCGGCGGATGATCGGATCGCTTCGTTCCGTCATCCCATCACCACCGAACGGCGTATCGAAAACCGGGCCATGCTGAGTGTCAACACACGCAAGGGAGGGTTGATTGTTTCCCTTACCCGCTTTGCCCAGTTGGGGAAAGTACCCCCAGCCTTGCGCAAGCAGTACAAGGATAACGTATACATCGATTCGGTGATCATGGCTGCAACGCTACCGGGTCGACCTGTGGTGGAGGCTTTCAAGGCAGGGATCGAAGCGTACAAACAACTGGGGTATCCCAACGAATGGGAACTGCACCATCAGGGTGGATCCATCGGATACATGCCTCGGGACTACCGGGTCACGTGGCAAACCACTGAAATTGTTCAGGAGAATCAAGCCTTCACCTGGAACCCCTCCATCAGCGGCACGAAGAGCGAGGATACCATACTCGCCACCTCGAAGGGGCCCATTGTACTCTCCGAACCCGTCGTCTACCCTGTACTACAGATGGAGGTGGGGGGATACACCTTCCGACGGCCGGATATTCTGGAGGTGTAGAGGGGTGCATCAGGAAAATGTTGAGCAGTACCACCCCCTGGTAGAAAGGTGGTATAATAAAAGCATTTCTAAGAAGAGGAGGGAGTTATGAGATTAAAAAGGCTCGTTCAGATTGGGATTATGGGCATGATCTTTCTATCTCTTGTGTTCTCTGTGGCAGCAGAAGGGAAACAGGAAGAAAAATTCCCCACGAGGGAAGTGGAGATCATGATTGCTTGGGCTGCGGGAGGAGCGACGGATATCGTGTTCCGTACCTTTTCTACGGTGATCCCCAAGTATCTGGGAGTACCAATTATTATCACCAATAAACCAGGTGGGGCGGCAGTACCTGGATACGTGGAAGCGCTGACGAAGAAACCGGATGGGCACTATATCGTGGCCTGGGCTACTCCGTCGATCACGGTTACCCACATGCAGCAAACACCCTATGATGCATCTTCCTTTGAGCCCATCATCAATATTTCCACCGCCCCTGTATGGTTCCTGGCACCGGCAAAATCGCCCTATAAAGACCTGCGGGATCTGGTGGCAGATGCCAAAAAACGGCCGGGCCAGGTGAACCTGGGGAATGCCGGTTCCGGAGGGGGAACCCACATGATCGCCCTTGCATTCGAATCAGTGGCGGGGTGCAAGTTCAACCATGTGCCCCATGCAGGGGGCGGGCCCACCGTTACAGCGGCGGTAGCCGGCCAGGTAGACGCTATTACGGTTGGACCTCCGGAAGGGGTTGCACAGCTTGCAGCGGGCCAGCTGAAGTGTCTCGGAGTGTTCACCGAAAAGAGACTGGCCCAGTTCCCTGATTATCCGACTGCGAAGGAACAGGGGATCGATTTCGTCATGGGACAGTGGAGAGGGCTGGCCGCTCTGAAGGGAACTCCCCCGGAACGGATCAAGAAGATCCACGATGCGTTCAAGGCTGCGATGGACGATCCGGAGTTCAAAGCACTGGCGGATAAGGCAGGAATCATCCTGGACTACCGAAGTACGGAGGATTTCAAGAAACTCGTGGAACAGGAAAACCAGTTCTACGAAACGATCGTGAAGTCTGCAAAGCTGGGTAGTAAGTATAAATAAGCTACCCTTGGGATACCAGGCAATCTCAACAGTAAGACCCTGCCTCCCGTCCCATGAGTCGAGGGGCAGGGTACTTCAAAGCTTCGATCAGGATTCAAACCATGTCCAAATTGAACATTCTCTACGGTACCAGTACTGCCATTCTGGCAGTGGTTTTTTTCTTATCGACCTTTTCTCTCCCCTCGGAACAGCGCGGACTCGATCCCAGGGTGTACCCTCGTTTCGTCAGCTTATGTTTCTTTGCTCTGTCAGTTGGGCTAGTAACCTCCAGCGTACGATCGCGGAAAGAGAAAGAGAAAGAGAAAGAGAAAGGGAAAGGGTTTAAGGAGGCTTTCCGTTCCGCTGCATTACAGAGGGTTGGGGGGATGTTTTTAGTTGCCCTGGGTTATGTTGCCATCATCGATACCGTTGGGTATCTGGTAGCCACACCGCCGTTTCTTGCGGGTTCGATGGTTCTATTCGGGGAGCGGAGAGTTTGGAGGATCCTGCTGGTTTCTCTCCTCAGTACCGCAATTCTGTTCTGGTTGTTCCGGATCATCTTTCGAGTTCCTCTCCCTGTTTCATCTCTCTGGTAGAAGAAAGGAAGCATCTATATGCAGGCAGCAATCGAAGGAATCCTATATGTGGTAACTCATTTCCCATTCCTCTTTATCGGAGTCGCGGGAGGAATCCTGGTGGGAGCCTTGCCGGGACTTTCGGGTTCGACAGGGATCATTCTCCTGTTGCCCTTCCTGCTTTACGTAGAGCCGGCGGAAGCGTTGATCATGATGAGCGGAATGTTCTGCGGATCCATGTACGGGGGATCCATATCGGCGATCCTCATTTCTACACCCGGGACTCCCTCGGCGGCCGCTACAGTTCTCGATGGGTATCCGCTGGCAAAGCAGGGGAAAGCGGGGAAGGCATTGGCGGTTTCTACAATCGCTTCTACGGCAGGGGGAGTCATCTCCACTCTCTGCTTGATCCTGCTGGCCCCCCAACTGGCCAGACTCGCCTTAAAGTTCGGCCCCGCCGAATACTTTGCCTTGATGATCTTCGGCCTGACCATCATGGCGAGTGTTTCTGCATCGTCCCTCCTGAAAGGGCTTTTGTCGGGGTTCTTCGGTCTGCTACTTGCCATGGTGGGCCTGGATCCGACTCTCGGGACACCCAGATTCACATTCGGAATTACCCGCCTACTCACAGGATTTTCCATGGTACCCGTATTGATCGGGTTGTTTGCATTCTCCGAAGTGTTTGCCCAGCTGGCAGAGTTGGGGAAAAAAGCGATTCCCCACGTGGAGAAGGTGCGCAGTAGTTTGCCTTCCTGGACAGAATTAAAGGATTTGATCCCCGTCATCCTTGGTTCTTCCCTCCTGGGGACAATCATTGGCATCATTCCCGGAACAGGCGGGGCCATCGCCTCCTTCATGGCATATAACGAAGCAAGGCGGTTTTCCAAACATCCAGAAACCTTCGGCACCGGAGAGTTGGCGGGTATTGCCGCACCTGAATCAGCCAATAACGGAACCACGGGAGGGGCTATGATCCCGATGCTCACCCTGGGGATTCCGGGGGATGTGGTAACGGCCGTGATGCTGGGAGCGCTCCTGTTGATCGGTGTACGTCCGGGACCTCTCCTCTTTAGCCAGACCCCCCATATTATCCATGCTCTGTTCGCCGGGTTCATGATCGCCCAGTTCCTTATCCTCGCTCTCGGGCTCATTACCATTCCTCTCTTCCCCAGGGTGCTGAAAGTGCCGGTGGGGATCCTGTATCCCATCGTACTGGCCCTCTGTTTTCTGGGAGCGTATTCGTACGGGAACAGTGTGTACGATATGGGTCTGGCGATTGTGTTCGGCCTCCTGGGCTACTTCATGAAAAAGCATGGATTCGCTGCCGCTCCCACGATTCTGGGGTTGATTCTCGGGCCCATGGCTGAACGAGAACTGGGAAGGGCGTTGATCATTTCCCACGGGGATTGGACAGTGCTTTTTAAATCACCCATCGCTCTTTTGTTCTACGGGTTAGCGATTTTTTCCGTGTGGTATTCCTTCAGGGGGATCCACAGGGCCCGATCAAAGGGTTAATGAGTGGTGCCAAAATTGTTATTTGTCGTTTCGTGGCGTATATGGGTGGCGATGTCCACCTGGCAATGTCAGTTCCTACAGATCATGTTGATCCTACAGATCATGTTGAAGGAGCCCGAACCTGCTTCTTCGATAGGGTGCGCTGGAGGCTGTTCTCCAGGTGCTGTTTCATAGCCTGGTAGGCTGCCTCGAGGTTGTGGGACTGAATTGCCTCGAGGACCCGTCTGTGTTCTTCCAGTGCTTGCCTGTGATCTTCCGTAGTACGAGGAGCTTCCCGGTAGGTTTTCTGGATCGCTTCCACAATCAACGGTACGATACGGATGATAACGGGATTCTTGGTTGCGCGGGCTATGCTGCGGTGAAACTCGAGTTCTTTGGTGATGCGGACCTGGTGCATCTGGATCGATTCTTCCATCTCGCACAGGAGGTTACTCATTGTCTCGATGTCCTTCGGCTCGGCGTTACGGGCGGCGAGGCGGGCAGCGCCCGGTTCGATGATGAGCCGCGCTTCGATGAGGGCGATCTGAAGGTCTGCCGTATGGATAAAATCGAATCCAAGGGGATCGGACACAATCCCGGGGGTTTCGGCGATGTAGGTGCCTCGGCCCCGGCGGATCGAAACGACGTTCTGGGAGATCAGGCTCTTCATCGCTTCCCGGATGGTAGGCCGACTCACCCCGAACAACGTGGAAAGCTCCATTTCATTGGGAAGTTTGTCCCCAGGTTTCAGCCGTTGCTCCCGGATGAGATCTTTGATCTGTTTCGCAACTACCGCTGATAGTTGTTCCTTCGTTTCGATCCGTTGATACATAGATCCCTCACCGTACTACACGGTTGTCCCCGCGTCCACTACGATGATCTGACCGGTGATACTGTCGTTCCGAGCCAGGTAGATGTATGTGGAAGCGGTTTCTTCCACACTGGGAGTTTTCTTTAACAGAGCGTTGTTTTCCATGGCTTTGATTCGTTCTTCGGAAAATCCTGATGCCCAGCGGGTAAGAAGCAAACCTGGGGCCACTCCATTCACCCGAATCGTGGGGGCCAGGGTAACAGCCAAACACCTGGTGAGGTGTATCTGGGCCGCCTTGGATACGCAGTAGGCGATACTGCTCCCTGCTGGCCGAATCCCTGCAATACTCACGGTGTTGATGATGCACCCGCCGCCTCCCCGGTTCATCAGGGGAGCCGCTGCCCGGGAAAGGAAAAAGTTCGACATGGAGTTGGTTTTGAACAATCGGATAAAATCTTCCTCCTGGAGCCCATCCAGATCGGAGAAGGAAACATACTTGGTGGTTCCCGCGTTGTTGATGAGAATGTCCAACCGGCCGAACTCGCGCTCTACCGTTTTTATCATCCCTTCCCCCTCTGTCGGGTTGGAGACATCCGCTTTCAGGGGAATCGCCTTTACCCCGAGGGCCTGCACTTCCTGCGCCGTGGATTCTGCTTCGGCCTGTGATCTAGAATAATTGATAATTACGTGAGTCCCTTCGCGAGCCAGTTGCAACGCGATGGAACGTCCCAACCCGGTGCCTCCGCCTGTAATAAGGGCAACTTTACCTTTCAACTCCATTGCTGTCACTCCTTTCCCATCTATATCTGGGGTATCTTACGGCGTTGAAGGCTTTTTGACAAGAGAAAATCGGATGTAGTGGCAAGATGTCTGACAAACTATGATCCATGCTGCTGAATGGCTGGACGGATGCGCTCTTTATTCAACTGGGTGGCTATGTTCTTTTCTTAATCTGAGCGCTGTCTCTCTTTGTTGCGCAAGCTCGACTCTTGCCGTATAGTAGGCACCATGAGTGTACATATCAGCGCGAAACCAGGTGAAATTGCAGAAACGGTTCTACTTCCGGGGGATCCCCTCCGGGCGCAGTACGTTGCAGAGACTTTCCTGGAGAATCCCCGTTGCTACAACCGGGTGCGAAACATGCTGGGGTTTACAGGAACCTACAAAGGGAAACGGGTTTCTGTACAGGGTACGGGGATGGGCATGCCTTCCCTCGGGATCTATGTGCATGAACTCATCGATTCCTACGGAGCGAACCGGTTGATCCGAATCGGGAGCTGCGGCGCCCTTCAGGAGGATATCGCCCTCCGGGATGTGATTCTCGCAGTGAGCGCGTGCACCAACTCGGCCATGAACCGGCTCCGGTTCAAGGGGATGGATTATGCTCCTACGGCCGATTTTTCCCTGTTACTATCGGCGTGGCAGGCGGCAGAGCGGATGGAGATTCCTGTGCGGGCCGGTTCGGTTCTGGCGAGTGACACCTTCTACGACGATGATCCAAATGGGTGGAAACTCTGGGCCGAGTATGGGGTACTGGCAGTGGAGATGGAATCCGCGGCCCTCTATACGATAGCGGCAAAGTTCAGGGTGAAAGCCCTCTCGATTCTCACAGTGAGCGATAGCCTCCCCCATCAAACAGCGGTAAGTGCGGAGGAGCGGGAACGGACATTCGACTCCATGGTGCGGGTAGCTCTCGAACTGGTATAGGGGGATCCATAGGGTAAATCTTGAAGGTTTGTACGGTTCAAAGGGCCCCCCAGGAGAGATGGCCGGGTTTTTATTTCGAGTAAATTTTCTAGGTCGGCTCTTCCCGCTTTAGTACAGGGACTTCCCATGTTTTCAGCCGGCTGGTGATGAACTCGATGATTTGCCTGTGCTCTTCTTTGCCCCGGCCGGTGAGATGTACTGCAGGTCCGAACTCGATATGGATCGGTTCCTTTCGCTTTACTTTACCGAAGCCCCTGAGGATCAAACCGTTGCTCCAGAAATCTGTTTTCAATGCCACGGGGATAATGGGCACATTAGCCCGGGAAGCGAGTTTTACCCCCAGAGTATTGAAGCGGGCGGGGTCGAACTCGTACGAACGGGTACTCTGGGGGAAGATCACGAGGGACCGGCCTTTCTCCAGGATCCTTACCCCCTGTTCCAGGACAGCTGTCAGATCCTTCCGGGGGTCCTTCCGGGTGACCGCAATGGGATCTAAAGATCGCATCACAGGACCGAACACAGGGCCCCGTACAAGAGTATCTTTCACAACGAAGGAAGTGGATTTGATGGGGGTGATGAGGGCAGGGAAGATCGTGGTTTCCAGGGTGCTCATGTGATTGGCTACGAACACCACAGGGCCCTGGGTTTTCCGGATATGATCGAACCCCTTGATATGGAATTTTCCCCCGCACCCTTCGACGGCTTTAATGATAAGGTAGGATTGTTCAGCCAGGGCCTGATCGTCATACACAGAACGGATTGCCATGGCTCGGGACCGAAGTACGATTCGAAAAAAGCGGAAATAGAGGTTCCACCGCGTCCAGCCGAACAGGTGGGTTCCCAGGAAGAGGGGCGCATCGGGAGGAGTGACGTACTCGTCTCCAGGAAAGAATTGTTCCATAGGGAGGGTTTTCCCCCAAAGGCTAGAGTTTGTCAATAAGCATCGAACACTTCCCTGATGGAATGGGTAGGGTTTTCCGCTTCTGCCCGATAATATCGATGGTGAAGTAGTAGAGCTTCTCCGATTCCAGCCGGATTTCCCACCCCCGGCTACTTTTGTTGCTGAGGATCGTGATGAAGTTCCGCTTGAGGGAAAGGTTCTCGATTCCCATCACCTCCAGGGTGGGAATGATCCAATCCACTGTTTTTCGGGGTAGACTGATGGAAAGGCCGATTACGTTTTCGATCATCAGCGTGATGGTGGATAAAGCTGTGTAGGGAAGGAATCGTGGCCGGGGAAACCCTTCCTTTCCCTGCCACTTTGCGGGGCCTTCGGATCGAGGGGCATACGCTTCCCATACGTTCCCCCTATCCTTGCCCATGGGATGGAGGGTGTCGATCATGTAGTACAGGTGGCGAATGGCGCTGGAACGGGCCAGTTCGTAATGGTTGTACTTTTCCAGCCCCTTGATCACCATAAAAGTGAAAGGTGGGTATACGGACCCGCGGAACCCCATTCCCGATTTTTCGAAGAGGGGCTCGTTAGCCGCAAGGGTAGGAAAGGGATGCTCGGTACCGAAGGTTTCAGGATTCTTGAGGTGGGCAATGAGCTTTTCTGACTTCGCTTCGTTGGGGATCTCTGCGAGGAGGGGCCAGAAGGAGGCAATGGTTTTTACCTTGATTTGCTGCCCGTGCTTATCCAGGTCGTAGTAGATCCCGTCCTCTTCGTTCCACATCATGCTGTTGATGCGGGTCTTTAAAGTGAAGTAAAGCCGCTTGTACTTGAAACTGATTTCCTTGTCGTTCAGGAGATCCCCCAACTCGGAAAGGTACAGAGCGTTGATGGCTTGCTGGGCATTGAAGTCTACTGGATAGCAGAGCCCCTTACGGGGGCTGTTATCCATTTTGGTGGCTGCCTGGGGAACTTCGTACAACCCGTTTTCTCTTCGGAAAGTGGTTTCGAGCCAGGCAAAGTACTTTTCCAGTATAGGCATGATATCCCGAATCCGTTTCTTGTTTCCTACCTTGTGGTAGAGGTTGTACTCTGCCCAGGAGAAAAGGGGAGGATTCACCCCTTCGGGATTGTCCTTATGGAACACTGGTTTTCCATCGACGATGCTATAATCGGAACGAATCGCGCCCGAAGGTTCCTGCTTCTCGTAGAAATTGTCCAGCTGGGGAGTAGCCGGGAAGTTGCGGTTCGAGTACACGAGAAAGAAGGTAGACATGATGGATTCGAACTGGTTGATGGTCTTGTTTTCGGGATAGTTGAAGTACTGTTTTTGAAGCTGGTTTTCCGGAGTTCCTTTCTGCATGAAATCCTGGATCCATGCCCAGGTTTGGTCGTAAAGGTCGACAAAATCCTGGTCGTAGAAGTGAATAGTTGGAAAATCTTTCTTAGTCACGTACTTCCCCTCACGCTGATACAAAAAAGAAGGATCGTTAGGATTAAACCGATTGAAATGGGAGAACTATACCCGCATACCCATTTCAATGCAAGTATACCTAATACAATAACGTGAATCGGGCTATAAGTCAAATAAAATATTTGTTTTTATTATATATAGATAGGCAGGTTAAGCGTGTTAGTGGCTTCTTTCTTGACAGAGAATCTAAGAGATAGTACAAGTTTGAAGCAGGATGGATTTACAGGAACTTCGTATTACGGCTGCCCTGGCGTATCTGGAGCTGGATGAGGAAGAATACGAAAAGCTCGAGGGGGCGGTAGATCAGATGTTGCAATACTTCTCCAAAATGATGGAGGTTGATGTTTCAGATCTTCCCCCTACCACACACGCGCTGGTACGGGAGAATCGTACACGGCCTGATGATGTCCTTCCTTTCACGGATACGGATTCTCTGTTGGAGAATGCACCCGAAACAGAGGCTCGATTCATCGTTATCCCCAATATACTGTGAGGCCCCATGTCTTCCATGACACGCTGGATCGGTCTTTTATCCGATCCTAAGAATTTAGAGACGTACCAGCGGTATGTAGAAACAATCGAACCCAAAATCGGAGCCTTTCTTGAGTTCGATCCCCGTCGTGGGCTAACAGAAAGCTCAGCGGAAGGCCCTCTAAAGGGAGTCCCCTTCGCGGTAAAGGATATTCTGGCTGTCAAAGGGTTTCGCCTTACCTGCGGATCCCGGATCCTGGAAGGGTTTGTTTCCCCATATACCGCTACTGCAGTGGAAAAATTACAGCAGGCAGGGGCAGTTGTAGTGGGGAAGACCAATATGGACGAGTTCGGTATGGGGTCTTCCAGCGACACTTCCTTCTACAAGCGGACGAACAATCCCTGGGACCTGGACCGGGTGGCAGGAGGGTCCTCCGGCGGGAGTGCGGCTGCGGTTGCCTGCGGCCTGGTACCCTTTGCCCTCGGTTCGGATACGGGAGGGTCAGTCCGGCAACCTGCCGCGTTCTGTGGAATCTATGGGTTAAAGCCTACCTACGGGGTTGTATCCCGGTACGGATTAGTGGCGTATGCCTCTTCACTGGATGTGGTGGGAATCTGTGCCTCTACGGTGGAGATCACTGCCGAAATGTTTACCCATATTCGAGGAAAAGACGATCGGGACCAAACTTCGGTAGAACCGCCTGTTAAAGCATGGGGCAATGAGGGTGCTGAGAGACAGGTCCGCCGGATCGGTGTGGTTACGGGAAATCTTGGGCTGGAGGCAGGGGTAGAGAGGGCGTACAAAACTACCCAGGAGGTGCTTCGATCTCTCGGCTACGAAATAGAGCCGGTGGAACTCTCCATGCTCGAGTATTACGCGCCTGTCTATTATACCATCGCCATGGCAGAGGCCAGCGCGAACCTTGCCCGCTACACAGGGATCCGGTATGGCTACCGGCCGGAGTACGCGGAAAACCCGGAAGAGCTGGTCCGGAAGGCCCGGAGTGAAGGGTTCGGAGACGAGGTGAAACTGCGGATCCTGTTAGGCACCTACGTGCTTCGGTCCGGATTTCAGGATCAGTACTATCAACGGGCCCAGAGGATCCGAACGGCCATCCGGAAGGATTTCGATCGGGTGTTTCACGAGGTTGATGTGATCCTTTCCCCTGTATTCCCTACACAGGCCTTCAGGCATGGAGCCGAGGGTCTGGATCCTTTCCAGCAGAAGGTGGCCGATCGGTTTACTACAGCGGCAAACCTTGCTGGTATCCCTGCGTTGAGTTTTCCCGCGGGGCTGGAAGGGGGTCTGCCGGTGGGTTTCCAGCTGATGGCACCGGTTTTCGCCGAGGATCTATTGTTTCAGGTGGCTCGGAGGTTCGCCGGGGTTGTACCGCCCCCCAAGGCGCCTACCAATACTTCACCCTGGAGTTAAGCTGTGTATCAATCCTTCATCGGTTTAGAGATCCATATCCAACTGCTCACCCAGTCTAAGGTGTTCTGTTCTTGCCCGGTCCGGTTCGGGGATGAACCAAACACGAATGTATGTCCTGTCTGTATGGGGTACCCAGGGGTCCTCCCTTCCCTGAACAGGGAAGCGGTAAAGTACGGGTATGTGGTGGCACGCGCGCTGAACTGCCAGTTGAGTCCAGTCACTGTATTCGAACGAAAGAACTATTTTTACCCTGATATGCCCAAGAACTATCAGATTTCCCAGTATGCGTTTCCCATTGGCCGGAACGGGTACATGGATATCGAGTTTCGCAAGAAGAAGAAACGGGTGCGGATTCATGAGGTGCATCTGGAAGAGGATGCAGGGAAATCGATCCATGCGGGGGATCTGTCCCTCCTCGATTATAACCGGGCAGGCACTCCCCTGCTGGAAATTGTAACGGAGCCGGACCTGGAAATCGGGGAAGAGGCAGAGGTTCTTCTGCAGAACTTTCGACGGATGGTCCGCTACCTGGGGGTATGCGACGGGAACATGGAGGAAGGGTCCCTCCGCTGCGACGCAAACGTGTCCGTAAACCTCCGCGGGCAGGGTTTGGGGAAGAAGGTGGAAATCAAGAACCTCAACTCTTCCCGATTCGTTCGCCTGGCTTTGAACTACGAAATCGCCCGACAGGAGGAAATCCTTAGCCGGGGGGGAACGATCCTGCAGGAAACCCGCCTGTGGAACGAGAATAGGGACATTACCGAAGGGATGCGGAGGAAGGAAAGCGCCCACGATTACCGATATTTCCCCGAACCGGACCTTCCCCCGTTCACTGCGGACGAAATCTTCCTGAAGGAAGTGGAAGAAAGTCTGGTGGAACTCCCTGACCAGAGAAAGAACCGGTTCCTTACCCAGTACAACCTTTCCGAGGCTCTGGCCGAGTTTCTTACAGCGGAAAAGAGCACGGCCGATTTTTTCGAACGAACGGTAGGACAGGGAGCGGATCCTGCAGCGGCTGCTACCTGGCTTTCTTCCGATGTGCAGAAACTTTTGAACCGGCAGGGAATCACTCTACCTGCAAGTCCCCTTAGCCCGGAGCGTTTTGCCGAACTTCTGGTTCTGCTCCAGGAGGGAAAGATCCACGGAAAGCTGGGCAAACAGGTGCTGGAAATCCTGTTCCAGGAGGACAAATCTCCCGCTCAGATTCTGAAGGAGCGTGGCTGGGAACAGATTACGGATCTCGGAACCATCGGCGGTATTGTCGAAAAGATTTTGGCCCGGAATCCCCATGTGGTGGAAACGATTCGCAAGGGTGACATGAAGCCGTGGGGGTTCCTCGTGGGGCAAATTATGAAGGAAACGGGAGGAAAAGCGGATCCGCGGGTAGTGCAGACCCTCCTGAAGGAACGGCTTCAGGCGAGTTCCCTCTACCTCCTGACCTTTGGAGGAGCCATCTCCGGCAGGCGGGACAGGGACGGGATGGTGGTACCTGGAGGAAGTATAGCCATTCAGAAGATTCTCCAGCAGGATCCGGCCTGGAAAGATAGGGTGCGGGTGGAGGAATTGCCGGGAGAGGAAATTCTGAGCGAAGAGATCACCCCGGCTGATTGGGCTACCCTTATTCTTCGAACAGCCTCCCTTCTTCAGGAAGGAAACGCGAAAGGAATCGTTATTACCCATGGAACCGATACCCTTGCCTATACCGCTTCCCTATTCCACTGGCTCTTCGGCAAGGCAGAGATCCCCCTCGTGTTCACCGCAGCCTCCCTGCCCCCGGAAGAAGGCACGGAGGCAGCACAGAACATCCTGCAAGCCGTAGAACTGGCTGCTCAGGGCAGAGGTGGGGTTTCCGTCGTATTCGGCGGTGAGAGATTCGAGCCGGTCAACCTCAGGTTCTCCAGTCTGGACCCCATGCGGTTCTATACATGGAACCAGAAGCGGATACGGAAAGAAGCCCCCTCGCCTTTCCCCCTCTTTGGAGGAGGGCTGGAAGAGGAATCCCTTCGGATGCGAATCGAAGGCATTGTGCGGCGGGTGTTCATTGTAAAAGTATTCCCCTGTATGCAGGGTGAACAGCTCCTTTCCCTCATCAAGGCGGGTGTACGATTCTTTATTCTGGAACTCTTCGATACGGGAACAGCCAACCTGCGGCAAAGTCCCTTTTCCCTGAAAAAGGCTTTTGAAATCGGGAAACAGGAAGGGGTCCACTTTTTTTGCACCTCTCAACAGGAGGGGATTGTGGATTTTTCCGGGTATGTGACAGCCCATGCACTTTGGAAAGAAGGAGCGATTCCTATGGGAGGGCTTGCCACAGAAAGCGTGTACACAAAGCTGATCGCTGCTTCGCTTTATGCGGAATCGGATGAGGAGATCCTTCGCTGGATGGAGGCAAACAGTGCGGATATTGGTTAAAGAACTCGGCACCTATGTGGATCAGGCAGTAGAGGTGAAGGGATGGGTCCACCGGATTCGAGAACTGGGAGGGATCTCTTTTGTCCTCTTACGGGATCGAACAGGGATGGTCCAATTGGTCTATGAAGGGAAAGTAGGATTCACCCAGGAGTCGGTGCTCTCTGTTCAGGGCACAGTACGAAAGAACGAAAAGGCACCCGGAGGACTCGAGATCCATGCGGCGAACACGGAAATCCTCGCGCAGGCTCATCCCGACCTTCCGATTCCCATCAACCAGGATCCGGAAAAGCTTTCATTGGAAGCCCTCCTGGACAACCGTATGCTTTCGATCCGAATCCCGAAGATCCGAAGTATCTTTAAAGTCCAGGCTACCCTTTTAAAGGGCTTTTCCAGGTACCTGCGGCAGAACGGGTTTACTGAAATCAAAACTAGCAAGCTGATCGGATCGGGTACCGAAGGGGGAACAGGGTTGTTCTCGGTAGAGTACTTCGACACCCGTGTGTACCTGGCCCAGTCCCCTCAGTTCTACAAACAGGCGATGATCTCTTCCGGGCTGGAACGGGTGTTCGAGATCGGCCATGCGTACAGGGCCGAGAAACACGACACCCCCCGGCACCTGAACGAGTACGTGTCCCTCGATGTGGAAATGGCTTTCATCGAATCGGAGCATGAACTGATGGATCTGGAACAGGGGATCCTGAACCATATCTTCCGGCTGGTGCAGGAAGAAAACCGGGAGGATCTCGAGGTCTACAAGGCAACGGTTCCCACAGAGGATGAGGTGAACCGGATCCCGCGGATGACTTACGATGAAGCAAAGGAGATCATCTCCAGGGAAGGGGGAAAGAAGGTCTTCGATATCAACCCTGAAGGGGAACGGATCCTATGCGACTGGGCGGTGAAAGAGCATGGGGTGGATGCAGTGTTCGTGTATGCCTTTCCCCGCAAGAAACGCCCCTTCTACGCGTATCCGGAAGGTCAGAAAACCCGTAGTTTCGACCTTCTATTTCGGGGCCTGGAAATTACCACAGGAGGAAGACGGATCCACCAGTACGAAATGCTCCTCGACGCACTGCCCAAATTCGGCTTAACACCGGAAGGATTAGGTGCATACCTGGATATCTTCAAGTACGGCTGTCCGCCCCACGGGGGGTTTGCCATTGGCCTGGAGCGGCTTACACAGAAGATTCTCGGCCTTTCCAACGTGAAGGAAGCCTCCCTCTTTCCCAGGGACAGGAAGCGTACCACACCCTAACGGGGTATGTATCCTATCGGGGAATTAGATGGAAAAAGGAGCCTGCATGCCATTCCAAAGCTCGATAAGCAGGCTTTTCCTCCTTGTCGTACTTATTTCTAGCTGTGCCAGCCTATCCATCGGCAGGTACGAACCGTACAGCCCCCTCCGGGGGGATCCGGAAGAGCAGGAGCGGATCGTTAGATCATCCCTGGCCGCGCTTTCCTTTCAAGAGCGAATTGCCCAGCGCTGTATCCTATACATCCCAAGAGGGATGCCGATCGAGGAAGTGGAACCTTATATCCGGGCTACCAAACCCGGTGGGGTAATCCTCTACCGGTGGAACTATGAATCCCTCTCCGACCTTGTACGGCTGACAGGAGAGATCCGCCGGGGATATCCGAAAGGGTACCCAAAGCCTTTTATCTGTGCCGACCAGGAAGGGGGGAGGGTACGGGCCTTTCAGTTCAAGGAGTTTGCCCAGTTGCCCAGCGCCTTTCAACTGGGGATGTATCGGGATCCGGACCTGATCCGTTCCGCTTCCTACCTTACAGCCGTACAGATGCGGGAAGCGGGATGCAACATGAACCTGGCGCCTGTGCTGGATCTGGTAGAGGAAGGGGATTCTTCCATCATCGGGGACCGTTCCTTTGGGGGTGATCCCGGATGGGTAGAAGAGGCAGGGAAAGCGTACCTGGAAGGGATGCGGGCAGGAGGGGTAATTCCGGTCATCAAACACTTCCCGGGACATGGGAGTACCCGGACAGACAGTCACTCCCTTCTACCGATTCTTTCCCTCACGGAGGAGGATTTATTGCAGCGGGACCTGGTTCCCTTCCGGGGCGCCATCCGAACAGGTGCTCCTGTGGTAATGACCGCCCACATCCTGTATCCTCGGATCGATCCGGAGTTCCCCGTTACCCTTTCCAGGCGGATCCTGAACGGAATTCTCCGGGAGCGTTTAGGGTTTCGGGGGGTGGTGATGAGCGATGGCCTGGAGATGGGGGCTCTATCCGGCAGGTATTCCCTGAAGGAATCGGTGCTGTATTCTTTCCAGGCAGGTGTGGATATTCTCCTCCTCTACACCCGGTATCGAATTGAGGATATAGTGTCGGTCGTAGAGGAACTGGTGCAGGAAGGAAAAATCCGTCTGGAAGATATAGATTTCGGGGTAGAACGGGTATTGGCGTTAAAGCAGGCGTACGGGCTTCTGAGCCAGTAGCGCCCCGAAGGAGAAGTACCTCTAAGCTTTCGTACCCGCAGCTTTGTGTGTGCGGCAAAGAGGGAATGCGAAATACAAAGGAGAAGGCGAAGGGAAAACAAGAAGGAAGGTGCACGCATGGGAAAGCGAATTGGATTCGATCTGGGGGCTACCAAGATGCTTTGCTGTATTTTGGATGAAAAGGGGAACATCCTTTACCGATTGAAGCGGAAAAGTGTAGCTTCCAGAAAGGCACAGGAAAGCTATAAGGCTATCGTCCAGTGTATCGAAGAGTGCCTTGAGGAAGCTTCTATCCCTTTGACAGAGATTGAAGGGATTGGCATGGGAGCTCCCGGGGTGGTGAACTTCCAAAAAGGGATCGTGCTGGAAGCTCCGAACCTGGGGTTCGAGAACTTTCCCTTACGGAAACAATTGGAAAAGACCTTTTCCCTTCCTGTGGTGGTAGACAACGATGTAAACCTTGCTACCTACGCCGAGGCTCGTAAGGGGGTAGCAAAGGGGATGAAGCACGTGATCGGACTTTTCCCTGGAACAGGGCTGGGTGGAGGGATCGTCCTGGATGGGGAACTATACCGGGGAGCTTTTGGAGGAGCGGGAGAAGTGGGGCACACCATCGTAGAACCGAATGGGCCCCTGTGCGGGTGTGGGGGGTATGGGCACCTGGAGGCCCTCGTGTCCCGAAGTGCCATCGCAAAGGATGTGGTGGCTCTTGCTGTATCGGGGAAGGCGCCTACCGTACTGGATAAAGCAGGAACAGACTACAAGAAAATAAAGAGCAGCGTACTGAAAAAAGCGGTAGATGCGGGAGAGAAGGAGGTGGAAAAGGCCATTCTGCGATCTGCCTGGTATTTGGGGATCGGGATGGCGAACCTGGTGCATGTCCTGAATCCCGAAGGGTTTGTTCTGGGGGGAGGGCTCGTGGAACGGTTCGGAAGTTTCTACGCGGAGGCTGCGGAAGCTTCCATGCGGAAACATGCGTTGCCATCTTTAGTTAAATCAGTACGAGTTATGATCTCAACGTTCCTGGAAGACGCGGTTGCCGTAGGGGCGGCCTTGCTTCTGGCAGAACTATTGACAGCAATGCCTGAAGCATTGAAAGGTAAGGAAAATGGGTAGTACAAAGACCGGTGCCCCTCGACTGGTGGGAGTAATCGATATCGGTTCTACCGCTATCCGTCTGGTGATTGCCGAAATCGATCCATCAGGGGAATGGAGAAGGCTGGACCGAGCCATTCGGCCTGTGCCTCTGGGAAAGGATGTATTCCTCAATGGATCGATCAGCAGGGAAACTCTGCAACTTTGCCTTCGGGTTCTTACAGGATTTCTCGAACTATTACAGGGCTGGCAGATTTCTCAGGAAAACGTACGGGTCATTGCCACGGCTGCGATCCGTGAAGCGAAGAACCGGGACATGTTCATCGATCGGGTGCGGATGCGGACAGGATTCAAGGTGGATGTAATCGAAGGGATCGAAGAAAACCACCTTACCTATCTGGCAGTTCAGCATGCCATACGGAACCTAAAGAAGGATATAGCACGTACCAACACCCTCATCATCGAGGTAGGAGGCGGAACTACAGAACTGATGCTCCTCCAGAGGGGAAAGATGGTATCTGCCCATTCGCTACGGATCGGTACAGTACGGATCCAGCAGCATATTTCCCCCCAATCGGAAAGCTACAGCCATGTGGAAGGGTACATCCGTGAACATATCCGGAACACGCAAGAACTTTTAGAGGCGGAGTTCGATCTCTCCCGGATCAAATATTTCGTTACCATCGGGGGGGATGTCCGGTTGGCAGCGGAAAAGGTAGGGAAAAAGGTTCACGAGCATTATTCCATCGTCAAGAAGAGCGCTTTCGTCGAGTTTGTGGACCGGTTGAAACATTGTACGGTAGATGAATGTGTCAGGCTTCTCCAGGTGACCTACAACGAGGCAGAAGGGTTGGTTGCAGCCCTCCTGGTGGTGAAGTACTTCCTCAACGCAACGGCAGCGGAGTTCCTCATTGTTCCCGATGTAAGCATCCGGGAAGGAGTTTTGCTAAGCTTTGCCCTGGATACTTCCCGTGCGGTGGGAGAACAGTTCTATTCGCAGGTGGTGGCTTCGGCCATCAGCCTGGGGCGAAAGTACCATTTCGATGAAGCCCATAGCCTTCACGTGGCTCGTCTGGCATTGCAGATCTTCAACCAGTTGCAGGAAGAACATGGGTTGGATAGCCATGCCCGGCTCCTCCTGGAGTCGGCCGCGATCCTCCATGACATCGGTAACTTCATCAATACAGCCAGACACCATAAGCACGGGCAGTACATCATTTCGAACTCCGAAATGTTTGGGTATTCGAGGGGGGATTTACGGATCATCTCAAATATCGTGAGGTACCATCGTAAGGCTCTTCCCGTACCTTCCCATCCGCGATTCATGATGTTAGGGAAGGAGGAACGGATGCTGGTACTGAAACTCTCCTCTATCCTTCGATTAGCCGATGGATTGGATAGGGGTCATTCCCAGCGAATCCGCAACGTGTACCTGGAGAAGAGGGATGATGAGATCCTCTTGCAGGTTGAGTACAGTGGGAACCCTCAGGTGGAGCGGGCGGGGTTGCGGTTGAAGAGCGAAATGTTCGAGGAAGTATTCGGGTATACAGTCCGGATGCTGTGAAGGAAACGTATGGGAAAGAAAAAGAAAATAGTCCATACCCAGGAAGAAGCAAAAGCGAATGCACCTCTATTCTTTAACCGGGAACTGAGCTGGCTTCAGTTCAATCGGCGGGTACTGGAAGAAGCGATGGATTCAACCGTTCCTCTGCTGGAACGGTTAAAGTTCATCTGTATCGTCAGTTCCAATTTCGACGAGTTCTTCCAGATACGGGTGGCTTATGTAAAGAGGCAGATTCTTTCAGGGAACCAGGTGAACTGTCCTTCCGGCTTACGACCTTCCGAGCAGCTGGAACGAATCCGACAGGAAGTGCGGGAAATTGTGGACACCCAGTACCGTACCCTTCATGAAGAGATTCTACCGGGGCTAGCCAGCCACGGTATCCTTTACCTAAAGCCCTCTGCTTGGGGACCCAAGCACCTGGAGTTCATCGAAACCTTCTTCGAAAAGGAAGTGTTCCCGGTTCTTACTCCCGTGCGGGTTTCCTCTGGATCCTCCCTTCCGGCAATCCGAAACCTTCGGCTGTACATAGCGTACCTTCTGGAGAAACAAGAGGATATGGAGGATGGGGAGGAAGGAACAGAACGGATTGCCCTGATCCAGGTACCGGAGAGTATCCCTCGAATCCTTTTTCTGCCAACAGAAGAGGGAAAGGTAGCTTTTACCGTTCTGGAGTACGTAATCCAGAAGTATGGAGCCAGGCTTTTCCCCGGGTATCAGGTACTGGATTCCCTCGTGTTCCGGGTTGCCCGGGATGCCGATATGGGGGTAGACGAGGAACGGGACGATGATTTTATCGATGCCATGGTAGAGGTCTTGGCCCAGCGAGAGCAGAGCCCTGCGGTGCGGCTCACGTGTGTAAGGGGGTGTGAGCGACTCCGGGATGCAATATCAGCCAGAATCGATCTGGACTTACAGGATGTGTACGAGATCCCGGGGCCTCTAGACCTGGGGAGTCTGATGAGCCTTACCTCTCTTCCCGGGTTCGAGTCCCTCCGGGATGTCCCCTGGAATCCACTACCTTCTCCAGCCTTACCGGAGGATGAATCCTACTGGTCTGTATTGAGCCGGACGGATGTCCTCCTCCATCATCCCTATGAATCTTTCCATCACGTAGTAAGCTTCCTGAACCAGGCCGCGACAGACCCGGATGTTCTTTCGATTAAAATCACCCTATACCGCACATCTTTTGACTCTCCGATTATTCAGGCCCTCGAACTGGCGGCTCGTAACAAGAAGCAGGTAACTGCCTTGGTGGAGCTGAAGGCCCGGTTCGACGAGGAACGGAACATCGAATGGGCAACCCGGCTGGAAAAAGCAGGAGTGATCGTGATCTACGGAATCGCTCACCTGAAAGTTCATGCCAAGGCCCTTCTGATCGCTCGCAGGGAAGGGAATTCCGTGCGGAGGTACGCGCATCTGTCCACAGGGAACTACAACGAAAAAACAGCCCGTCTGTACACGGATATCGGCTTTCTTACTTCCCGGGAAGATATAACCTTTGAGCTCGCTCTATTCTTCAATTCAGTGACCGGCTATTCGGCCATTCCCAACCTGCGGAGACTGGCTATGGCCCCAGCAGGGCTGAAAGGGAGGCTTTTGACCCTCATTGAACGGGAAATTGCCCGCACCACAAAGGAATCTCCAGGACTGATCATGGCCAAAATGAACTCCCTTGCCGATACGGATATCATCTCTGCCCTCTATCGGGCTTCCCAGGCAGGAGTGCGGATCTTCTTGAACGTTCGGGGCATTTGCATGTTAGTACCGGGGATGGAAGGGTTGAGTGAGAATATTACAGTGGTCAGTATCGTGGATCGATTCCTGGAACACAGCCGGATCTATTACTTTCAAAATGGTGGATCCGAGGAAGTATACTGTGCCTCTGCTGATTGGATGAACCGAAACCTGGAACGGCGAATCGAGCTGATGTTTCCTATCGACCAGAAAGAACTTCGGAAACGGTTGATCAACCTGTTGAAACTATACTTCAAGGACAACAAGAAAGCGAGTATCCTTCTCCCCTCGGGGAAGTACGTGCGGAAAAAACCGCAAAAGGGAGAGCCTTCTATTCGGGCTCAACACGTACTGTACCAGGAAATGGTAGCTCTAACGAAAAACGCGGAAAAGGTAGAGAAGAAAGAATTCCAGGTGCGCCGCAAATACCCGGAAGAGCTATCCCGGTAACCTTTGGCACATTCTCAAGAAGGTTCCCGTTTGGGTCGTGGATAAGAACCCGGAAGATCTGCCCCGGTAACCTGGGCTTACCCTCCTGATCCCATTGAGCGAACCGCTGCTGAGTTAGCCCTACCCCCCAGTGCCCACCGCCCCGTTACGATAGCCTGGACACAGTGCCTGAAGAATAAAAGCGATCCCACCCATCGCCCGGCGACACCGAGCAGGGCCTGCCTCTTCAGGAAAAATTGCTGGTGAGTCCTCCCTGCATAAAGAACAGAGGCTACGTTGATCAGAGCTAAGCGCTTCAAGGGTTAGATGCTTGCCGGTACATAATGTATATACAGCCATTGTCATTAGTTTCGGAGCCGGGCTCTTCAAGGAGCAGGTGCTTGCCGGTACCGCAGTGCATACCCATACTCCAGAACCGTTGCTCTGGGAACCGCTTTCAGTAGGGTCAGGAACACTTCGGTTTCACCCGGAACCGTTACGGTAATGGGACTTTTTTTCCCCGGTACCAGGTTTACCAACCGGAACTCCACCGTCACTTCCTGCGGGTTTCGCAGGCCGTTAACCACATACACAATATATGTCGAATCTACCTGTTCGAAGCGAAGATCGATCTTCCCGCTGGCAGGAATCTTTTTTCGGTGTGCGGTAAAGTCTTCCTCTTTCAATGCGCTGCCGAACACTGCGGGGAAAGGTGGATTCCCCGGGTGGAAAGCGTAGTAGTACTCTCCCTCAACAGGGGAAACAGGTTCTCCATCATAGTGCAGGAATCGAATGGGGATGGAAACCATCTTCCCTTCGACCGTAGGGATCCGTACATCGAAATGGAGATGGGGGCCTGAACTTACCCCCGTGTTTCCGCTGTACCCGATGGGATCTCCCGCTTTCACCCGATCTCCCGCCTTTACCAGGGAGCCGTTCTGTTTCAGGTGGACATAGTTTCCAAAGGTTCCATCTTCATGATAGATCAAAATGTAGTTAGCATCCTGGGCATAGGCGGTTGAAGGACCACCCCGGTTGGAATCTACCTTCACTTCCACTACGGTACCATCCCGGGCAGCGGTAACCAGACTTCCCATGTCCAGATCGAAGTCATAGGCGTACTGGTTTTCTCCGTAGTGGGTAAAGGCCCCGTTTGGCCCCTGACTTAGACGGTACTTCTTCCCGTGGGGGAAGGGAAAGAGGTAGAGGAATGTGGAATCGGGGCGGACAGTTGTGGGATCCCCTTTGGCATAGGAGACGGTCATCCGAAAGCTCTTTCGACCGGAATCAGGAATAGGTTCCAGCTGGAACAGGGGGGCTTTTTCTGCGCGGGGTGGAAGGAGAGTGCGGAAGGGAAGGGGTACAGAGGTTTTCAGATTGTAGAGAGTGGGGAAATCGATACTGACCCAAACAGGGATAGGGTAATCGTTGTCGCCGTAAAACTGGTAAGCCCCTCCCTGTTCCTGGGCCTGGTACACCCGGACGGGGTCTTTCTTTGGGGAAGCCCCCTTAGGTTGTGCCTGCGCGACATGCGGCATTGCTGCCAGGAGCAATACGAGAAGGACCGGGGCCAGGAGATATGAGCGTAACCTGTTCCTGCCCCCTGTTGACCGGGTAACTAACTGGTTTCTAAACAGCACGTTCACCTCACGGTATAAGGATACAAACTTTTCACGATTTCGGGTAGGATATGAGTATGGCACATTGTATCGTTCCTTCGGCAGAGGAAATCCTGGATAAAGAGTTCCCCGTGCTGGATAAAGGTTTCGTTCGCCTGGTGGATTACCTGGGTAGTGACGAACGGATCGTGCAGGCAGCGCGGGTTTCCTATGGAAAGGGGACAAAGACTTTCCGGGAGGATCGGGCTCTTATCTTCTATCTGTTACGGAATGAACATACTTCCCCTTTTGAACAGGTGGTTCTTACCTTCCATGTGAAGCTTCCCATTTTTGTGGCCCGGCAGTGGATCCGCCACAGGACAGCACGGGTCAATGAGATCTCTGGCCGTTACAGCGTGTTGAAGGACGAGTTCTATCTCCCTGCCCTGGAAGATTTGGCAGCTCAGAGCAAGGACAACAAGCAGGGCCGTGCTCCCGAGCCCTTTCCGACCGAGATCGGTGCTTCCATCCAGGGAAAGATCAGGAATGCAGAGAAGCGCTCCTACCAGGAGTATGAAGAGCTCCTGGGTACGGGCCTGGCACGGGAATTGGCCCGCATCGTCCTGCCCTTGAGCGCTTACACCGAATGGTACTGGCAGATGGATCTTCACAACCTGATGCACTTCCTGAAGCTTCGGATGGATCCCCATGCGCAGAAGGAGATCCGTCTCTACGCGCAGGTGATCTTCGAGATTACCAAACGGGTCTGTCCCCTCGCCATGGAAGCCTTTGAGGAGTATGTGCTGAAGGAAGTACCCTTTTCGGGAAAGGAGAAGGAGGCGTTACGAACTCTTCTTAAGCGCCTCAGGACTAAAGGAGCCCTCAATGAGAACGAGTGGGAAGCCCTCTGCGATGCCTGCGGGGAAGCTGCCGGCCTGGAAGGGAAAGAACTGGAACGGTTTAAAGACAAGCTGGAGCTGGGATAGTATGATGATAACGTTAATTAAGGCCTACTGAAAAACGATTTGGGAGGTAAAAAATAAGCGTTTAGTGATAGAGAAAACAAAAGACAAAAAAGCCCGGTAGGCTTTTCCCCGGTTATGGGCAATAGCCGCCATGCATATCCAGGTAATCGCGGTGGATACCAGGCAAGCCCGAATCTCATCCCAGCTGTACCGACGCTTCAGTTCGCCCAATCCTCCCTCCACCTCGACTCGCTCCCGTTCATCCAGAAGGATCTGCTTCTGTACTTCCCGTACCCGATCCGCAG
>CALKLC010000079.1 GCA_937991975.1 uncultured Spirochaetales bacterium | reverse complement strand
ATATCCAGATAACCCCTTTCTTCCGCCCACTGTTTGGTCTTTGGATCTTTGGTCTGCACGAACAATCGCACGGTAAACCGGCCCTGGGAGTCCTGCACGTAGGTCCGGCTCAGGTTCCCATAGTGGGTGGGAAGGAACAGGGTGGCGGCGAGTTCCTCCAGTGCCTGTTGAAGGGGCGGTGCGAAGAGGGGATGCGTTCTCGGGTCTTCGTCCTCGATCACGAGTTTGAAGTACGTGTACGGGTTTGTATGGAAGAGAAGGCGGGCCGTTTCCAGCAGGTGTGCCCGTTGGTCTGGTTCCCCCAGCTGCATAGAATTGATGTGGAGGGTAAGATTCCAGGAGATTTGTTCGGGGGACTTTCGAAGGCTCCTCTTTTGGGCTTCCTCCCGCAGGTCCACATAGGTAAGAAAAGGGCCGTTATTGGAAAAATGGGGGAGGATGGGCCGCTGGAACTCGATCCCGTACCGGGCCTCCAGTTCCGCGACACCCTGGTACAGGGCTTCGGCAGGGAAAGTGGGGGTTTCCAGAACCCAGTAGGGAGGATGCTCCATATAGAGGATCCCCAGATCCCCTGCCTTCTCCCGAAGTTCTGTTCCGGGGAGAAGAGAGAGGGGATACACCTCCAGGTGGTCCTGTAAATTTAATTCTTCAACGAAATCGAGGGTTCGGCGGAACCCGGCAAGGTCATCCTCCGGAAGCCCCAGGATTATCCCGGTGCGAACCTCGATCCCCTCATCCTGCAGGTACCGGGCCCCTCTTCGGAACCGGTCTGGATCGAAAGGACGACGAACAGCCCGCAGAGCTCGTGGGTTGGTGGACTGCAGGCCTACCTCTACGGATCGAAACCCCGCCTGCCGCATTCCGCGGGCAATCTCTTTCGTTACGCTTTCAAGCACAAGTTCGGTGTGGAGGGGGATGCGGAGTTGGTTCACCTCCTGTAACAGTCGCACCCGTGCTTCCAGCTCCTTCGCCCCTCCTGCATTGAAGGAGGGGTCCATCAGGTAGATTTCCGTCACACCCCGCTCAGAAGCTAGTAGAAAGAGGGGCATCAATCGTTCCTGCGGAAAATGGCGGACAAAGGGAAAAGCTTTCCCGTAATAACAGTAGCTGCAGTTTCGGGGACATCCCCGTAGGGTTTCCAGGTAGAGGGGATCTCTGGATGATAGCGGCAGAGTTCCTTCCAGGTACGGGTTGGGTATCCTGTCAAGGGGAAGGGGAGAAGCCTGGATATACCGAAGGGGAAATGCGCTTTTGGGGTTATTCCCCCTTTTTTCAAAGAGAAGGTGCGAAGAAGTACTCTTTAAAGGCCGGTGGAAAGGAGGCCGCCTTTTGGCAGAGGACGGCGAACGGGCGGGCTGCTGTGAGGTTCCCTGGCGCACGGGTGACTGGAAAAGGGTAGACCAGTGCGAGGTTCGCAGGCACAAGAGTGACTTGTGCGGCGTTCGGTAGCGCGAGGTTGACTCGTACAGGGTGGGCTTCAGCCGGCTTCCATGATCTCGTTGTAGAGATCCGCAGCGCAAGGTTGACTCGTGGAGGGTTCGGCAGGCCGGCGCAGACCGTAGGGAAGAAGGCCCCTCCTCCTGCACCATCTGGAGAAACTTGAGGAACGAATCTTCCCCCTCTCCTTCGAATAGAGCATCGAATACCTCCAGTCCCCGGGGGTTTGCCACCTCGGGGCCCCCTGCCGCGAGGAGGCACTCCGGACGAGCCTGTCGGATCTGCCGGGCAATGTAAAGACTTCGGTCCCGGTTCCAGAGGTAGAGGGTGAATCCAACGACATCGAATTTCCCCTGCAGGATCCATTGCAGGAGGGCTGCATCCCCCGCACGGTTCTGGAGGGAAGAATCTGGAATGATGATATCGGCGACCTCTGGTGCGTAAGTCTTTTGAAAGGCCGCCAGGTAGCCGGCGGCGAGAGGGATATTGGCATCTGTATAGAAAGAATCCGATTCCTGCACGGGTAGCTGAAGGAGGGCTACTCGAAGGGGATGCTTTCTTTTTGAAGCTCCTGACTGCATCCCTCTGGCTAAGACCTGCATGAAAAACATCATACTAAAAGGTTGACCCCTTCGAAAAGAGAAGAGTATCATGCCGATGTGGATTTCAAGCATCCTTACCTCACGCAGCAGATTATTGCCTACATTGGGAATAAGCGGAGGCTTCTTCCCCTGATCCATCGGGCAATGCAGGAAATATATGGGGACACGATCTGTAGGGCTACGGCTCTCGCCGGGTTAACTTTTGCAGACCCTTTTGCAGGGAGCGGAGTAGTATCCCGGTTGGCAAAGTATCTGGGATTTCAGGTGGTTTCGAACGACTGGGAACCCTACGCCTTCACCATCGGGAGAGCATACCTGGAAACGAACGCATCGGACATCGAAACCCTTTTTGGATCTTTCGAGCAGTTCGAGCGTATCCTTCATTACCTGAATACTCTGCCGGATCCCCCGGAAGAGGAACAGTACATTACCCGTTACTACGCCCCAGCCTCGGATGATCCGGAAAAGGCCGATTACCGGAAGGAGCGACTCTTCTATACACGGGAGAATGCCCTTCGGATCGATCGGATCCGAAACGAAATAGACCGGTTGTATCCCCCGACGCAACGGGTTGACCCGGCGCCTATCCTGTCAGAAATGGATTCGTCCCTTTCTTCCTTCGTTGTCGAAAAAGAGGATCACAAGGGGCCTATCCTGTCAGAAATGGATTCCTCCCTTTCCCTGAAGGGAAAGGACCGGGCTTCCCGCTGCCGGGATATTCTGATCGCCCTTCTTCTCTACGAAGCGGCGACCCACACAAATACGTCGGGTGTGTTCAAAGCGTACCACCGGGGATTCGGAGGGCATGGGAAAGATGCCCTGGGTAGAATCCTGCGCCCCATCCATCTGGAGCCCCCTCCTCTGATCGATTCCCCTGTGTCCTGCCGGATGTACCGGGAGGAGGCCACTTCCCTCTTCCGTTCCCTGGCTCAACCCTTTCATCTGGTGTACCTGGATCCTCCGTACAACCAGCATCAGTATGGGAGTAATTACCATCTTCTCAACACAATTGTCCTCTGGGACAAAGTGCCTGTTCCCCTTGAGCTGGGGCCGGATGGCCGGCTACGGGACAAGGCAGGGATCCGGAAGGACTGGAAGCGCACGAAATCTCCCTACTGTTACCGGGAGACGGGGATCGAGGCATTCTCTGCATTGCTGGAAACGATCGATGCGGAGCATCTGCTTATCAGCTACAGTACCGATGGGATCATCCCCTTCGAGACCCTCTGGGAACTCTGTGTATCCCAAGGGGAAGCTTCTCTTCTGACGAACGAGTACATCACCTACAGGGGAGGAAAGCAGAGTAACTTGCGGAGGGATCGGAATGTAGAGTTCGTTCTGTGGGTACGGAAGGGGAACAAGAGATTATCCAGGCCATCCCATCCTGTGCCTGCGGTGGTGGCAGCGCCATACCAACAAGCCGCTCCAGGTACAGTGGCCGTGCCCTCACGTCAACGGATGGGCAATTCGAAGCCGTTTCCCGAGGATAGCGGACAGTCCCGGGGTCCCAACCTGCCTCCTGCATTGCTGCGAGTGCTGGCCACTCACCGACTGCAGTTACTCCTTCGCCGGGTGTATCGGAGGGATAAGTTGCATGCAACTTTCCGTGTACTACCGGTGGGGGAAGGTCTATCCCTCGTACAGATTCCCTTGAAGTCATCGAACGTATCCATTCCCTTTCGCTGCCTGGTTGAACCTGTGTGCCCCATTGACCTTGACCCTCTTTCCACGGAGGATCTTTTGCTGTTGGAGGAGAAGCTCCATTCTGCTGTGTGTTGGACCCGGAAAGAAGAGCTGGACACCCTCCTTGATGTGCTTCCCGAAACAACGGGACGGGATCGATTCCGCTGCCAGAAGAAGATCCTAACGATCTTACGAAAACTCGCCCACCGGAAGTACAGGGAACTTTTTTGGGATTCCTGGAGAAAGGTAACGGAAAGCTTTGCATCCTTACAAAAGAACCCACCTGTTTCGGAAGTCGACCCCAATCTTTTGCCACCCTCGCAAATTACTGGCCTTCCCACCAAACCTGAACAGGGCCCTCTGAATGGTCAAGCCCGCTTAAAGGAAGAACTGGCCAGGATCCGGGTAGTGGCTGAGTTACGGTTTTCGGAGCGTACAACCCGCTGATTTACTCAAATATAATATTGACTATATATAATAATATTGATATACTTTTCCCGGTTTGTTGTGGCACGAATGCCACAGGAGGATCCATGCGGGGAGTAACGAAACGGTTTGTCATTGTGGGCGGGGTAGCGGCAGGGGCTACGGCAGCAGCGAGGCTACGAAGGCTGGATGAAGATGCAGAAATCATTCTGCTGGAACGGGGCCCCTATGTATCCTTTGCCAACTGCGGCCTTCCCTACCATATTGCCGGGGACATCGAGAAGAGGAGCAAGTTGCTCCTCCAGACACCCGAGGGTTTTTTCAGCCGGTACCGCGTTACGGTCAAGTTGAACTCGGAAGCAGTATCCATCGATCGAAGTGAAAAGGCGATCACTCTTCAGACTGGGGAGCGCGTCCCCTACGACTATCTCATCCTAGCCCAGGGCGGGTCTCCTGTGGTGCCATCCCTTCCAGGAGTGGAACTGCCCCATGTGTTCAAACTCTGGACTATTCCTGACATGGATGCCATCAACCGGTACATCAAGGAAAAAGGGCCAAAGAAAGCGGTGGTGGTAGGAGGAGGGTTCATTGGATTGGAGACAGCGGAAGCCTTCGTGAAAAGGGGCCTTCAGGTTACCATTGTGGAACTGATGGATCGCCTCATGCCTAATCTGGACCTTCCTTATGGCCGAAGAATCGCTGAACGGTTCGAGGCGGAAGGAGCAAAAGTCCTGGTGGGGAAAGGGCTTTCCGCCATCGAGGAAAAGCAGGTGATCCTCCAGGATGGAACCGAACTGGCTGCGGATCTGGTGCTTATCTCCGTGGGGGTACGGCCCAATGTGGAGCTGGCGAAACGTGCAGGGTTGCCGCTGGGCCCAACAGGAGCTCTGCAGGTGGACTCCTATCTCAGGACAGAGGATCCATGCATCTGGGCTGCGGGCGACATGGTAGAAGTTGTGTCCCGTGTACTGGGAAATAGGGTACGGATTCCCCTGGCTGGGCCCGCCAACCGGCAGGGCCGTATTGCTGCCACCAACGCTATGGCCAGTTTAGCGAAAGAGCTTGGGTTAGAGGCTCCGAAACCTGTCCCGTATCGGGGCGCATTAGGGACTTCGGTAGTGAAGATCTTTGACGAAACTGTGGCAAGCACCGGCCTATCCCTGGAGGGGGCCAAACGTGGTGGCATACAGGCCCGGGAAGCTACCATCCTGAAGCCAAACCACGCCACCTATTACCCCGGTTACGAAGATATCCTTCTCACCCTTGTGTACGAGGAATCGACAGGCCGCCTGTTGGGCGCTCAAGCGCTGGGGAAGGCCGGGGTAGAAAAGCGGATCGATGCTGTGGCAGTGGCTCTTTTCGCAGGTCTCACCGTGGAGGATCTGACAGAGATCGATTTTGCCTATGCCCCTCCGTACTCCTCTGCGAACGATCCACTGAACATCGCGGCTTTTGCTGCATCCAATGCTCGTTCGGGCTACTGCCCCCTGGCCTCGATTGATGAGCTACTGCCATGGATCCGCGGTTCTGTAAAGGTTGGCGCAACAGCATACCAGGCTCTAAGCCCAACGGCTATCTCGAAGGAGGGGCGTGGTGAATCAGGGAAAGAAGAGCCGAACCCTTCCCAGGCACCCCTCTTCCTCGATGTGCGTACCTATGGGGAGTTCCAGCGAGAACACCTTGCCGGCACCCTCCACATTCCTCTGGATGAGTTACGGGATCGGTTGGAAGAACTTCCCTCCGGCAGGCCTGTCCGGGTCATCTCGAACGGTGGGTATGAGGGGCATCTGGCAACACGGCTACTGAGGCAGAAGGGGTTCGGGGATGTAGCGAACTGTTCCGGTGGATGGGCCGTGTTACGGCTCCTCCCTGGAATCCCCATAGAACGAGACTAATAACGTACAAACCTTTAAACGAAAATGGAGTGTATAAAATGGTAGGAACATCTTTGAAAGAAAAGATCAAAGCGGGAGCTCTCGTGGTGGATGTACGCACAGCGGACGAGTTTCTCGATGGAGCTTATCCAGGAGCGATCAATATTCCCGTGGGGGAACTCCTCTCGAGGCTCAATGAACTGGGGCCCAAGGATCGTCCAATTGTCCTGTACTGTGCCACAGGCTCGCGGAGTGCCCTGGCAGCGAAGCTCCTAAAGGTCGCAGGGTGGAAGGATGTAACCAATGCCGGCGGCCTGGAGGATATGCCCCTCTGAAGGGGTTTGTTTTTCCCTGACCAGCTTCTGGACAGAACAGGGGTATGCCATTATAGTTTTTGGCAATGGATGTTCCCCTGCATGATATTACCGGATTGAACGATGACCCCAGCCTGAAAGATGTTTCCAGATTGTCTTTTCACCTCGTGGGGATCAAAGGTACGGGCATGGCCGCTTTGGCAGAACTGCTGGTGCGCCTTGGAGCCCGGGTGTACGGTTCGGATACGGAGGATACCTTCTACACGGATGAAATCCTTAAGGCTTTAGGTATCCCGTATGCGGAAGGATTTCGGGAGGAGAATCTCGACCCCACGGTGGACTATGTGGTATATTCCGCTGCTTACAGTCCGGAAACTCATCCCGAGTTGGTCCGGGCGCGAAGCCTGGGCATCCCTCTCTTTTCCTACCCCGAAGCTCTGGGCGCCCTCTCTGCCACCCTCCCTTCTGCGGGCGTTTGCGGGGTCCATGGGAAAACCACCACTACGGCTCTGGCCGGCACGCTGGTGAAGGCGGCGGGACTGGGAGGCTGTGTCCTTGCGGGGAGTGCGGTCTCGAACTTTGGGAACCGATCTACCTACTTTGGAGGAAAGGAATTCTTCATTGCCGAGACCTGCGAGTACCGCAGGCATTTCCTCCATTTTCATCCCCGGTGGATCGTGTTAACCAGTATCGAAGAGGACCACCTGGACTATTTTCATGATTACGAGGATATTCTGCAGGCCTTTGTCGAGTATGGGTTACGACTCCCTGAAAAAGGAACCCTCATTTTCTGTGCGGATGATGCCGGCGCTACGGAAGCGGCCATTCAGATCATCCAGGCTCGCCCGGACATCTGGGCAATTCCCTACGGGATTACTGCCGAAGGGCCGTACCGTGTCTACGGCGTTCAGACGGGGATTGGTGCCACGAAATTTCATCTGGATGGATTCCCCCTTGCCTTCGAGATCCATGTACCGGGGGAACATACGGTGCTGAACGCAACTGCAGCCATCGCGTTGGTCTCCACCATCCGGGAACAGTTGATGCAGGAAGCGGGCGAAGGTGGTTCCTGTGCCGATGCCATCGAAGAGGACCTTGTGGCAGGGGTGGCCCAGTTCCAGGGTTCCAAACGCCGGAGCGAAATTATCGGGGAAGTGTCTGGAATCTTGATTGCCGATGATTACGCCCATCACCCCACAGCCCTCCGGAAAACGTTAGCAGGGTTTCGTTCGTTCTATCCAAACCGAAGAATTGTGGTAGACTTCATGTCTCATACCTACTCCCGGACAAAAGCTTTGCTGGAACAGTTCGCTCGATCCTTCGAAGCAGCCGATACCGTAATTCTACACAAGATCTATGCCTCAGCCCGGGAGAAGAACGATGGATCTGTGTCGGGACAGGATTTGTACCGTGCCGTCCAAAAGCATCATCAGAAGGTCTACTACTTCGAAGAAGTGATGGAGGCTCTTCCTTTCCTGCAAGGGTACCTGAAACAGGGGGATCTTTTCATTACCCTCGGAGCAGGGGACAACTTCCGTCTTTCCCATGCTCTGTACGAGGCTTTAAGTAAAGCCCAGCGGCCGATACCGGAGTTACAAACACCAATACCAGATTCACAACCTTTGGAAGGGAAAACAACAGAATCGCAAACACGGGAAGTTCCATTCCAGAGGGGGAGCCGTCCATGAAGAGCATGACCGGCTATGGGTATAAAGAGGGGGGAAGTGAAATCCTTCATTTCAGTGTAGAACTGAAGTCCTATAACAATCGCTTCCTCGACATCTACGTGAACCTGCCTCTTGCCATCAGTCCCCTGGAATCCAGGGTGCGTGAGTTCCTCCTCGATCGGATCCAGCGGGGGAAGGTGGAAGTCTACATCAAGATGAAGGAGACGCAGGAACACCTGCGCGTTACAGTGGATGAAGGGGTGGTGAAGGGGTACCTGCAAGCCCTCAGAAAGCTCGTTTCGTATGCCGATGCTCCCGAGGAGATACGGCTCTCCCACCTGTTGCGGCTTGAAGGAATCCTGCAGGTAGAGAAGAGCCGTGATATAGAAGAGTACTGGAAGGAACTGAGACCTCTACTGGATGAAACCTTCGCTTCCTTTGATGCGTCCCGTATTCGGGAAGGGGAAGCTCTGGAAAAAGATGTCCTGCATTTACTGGAAAAGATCGAGGCAGAAGTACAGAGTATCGAAGGAAGACTCCCGGAGCTCAAACGATTCTTTACAGAAACGATCCGGGCCCGGATGGAAGAGCTCCTGGGCGATCAGGTAGATGAAGGCCGGATCTTGAGCGAGGTGGCTGTGTTACTGGTTAAATACTCGGTGAACGAGGAGCTGGTGCGGTTAAAGGCCCATATTGAAGCCTTCCGGAAAATCCTGAAGGAAGAGGGGGGGATCGGAAAGAAGCTGGACTTCCTCTGCCAGGAGATGAATCGGGAAATCAACACAGTAGGATCCAAGAATGTGCTGGCTGATGTCACCCGTTCGGTGGTAGAGATGAAAGAGGCTCTGGAAAATATCCGGGAACAGATCAGGAATATCGAATGAAGCTCAAGCCGGGAATCAAGATTGCCATTTCAGGAAAGAGTGGCTGCGGGAACTCAACGGTCAGCCGGCTGACTGCCGAACGGCTCGGACTCCGGATGATCAACTATACTTTTCATACCGTAGCGGAAGAGTTGGGAATCGATTTTCATCACCTCTGCAGGATGGCAGAGAAGGATCCCCGGTGGGACATCCTGGTAGACACCAAACAGGTGGAGATGGCGCGGGAAGGGAACTGCGTACTGGGGAGTCGTCTGGCCGTGTGGTTACTGACCGATGCGGACTTAAAGGTTTTCCTGGACGCGCCTCTCGAGGTCCGGGCGCAGCGGATCCATAAACGGGAAGGGGGCGATTTCGAAACGGTCCTGAGACAAACGGAGGATCGGGATGAACGGGATCATGCACGGTTTCTGAGGCTCTATAAGATCGATAACAATTATTACCAGTTCGTAGATCTCATCATCGATACCACCAACCTCTCTCCGGAAGAAGTGGTGGATCGGATCGTAGAACGAGCCCTTCAGGTTCCCTGGGACGGAGTTCCAACAGAGGGTGAACCTTTGAGATAAGGGGAATCAAGCCAATAGTAGAATCGGGCCATTGATCGTGTAATTTAAGGAGGTAC
>CALKLC010000078.1 GCA_937991975.1 uncultured Spirochaetales bacterium | reverse complement strand
ATATTATGACAAAAATCATGCCAAGTTTAAAAATTATCTAATCTGTTTTTAGGAAAGAAATTATGTCCAAATGGTATTAGGATAACTATTGAAGCAACTGTTGCAATTCTAAACACTTGTTGCTATGCTCCAGGAATGATTACCATTACGTATGTGATCCCCTATGAGGAACTCCGGCAAACGGTTATCAGTTATCTACGACAGGTGAACCGGGATCACATCAAGTTTCATACCACCCACCTCGTAGGAGTGGAGGAGGTCCGTCAATTCTCTTTTGATTCCGACATCGTGGTGGCCCGAGGGATCACTTACACAGCCGTGAAAAATTTGTATCCGAACATTACTACTATCGAGATTCCCGTTACCGGGTATGACGTGATCCGGGCATTGGTGGAATGTAGGAAGACCTTTCGTCCGAAAAAGGTTGCCATCATCGCCTCTGGAAACATGCTGTACGGCGCCCCCTCTTTGGGAGAGATCCTCGATATGGACATCGAGGTGTACTCGGTGGGTACGGAGGAAGAGGCAAGGGGGTATCTATCGGAAGTGAAAAGCCGGGGAGTGGATGCCGTGATCGGCGGACTGATGACGTACCGCTTTGCCCGTCAGGCAGGGATTCCTTGTACCTGGATCAAATCCGGACCGGATGCGATCAAGCAGTCCATCGATGAAGCGGTGCGGACTGCAGAGATAAAGATCCGGGAGCAGGAGAAGGCAGAGTTCTTCAAGATCGTGATGGACTATACCCATGAGGGGATCCTGTCGGTAAACCAACGAGGAATTATCACTGCCTATAACCGGTCTGCGCGCTCGATCCTGAAGCAGAATCAGATTCCCCTCGGTGAACACTATGCGCAGGTTATTCCTTCCCAGGCGATCGAGAAGGTATTGATGGAAGGGAGGGAGGAACTCGGGGTGCTGGAACACTGGGGAGCCATACCGATCGCTGCCAATGTGGTTCCCATGCATAGGGGGAGTGAGATAGCGGGCGCGGTAGTAACGTTTCAGAGCGTAAACCGGGTGCAGGAACTGGAGAGCCGGATTCGGCGGAAGATCTTTCTCAAAGGGCATACCTCTAAATATTCCTTTCGGGATATTCTCGGTTCGAGTCCTTCTCTGAAACAGGCGATCCGGATGGCGGAGAAGTACAGCCGGGTGGATGCCAACGTACTGATCACAGGTGAAACGGGAACAGGGAAGGAACTCTTTGCTCACAGCATTCACGCGGGAAGTCCCCGGGCCGAGGGCCCCTTTGTAGCAGTTAACTGTGCTGCTCTGCCAGAACCGTTACTGGAAAGTGAGCTTTTTGGATATGCCGAGGGAGCCTTTACGGGAGCCATGCGGGGAGGAAAGGTAGGCCTGTTCGAATTGGCCCACAGGGGAACGATTTTTCTCGATGAGATCGGAGAATTGCCCCTCTCTTTTCAGGCAAAACTACTCAGGGTGCTGCAAGAACGAGAAATCATGCGTGTAGGGGATGACCGGGTGATTCCGGTAGACGTCCGGGTGATTGCCGCTACCAACTTGAATCTCCAGGAGCTCGTAGAGGAAGGGAAGTTTCGCCGGGATCTACTCTTCCGGCTGGACGTGCTCCGAATCGATGTCCCACCCTTAAAGGAACGGACGGAGGATATTCCCTTCCTCCTCAGGCACTACCTCGATATGTTTGCCGAAAAGTTCGGAAAAAAACAGATCCTGCTGGATCCATCGATCGAAGAGTATCTCTGTGGGTATTCCTGGCCAGGAAACGTGCGGGAATTGGTAAACCTCTGTGAACGGTTGGCTGCCCTGTACGAGGAAAACCCGATTACCCAGGAAGAGATGGAGAGGTTGATGAAGATCAAATCAGAGGGGTGTAATGAGAAAGAACTACAGGAAAAGAGGGACCCTTCGGCCCTACCGGGAGGCATCCCGAGAGTGGAAAGGGGAGAAGGGGGTATTACTCGTCTGGAGGATATGGAAAGCCTCGGGATCCTCGAGGCTTTGCGATTAGCCCGGTTCAATCAGAGCCAGGCAGCGAGGCTTCTAGGAATAAGCCGAACCACCCTCTGGAGGAAGCTGAAGGGGATGGGTGAATGAGTTGATCGTTCCCATCAGAGGCTCGAACAGCCATATCGGAGGATGTGCAGGGCGGGGATTCTTAAAGATTCAAAAGTGGTGCCAAAATTGTGGCAGCCTCACATTTTGTATTAAAGTGAGCTTTCTTTGCAGCCCCCTGTCTGGTTGGAAGAGCCTTCTGGTCGGCAGGCGCACACCTGGGGTATGTCCGGTGTGTAGAAGACGGTATTCTGAGTACCTTTATACCCCCACCACAATTTTGGCACCACTTGTTTAAGATTCCGGGTTTTAAAGGGTTGCCAGCATCAGAGCTTTGATCGTATGTTTCCGATTCTCAGCTTCGTCCCATACCCGGGACTGGGGGCCTTCGATCACTTCTACGGCTACTTCGTTTCCCTTCACCGCCGGCAGGCAGTGGAGAAAGATAGAGTCCTTTCGGCCTGTCAGGGACATCAGTCCGCTATTCACCTGAAAGGGTAGCAAGAGCTGCATCCGTTGAACCGATTTTTCCTCTTCTCCCATAGAAACCCAGACATCGGTGTATACGGCATCTGCACCCTCCAGTTCTCCCCTGGGAGAGGTGCCTATCCGGATCTGAGCACCCGATTCTTTCGCGAACCCGGCGCAAAGGGAGAGTAGAGCCTGATCCGGGTGGAGTTCCGGTGGAGCTACGATCGTGTAATGGACCCCGACCTTGGAGCACCCGATCATCAGTGCCCGAGCCATATTGTTTCTGCCATCTCCCACGAATACGAGTTTAAGCCCCTTCAATCGGCCGAACTCTTCTTCCAGGGTCATGAGGTCTGCCAGCACCTGAGTGGGATGATCCGTATCAGTCAAGCCATTGTATACAGGCACCCCCGCATACCTGGCTAATGCTTCTACTGTTTCCTGCTTGAAGCCCCGATACTGGATGGCATCGAACATGCGACCCAGTACACGGGCCGTATCCTCGATGCTTTCCTTGGCTCCCAGCTGTATGTCCTGGGTAGACAGGAACACAGGATGTCCCCCTTCCTCGCCGAAGGCAGTCTCGAACGCGCAGCGGGTACGGGTAGATCGTTTCTCGAAGATCAGGGCAAGGGTCTTTCCGAGAAACCGTTGTAAGATTTTCCCCTCCTTCTTTTCCCTTTTCACCTCATGGGAAAGGTCGAGAAGGTAGCGGATTTCCTCGGGTGAGTAATCTGCCAGGGTCAAGAGGGATCTCCCTTTCAAAGAAACAGCCATCAGGTACCTCCTTCGGTGTGTACGGCCTGGAAGAGTTCCGTTGGAAACAGAGCCCATAGCGCTTCCAGGATGGTATCCGCGAAAATGAACTCGAGAGAAGATACAACTTCTTTAGGAATCTCATCAATATCTTTCCGGTTTTCTTCGGGCAGGAGCACTCTGGGAATACGATTCCGATGGGCTGCCAGCACCTTTTCCTTCACTCCGCCGATGGGGAGGAGTTTTCCGGTAAGAGTGATTTCCCCTGTCATGGCAATGCCTGGATTTACACACTGTCCCGAAAAGGCGGAAAGGAGAGCGGCTGTGATGGTGATACCAGCCGAAGGACCGTCCTTGGGGATCGCTCCTTCCGGTATATGAATGTGAACATCCTTGTCTTTGTAGAATTGGGGAGTAAGTTTGAAGTAAGGAGCGGTAGATTTCAAAAAGGAAAAGGCAGTGAGGGCGCTTTCCTTCATGACATCCCCCAGACTACCGGTAAGAAGAAGTTCTCCCTTGCCTTCGAACACTACCGCTTCTACCGGCAGGATCGTACCTCCCAGCTCGGTCCATGCCAACCCATAGGCTAGACCAGGTCTTGTCCCCTGATAGAGGATGTCCCTCCGATGTTTCGGATTTCCCAGATAGCGGCCAATATTCTTCGCTGTCAATACCACCCGGAAGGGAGGTCTTTCAGGTTCGGAGGGTACTTCGTTATTAGAAGAGGGGATGGGCCTGGCGTATCCCTTACGAACCGCTTCTCGAGCGAGCTTTCGGACAATCTGGGCGATCTCCCGTTCCAGATTCCGCACTCCCGATTCCATCGTGTAATTTTGAATGATATGCAATATCCCGTCCCGTCGGAACTTGATGTTGGCCCAGGAGAGGCCATTCTCTTCGATCTGCTTGGGGATGATGAATCCTTCGGCGATCTTCAATTTCTCGTACTCCGTGTACCCCGGGATTTCGATCACTTCCATCCGATCCCGGAGAGGGTAGGGAATATTGTGGAGAGAGTTAGCCGTAGTGATGAACATTACGTTGGAAAGGTCGTAGGGAACCTCGAGGTAATGATCGAGGAAGGTAGAGTTCTGTTCCGGATCCAGCACTTCCAGAAGGGCCGCTGCCGGGTCCCCCCTGAAATCGCTACTCATCTTGTCAACTTCGTCCAGCAGGAACACAGGATTCCTCGTACTCGCTTTCCGCATGGACTGAATGATTTTTCCAGGTAAAGCTCCCACATAGGTTTTTCGATGCCCCCGGATTTCCGCTTCGTCCTTTACGCCTCCCAGAGAGATCCGTACGAAGTTACGGCCCAGACATCGGGCCACCGATTTACCGAGGGATGTTTTGCCTGTTCCCGGAGGGCCCACAAAGCAGAGGATCGGCCCTTTTACTTTTTCTTTCAGTTGGTGGACAGCAATGAAATCCAGGATCCGTTCCTTCGGTTTTTTTAGATCGTAGTGATCTTCATCCAGTATCTTCTCCGCTGCCTCTATGTCTTTGTTTTCTTCCGTACGTTCGTTCCAGGGCAGATCTACGATCCATTCGATATAAGTGCGGATGATTCCCGCTTCGGGAGAAAAGGTCTGGAGCTTTTCCAACCGGCGGAGTTCCCTCTGTACCTTGGCAAGAACCTCCTCGGGAAGGCCTTTCTTATTGACTTTTTCTTCCAGTTCTTTCACACCGGTAGGATCATCCGCATCTTTTCCCAATTCCCGGCTGATCTCCCTCATCTGTTCCTGAAGGAAGTACTCCCGTTGCCCCTTTTCGATTCGCTTTTTCACCCTGTTGGTAATCTTCTGTTGAAGGTCGAGGATCTCACATTCCAACTCGAGGGTAGAGGATAGTTCCCTCAGTCTCGATTCGGTGGATTCGATCCCCAGTAGTTCTACCTTCTTGTCGATCTTGAAGCTTGCATGGGCACACACGAGATCGACCAGTTTATGGGGAGCTTCGGTGCGTTCCGCCGCGGAAGAGATTTCCACAGGTATCTTTTTGTTCAACGAGGCATAGGTTTTGAAGGATTCCTGGATCGATCGTATGAGGGAAAGGGTAACCTTATCCACTTCGTTTTTGTCATGAATGCGGCGAACCTCTCCCTTCATGTAGGGATCCTTCTGGGAGAAGGAAACAAGGGTTCCCCGTTCTTCCCCCTCTATCAGGGCCCGGATGGTGCCATCGGGTAGTTTCATGTGCTGAAGTACTGTTCCGATAGTCCCGGCCGTATAGAGATCCTCCGGTTTGGGATCGAGAACAGGGTTCTGCTGGCAAACCAGGAACACCTTGCGGTCCGCCTTCAAGGCTTCCTCGATAGCTTCCACCAGGAAACGTTTGATTCCAAAAACAGGCACTACCATTCCGGGAAAGACCACCAGATCCCGGAGAGGGACGACAGGCAAGGTTAGGGTAGATCGTTGGCTACGCTCGAAAAGTTTCATGCAGACTTTTTGATCAGGATGATCTCCGGTCTCTCCATCTTTTCGATGACATCACGGGTGATAACTACTTTTTTCCTGCCTTCGATGGAAGGCAGTTCGAACATGACATCCATCATAATAGATTCCACAATGGCCCGGATTCCTCGAGCGCCTGTCTTTCTCCGAATGGCCTGCTCGGCCACCGCTTTTACGGCATCCTGTTCGAACACAAGCTCTACCCCATCCATTCGGAGGGAAACCTGGTACTGTTTGATGATGGAGTTCTTGGGCTCGGTAATGATCCGTTCCAGATCGTCCTGGGAAAGATCGTGGAGGGGAACCTGGATGGGAAGCCTTCCAACGAACTCCGGAATCATGCCGAACTTAATCAGATCGTCCGGATGGAGTTGTTTGTAGAGATCCATCAGATTCTTTTCTGTTCTACTTCGTACATCCGCTCCGAACCCCATAGGATGCTGTGCCACTCTCGATTCGATGATCTTTTCCAGCCCAACGAAGGCTCCCCCGCAAATAAAGAGGATATTCCGGGTATCGATACGGAGCATCTCCTGGTTGGGATGCTTTCGACCCCCCTGTGGAGGAACATTGGCAATCGTCCCCTCGATAATTTTCAGCAGGGCTTGCTGAACTCCTTCCCCGGAAACGTCCCGGGTGATGGAGATGTTTTCACCCTTCTTGGCGATCTTGTCGATTTCGTCGAT
>CALKLC010000077.1 GCA_937991975.1 uncultured Spirochaetales bacterium | reverse complement strand
AAGCCATAGTAGGCGCATCTACAGCGCTGAAGGGCTGAACATGAGATGCCGATGCATCCCAGAATCTCGAGGCGGAGCACGATGTTGAAAACAGAAGGTTAAAATCCCGAAGCACTCGCAAGCCAAACCGGACGGAATCCGGGAGTAGTGCGGATAAGTGCAACATCAGAAAGCCCGGCGAATAGCGAGTCGATGCATCAGGACACGAGCCAATTGATGGAGGGGGTGTTAGAGCGAGCGAATTTGGTACAAGCGACCAAGCGTGTGGTGTCCAAACATGGGAGCGCAGGGGTAGAGGGTAAATTAACGAAGACAAGAGCGCGGTCGACAGAACCGGCAAACGCAAGTTTCCAGGGTACACTATTACCAGGGGCAAAGACGTGGGGCTTAAACCCTCAGCGCAATCCGGTGAACGACTCGAGGCCAAGGTGAAAGCTATCTGCAAGGTGGAAACGTCCGCGGACTCGATTCAATAACCTTGTTAAACTTGGGTTGGATAAAGATAGGGCTGCTGTTTCGACGTGGAATGGGCGTGGCTCGTGGTGGGATGCCGGGGCCAGCCACATGAATCAGGCTTTTCCAATTGCATACTTCGAGAAGCTTGGGCTTCTCTCGCTTCATTCAACTATGTTCGATTTTCAGTGCATTTCATGAACCGCCATATACGGAACCGTACGTATGGTGGTGTGAGAGGTCAGAGGGCGTGAGCCCGCCTCCTACTCGATGGTGATGATAGAACCATCCCTTAGGGAGATAGTAGAGTGATAGAGTTTATGGGGGATTAGACAGCGCCAGAATTATGGCAGGAGGGTGCCTATGTAACAAAACATTCGTACTAACCTCAGAGACCTAACTTTTCCAGTTTCGGCCGGATTACGAAGGTGCAGTATCCTGCATAGGGGTTCTTGCGGTAATAATCCTGGTGGTACTCCTCGGCACGGTAGAACTCGGTGAGCGGAGCGATCTCCGTCACAATAGGGTTCCGGAATCCTGCCTGGGCCTTTCGTTTGGACTCCTCTGCGGCGGTTCGCTGTGTTTCGTCCTTGTACAGGATTATAGAGCGATACTGGGTTCCTACATCCGCTCCCTGCCGGTTAGGTGTGGTTGGGTCGTGAGCTTTCCAGAAAATCTCAAGGATCTTTTCCAGCGAAATCCTGGATGGATCATAGGTGATCTGCACCACCTCCGCGTGCCCTGTGCGGCCCGTAGATACCTGCTCGTAGGTTGGATTTTTCAAAGTACCGCCCGCATACCCCGAAACTGCGTCCAGCACTCCATCAATTCGTTCGTATACCGCCTCCACACACCAGAAGCAGCCGCCACCCAGCACGATCGTTTCGGTTCGAGAAGGTGCTGCCTCTGCAAAACCACCTCCTCCATCACTTGCTAGCAGGATCATAAGAACTCCTATAATTCGAAAATAATAATTCATGGAAATAAAATACTAAAAAGGTTAGATATAAACAATAAAAAACCGACAGGGGAGTCCTCCCTGGAATGGACGGTCTGGGTCTAATAGAGATCTCTTGGATCAGTCTACGGAGCCGTGGACATAGATCATCGAAAAATAGAGGGAGCCGGGGTGTATAAAGCCAGGCTCCTCTATTGTACGTTGAAGATCCTCATTGGTTACTTAGGTGATCGTGAGCCGGAGTACTCCTTCGTAGCCTTCTTTTGTACACTCCCGTAAAATTTCTAACGAATAGGAGCCTGATTGCACAGTTTTGAACTGAAGAGTTCCGATGTTCGAACGCGAAGACACGATCTGCCATTTCGCCGGTTCTAACAGTTGTAGGGGAAGGTTGGTCTTCCCATACTCCCAGATCCTATCATTTAAAAGAAAGGCCGTCTGATCAGGTGGTACTTTACAGTTTCGATGGTCTTCATCGAAATCGATCCGTAACGTGTACGTTTCACCCTTTACTAAAGAAATTGTATTTCCCGAGGTGAATTCCTGAGCCTTTCCCGCTGAATCGATCAAGGTGTAGGTAATCTGGCAGGCAAAAGCTCCGGTGCACACAACCAGGAGTCCAAAAAGGATCCCACAGATAATAATACTTTTCTTCATAGCGTTTATCCTCTGCGTAGGAACCTAATGCACCTGAGTAAAGAATGGTTGAATGTTCTGTGAAGGTTTGTTGAAGATTAGACCCTAAGAAAACCCAGACTGTCAAAAGAGACCCTGTAATCCGATGTGCCGCTCATGACTCCGCGGCGGCCTATCCAGGCTTTAAGGGGACTGTACAGGAAAATCCATGGAGCGTCTTCCCGAAGAATCCGGTAAGCTTTTAAATAAATCTCCCTTCGGGCTGTAGGGTCGACAGTTTCCGCCGCTTTCGAGAGGAGGCGGTTGAAATCCTCGTTATGGTATCCCTGCCACCAGGGTCCCCGTTCCCTCGAATCGAGTTTTTCCCTTAAGACCTTATAGGTACCCAGGGGACTCGAGTCGAAGCAGAAAATCCCATCCAGTTCCTTTGCCGCAATTTTACGGGCGTAGGCAGTGCGATCCTCATGAAGGATAATGCGGGTTTGAATGCCAGCCGATGATAGATCTTCTGCTACGAAGCGGGCAAGCTGGGGGCCTTCATCGGGAATGGTGCGGGGGGCATGAATGTTTAGATTAAAGCCTTTTGTGAGCCCTGCTTCCCGAAGAAGCTCTACCGCTTTCGCAGGATCATGGGGATAAGGAGGCAGCGACGAATCAGCGCCGAAGTGCCGGTCAGAAAGGGGGCCATTTAATGGCCGGCCTCTGCCGCGAAGGATCTTCCGGATAATCCTCTCCTTGTCAACAAGTAGGTTGAGTGCTCTTCGTACGCGGGGATCATCCAACGGGGGGAGATCGGAACGAATAAGAAAGATGACACAGAGAGAGGTGTTCCATGAATAGACATCGAAATCTCGCGTTGAGGTTATGAAAGAGGTTCTCTCAAGCGAAGAATGGCTCGATGTGGCGAATGGGCTTCCTGAGGTGTCAAAAATTTCCTGTGGTGGGTCTAGGGCGTAGTCAGCTGATCCTTTTATGATAGCAGCGGCCCGAAGAGACGGGCTCTTTTCCTCCCGAAACTCAAGCTGGGGCCCTGACTCTTCCCGGGGTCGGAGCGCAAGGCGACCAGGCTCGATTGCTGCGATGGTAAAAGGCCCTGTTCCGGATCCATCAGCGTAACTCTTCCAGCCTTCTGGAAGGATGGAAAGATCTGGAAGGAATTCCAAAAGATCCGCGAGGGGTTCAGGGTTATAGAATCGGACTGTGAAGGGATCTACCGCTTCGATCTGGGCCTTCCCGAAATAGGCATGATATGTAACCGTAAATAGGCGACCTTCCCGCTCTGGTGAAGCAGCCCTTTTAAGACTGTACACCACATCTCGGGCGGAAAGCTCCTTTCCGTTAGAAAAGCGTATTCCTTTCCGCAAATAAAAGGTCCAGGCTCTTCCATTGTCTTTACATTCCCATGTATGGGCGAGAAGTCCTTCAGTAGTTCTTCCATCATAGGTGACGAGTCCCTGGAACAGAAGGCGACGTATCGTGAGGACGGGGTGAGAATCTGTGCAGGTGTGGGGGTCCTCGAGTTGTACTGATGGCAGTAAGAAGCGAAAGGTTTTAGCCATGGTTTTCTCCCTCATAGTTTGAACAGGCCGCCAAAGCCGCATTATTTTAACACAAAACCAGCATGCAAGGGAGCCCTTGCCCTTTGCCTGGAAGGAAGTCATATTTTAGGTATGATCTATGTAATAGAAGACAATCCTCAGATCCGTGAGGTGATAACTGAATACCTGAAGCTGGAGGATCATGATGTGTTGGAGTTTACCGGTGTGAAGGGAGTGGTGGAGGCAGCCCTGCACAGACCGCCGGACCTCTGCATCCTGGACGTGCTCCTCCCTGATGGGAACGGCTTTGCCCTTGCGAAGCAACTGCGGGAGAAGATTCCCGAAGTACCTTTCATTTTTCTTACAGCAAAGGACTCAGAGTCGGATCGGATCCTGGGGTTGGAATTGGGTGCAGAGGATTACGTGGTGAAACCCTTTTCGCCCCGGGAATTAGTTCTCCGGGTGGAACGGATTTTGGGCAGAGTGGGGAAAAGGGGGTTGAAGTCAGGAGGGGAAGGGACCTGGGAATGGGAAGGTTCGGTTCTGAGGATCGATCCGCAAGCTCACCGGATCGAGGTGGATGGGCAGGAACTGAAACTTACAGGGGCGGAATGGAAGATCTTAAGCTTCCTTGCCTCACAGCCGGGAGTGGTGATCGGGAGGGAACGAATCCTGGGTGAATGCCTCGAGTACTATTATTCAGGATCGGAGCGAACAGTGGATACTCATATCAAGAATATACGGAACAAACTGGGTAAGGACGGGTGGATCGAAACGATCCGCGGATTTGGGTACCGGTTTCAAGGTAAGCGAGAAGGTTGAGGAGTGGTGCAACAATTTTGGCACCACTCACGTAGGGTTGCCTGGAAGGGGGATAGGGGTGAGGAAAACAAATCCGGTAACGACAGGAGAAACTCCAAATAAAGAGGACCCTTCGACATTCCGGATCAGGAAGTTCCCCTGGAAGAAGCCCCTTACGGGAGGTCTTTTTGAACAGGGATTTTTTGCCTTTTTAGGGGGCGCTCTCTGTATCCTGGGGATCCTATCTTTTGCTCTCTATTGGGGTGTTTCATCTTCTATAGAGGGGTGGAACCAGCGGGAGGCATCCGCCATACGGGATACGGTCCGAAAGACCTTACTAAGGGTTCAGAATCAGTACGGAAGGCTGGATTCGATACAGATCCATCAGGCGCTGGCGGACAGTCTTAATCCTTCCCTTTTCGTGTATGTGGAGGAACCAGCAGGAACAGTAGTGTATCTGTACCGGCAGGGGGAGGTCGTGCAGGGGAAAAATCCAGGTGATACACAGGAGAAATCCGGGCAGGGCAGAAACTTCCTTCGGCGTCATGGCAAAGATATCCGCCTGGAAGAGCTTCATACAGAAGGGGCACTGATCGCACGGTTCGCGGCAGGAACCCTCGGGTTCGAAATGACCGATTCCAACGCCCAGTTCCTTTCGACATTGAAACGTTCGATCCTTCTGGGCCTGGCTGGAGCCTTGCTATTGTCGTTTTTAGTGGGGTACGGGTTTTCCCTCCATATCTCTCGACAGAGCCTGCGGGTGGCAGATGGGCTTACCGCCATCAGCGGGGGAAGGAGGGATGTTCAGTTTCCTTCGAACCTGGTGCGGGAACTCCGGATCATCGCCCGGAACGCAGAAAAACTGCAGGAACGGTTATCCCAGGAAGAAGCCCTCCGGAGGCAGTGGACCTCCGATATTACCCACGACCTGCGTACCCCGGTCACCACTCTCCGGGGCCAACTGGAAGGACTGATCGATGGCGTGTTCCCTTTTACTAAGGAGCGAATCGAAAAAATCTACCGTGAGGTACTCAGGATGCAGGCTTTGGTGCAGGATCTTTCAGAGCTCACACGGATAGAATCCCCCGAGTTCAAACCACACCTTGTCCCTGTGTCTCCCCGCCGGATACTGGCGGACCTCCATTCCAGGTTTGAGGTACAGGCCAGCGAGAAAGGATGCTCCCTGGAAGGTTCGTGGACAGTCGAATCCTTTGATGCAGATGAGAAACTTCTGTTCCGGGCGCTGAGCAACCTGGTGCAGAACGCACTTCAGTACGGAAAACCAGGCCGGGTGGAACTATCGTTTGCAGAGAAGGATGGCGGTATCCTGATTGATGTGACGAACCCTGGAACAATACCGGCAGAACACATCCCCCACCTGTTTCATAGATTATACCGGGGAGATCCTTCCCGTGCTCAGGAAGGATCGGGCCTGGGATTGGCCATTGTGGAGGCTATTGCAAAGGCCCATGGGGGTAGAGTGGAGTTCCAGAATACGGAAAACGGCCAGAGCCGGTTCAGACTATTTCTTCATCAAACCTTCACAAAGACCACATAAAAACTCCCCACACCTCCTGTATTGTTAGGGCAGATAACATGAAAACCAACAGTATTTGGGAGGATGGTATGAGAATCTCAAGAAATTTTCTGTTTACAGCAGGGCTTCTGCTAACCGCATGGCTTTTAAGCTTTCCGCATTCCCTGGACGCGGAAACCTTGTCCGGCAGGGATGTAGTGGCAAAAGGCACGCTGAAAACGCTGAATGGCGTTCTGATTGAACGGGAAGGGGAATGGTACCTGCAGACACAACAGGGGGAGTTTGAAGTGCATCTGGGAAACTACGAAGTGCTTTATCCCCGGGGAATTTCTCTCGCTCCGAAAACCCAGGCAGAGGTGCACGGGTTTGTGTACGGAAAGAGTGTCGCCCCCGTGTGGATTAAGAACCAGAACCGAACCTACAAGTTCCGGGACACAGATGGTACACCCCTATGGTCTGGGAGCGGGAATGGGCGGAATCAGAACCTTTCGGGAAGGGGGAGAAATTAAATGAAAAAGAAACCTTTTACAGCCCGGCTTCGGTTCGGAGTCCAGATCGCATTTCTGATCCTGGTTGCCCTGACCAGTCTGAACCACAGTCTTTCTTCGTACGGGATTCAGATCCCCTTTTTCGGATCTGCATCCCTCCACGCAATCTGTCCCTTCGGAGGCGTTGTATCGGTCTACCAGTTTGTTACCATAGGTAGCCTGGTACAGAAGGTACATGAAGCCTCCCTCGTGTTGATGGGGATTGCGTTCTTCCTGGTAATCCTGGTGGGGCCAGCCTTCTGCGGCTGGGTCTGCCCCCTCGGCACTGTGGAAGAGCTGATAGGCAAGATCGGTCGCCGGATCTTTAAAAAGAAGTACAATACCTTCGTTCCCCCTGCAATCGATAGGTACCTGCGGTACCTGCGGTACGGTGTTCTGGTATGGGTGGTATATGTTACGGCCACCAGCATGAAACTGGTGTTCGCCGAGTATGACCCCTACTACGCCTTGTTCAACTTCTGGACTGGAGAAGTTCCTCTGACAGCCATGGGGATTCTGGCACTTACCTTGATCGGATCTCTCTTCATCGAGCGTCCTTTCTGCAAGTACGCCTGTCCGTATGGGGCTCTTCTGGGGCTATTCAACAAGGTGCGGATCTTTACGATCCGGCGGAATCCATCCACCTGTATCAATTGTAAGGCCTGTGACCGGGCATGCCCGATGAACATCGAGGTGTCCACCGCGGGGCCGGTACGGGACCATCAGTGTATCACCTGCATGAAGTGTACCTCCGAAGCGGCCTGCCCTGTACAGGAAACCGTGGAGCTGATGGCCGGCTCGTTCCAGGTGAAACCGATCGAGAATGTATCCGCAGGAAACATACCAGCAGGAAAGGAGGCAGGAAAATGAGAACTTATCTGAGGTCTACCCCTTTAGGAATAGTAATTGTGGGATTGTTCGCTGGCGGCATTCTGCTATCCCAGGCGCTCGGATGGTGGTCTACAGAATCTCGCAAGATCGCGCGGAAAATCACTACCGGTGAGTTTGCCGGAAAGGCAGACCCGGCGGATATCCGGGGTTCCTATTCATTTCAGGACATAGAGAAGAACTTCGGGGTGCCGGTAAAGATACTGGCACAGGCCTTCGCTTTCGAACAGGAGAAAGATCCTGGCGCGGTGCGCGCGAAGGATCTGGAAACGAAGTTTGCCGGCGCGGCAGAGACCCACCCACAAACTCAGCCCCAGGCTCAAACCCAACCGCAGGCCCAGCCTCAACCGGCAGTCCAGCCACTCGAAATCGGCACCGATGCCCTCAGGCTGTTCGTGGCCCTCTATGTGGGAATTCCTTACAGTCCAAAAGAAGGAACCGGCATTCCGGAAAGCGCTTTTCGGGTGTTGAAAGAGAACGGAAAATTGAGCCCGGAAAAGGAGAAAGCGATTCTTCCCCTGGTGGTTAAAGTGGGTAAAGACACAGCTCCTTCAGGTACAATCCCAACGGGGGAAAAGGCAGAACCCTCCGCCCCTATAAGCCCGTCAGTTCCTTCGGCAGGGGGGCAACCCGAGAAAAGCCCGACCCCGCAGAGTAGCGGCGGTGCCGCGGCTACGGGAGTAACGAGCGGATCGGCCCAGCCGGCTGGAAGCTCTACAGGAACTGGAGGCTCCAGTACTTCCACTACCGAGCCCCTGATAAAAGGCAAAACTACCTTTAAGGAAGTCCTCGCCTGGGGGGTCACAAAGGCGCAGATCGAAAAGGTTTTAGGCTGTCCTATGCCCGCGGAAGGAACTGTCATCAAAGATTGGTGCGCCTCTGTGGGCCTTGAGTTCGGCACTATCCGGGATGCCCTGCAGAAGCTGAAGCCTTAGAAGAAGCTAGCAACTTAAATAGAAGTAAGTTAAAAAAGTAAATTTTCCTGTATGGGGGCAGGCCGCTAGAGCCTGCTCCCTTTTTCGTTTTGTGAATAGTTGTATCCTTGACGTCCTGGATTATCATTTTCTATGATGATTAGGTACTATGACAAAAAACAGGACGCATGTTAGAGCGCGATTTTTGTGCCTCTTTTCCCTTGTCTGCCTGTGTTCTTCTCTATCAGCTATGCCTTCGTTGGTATCACACAGTATCGAGGAGTTCGAACAGCTCATAGACTCCCTTCGCCAGCACTCAAATATTCCCGCAGTTTCCGCAGCCATCGCCAATGATAATAGGGTAGTTTGGGCCAGGGGGTTCGGGGTTGCAGATTTAGACACAAACCGCCCTGCCACACCCGACACTACCTACCACTTAGCCTCTCTCACTAAATTGTTCTCTTCAGCAATTTTGTTACAATTGGTCCATGAGGGCAAAATTACCCTTGAAGATCCTGCCGAAAAATATGGGATACGGATACCCAGCCCGGGTATCATCCGACTCTGGCATCTTATGAGTCACACCTCCCTTCATATGCCAGGCTCTGCATACAGTTATGACGGATCCAGATTCACCCACCTGGGTATCGTGATCGAGCGGGTTACGGGGGGCAACTTCGCTACCGAGTTTGTAAAGCGGATCCAGCGTCCCTTCAGGCTTTTCCGTATTGCCCCGAATCCTGACACGCCGGCCTTTGATGCAACAGGATTGGACCGCACCGAGTACAGGGCAAATCTTGCCAGGTCCTACCGGTATATCAAAGGTAAGCACATTCCCACAGATCCTCCTGCGATATTTGATGCTGCGGCTGGGATGACAGGTTCTGCAGTGGACATTGCGAGGTTCTCGATAGCCCTGGATCAAGGTGCAGTGGTTCCTTCCTATCTGCGGGACAGGTCATACATCCCTATCAAACTGCTCTGGGGGAAAACTTCTCCCTATGGATTGGGATGGTTCACCACCATATACAAAGGGGAACGTGTGATCTGGCACTATGGAGAGTGGATAGCTATGTCCAGTCTCATCGTGAAGGTTCCGGACAGGAAGTTGACCTTTGTTGTGTTGGGGAACACGGATGCCCTATCCACACCCTATGGACTTGGAGCAGGACAAATTGAAACTTCTGCCTGGGCCCGGGCATTCTTAGATTCTTTTGTGTTTGGAAACGCTCAGCTTCCTCCTACCTCAGAAGTACATCGAAATGTTCGGCCCCGATGAAGTAATACGAATCCCTATGAAAGGATTTGCGTTGATTGCCACCTGGCAATTATGCATTCGGGCAAAGGTGGGAGGTTTCAAACTTTTCCCCCTGCCATGCTGGATTGTTTCGGGTCCTATCTGCACAGAGAGGAAAGGGGCTTGAAGGGCTACCTGGATCGCCCAGAACTGAAGAGGAGGGTTCATAACCGAGGCTGAGAATAGTTCAATACCGGCCATCCAGGATAGAAGCATAGAAAAGGGGCGGCTCAGCGGGTTCGTAATCCGGTCCATAGATAAAGCATACGTAAAAAACGAGGAGAAAATAAAGGGTGTTCGTATCTTTCTGGCGCGCTACAGACAGTTTCGATTCTCCTCTACCCGGTATCCGCTTTGCTCCAGGGCTTGCCGGATATCGTTAATATGGCTGTGTCCTTTTGTTTCTAAGGTGATAGAGACATCCACAAACCCGATGGGTGCGATGGAGTCGAAGCGGTGGTGGACAATGTCCAGGATATTGGTCTGCAGTCTTTTGAAGATTTCCAGCACAGCGGTGAGCGCTCCAGGTACATCCCGGAGCCGTACTGTGAACTCAACAATCCGGCCGGCTACAGAAAGCCCCCGGGTGATGATCCGGTGCAGAATGTTCACGTCGATGTTGCCTCCGGAAAGGATGGACATAACCTTCTTGCCTGCAAACCGATCCCGGTACTTTAGAATCGCAGCCAGAGGAACAGCTCCGGCCCCTTCCACCACGATCTTTTCGATCTCAAGAAGGAGGAGAACCGCGTTAGCGATTTCGTCCTCCTCCACGGTAAGTACCTCATCCACGTAGCGCCGCACGATACTGTAGGTGATTGTTCCCGCCTGTTTCACGGCGATCCCATCTGCCAGTGATCCGGTGTGCTGGATGAATACAGGCCCACCGTGCTGAAGGGCAGCCTGCATCGATGGGCAGGAGGCGGCTTGTACGCCGATGATCTGGATAGAAGGATTTATTTCTTTCAGATAAACAGCTATTCCGCTAATGAGGCCGCCTCCGCCAATAGGGCACACTACAACCTCTGCATCCCGTCCCTTCGGGTCCGATATTAACTCCAAACCAATGGTGCCCTGGCCTGCAATTACCAGCGGGTCGTCAAAAGGATGCACGAACACCCGCTTCTCTTCCGCCTCCAGTTCTCGGGCATGCTGGTATGCGTCATCGAAGGACTCGCCGTGCAGAACCACCTCGGCGCCGTACTCCTGTGTGGACACGACTTTGATGAGGGGTGTGCCTGCAGGCATAACGATTTTTGCCCGAATCCCGAGGCGCTGGGCATGGTAAGCAACCCCCTGCGCATGGTTCCCTGCAGAGGCGGTGATCACACCGGAAGCCCGTTCCGAAGCGCTCAGGTTCAGAAGTTTGTTCAGCGCCCCCCGCTCTTTGAACGCGCCTGTCATTTGCAAGTTTTCCAGCTTGAACAGGGTATGGCAGCCGCAGAGTTTACTCAAGGTATGGGAGTACACCACAGGCGTTTGGGCAATATGTTCATGAATGAGGTTGTAGGCGGTTTCCACATCCTGCTTGAAGATCATTCTCTGTTTCCTATCATACAATACTCTTCTCTGCCTGTTTCCACGGCAGGATGCGGATGCCCTTCCACTGCAAAGGAAATTCTCCGGCGTATATGAGACAGCAGTCTTCCGAGCTGGAGCCAGCGTAGCGCAACCAGGCTTCCAGTCCTGCAACTTGCTCTGGGGAAAAGGTTTTTACGGACTTTACCTCGATGGCTTTCCGTTTTTGCCCTTCCTCAAAAATAATATCAATTTCATTTCCCACATTATCTCGCCAGAAGTAGATGTCTGCTGCAAAACCATTGGAGTACCGGGCTTTTAAGATTTCTGCTACTACGAATGATTCAAAAAGGTTCCCCCGATTAGGGTGGAGAAAGAGCTCTTCGGAGGTTCGAATTCCTAGAAGTCGGGCAGCCAGGCCGGAATCAATAAAATACAGCTTGGGGCTTTTTACCAGCCGCTTGCCAAAATTTTCATGATAAGGCCTGAGCAGGTACACGATTCCGCTTGTTTCTAGTAAAGAGAGCCAGGAGCGGGCCGTATTGTGGGATATGCCGCAATCAAGAGCAAGGGCGTTCAGGTTCAGAAGTTGACCAACCCGGCTTGCGCACATCTTAACGAAGATCTGAAACTGGCCCAAATCTTTGACATTTACAATTGATCGAATATCACGCTCTACATACGATGTTATGTAGTTCGTGTACCAGTCATACGTGCTCACCTCGCGTACGTACAAGGGGGGGTAGAACCCCCGTATGATTGCCTCAAACGGATCCGGAGGAAGTTTTTCCACTGCTTCCAGTTCCGATACTGAAAATGGAAGCAGGTGGATAAAAGCCGAGCGGCCCGCCAACGATTCGGTTACTCCTTCAATCAGACTGAACTGCTGTGAACCCGTAACAATGTACTTTCCTGGCCGAGGGTCTATATCTACCGCGGTTTTAAGGTAGTTAAAAATGGTTGGCACCCCTTGAGCCTCATCCAGAATAAGCCCTTCCCGATAGGTTTCAAGAAGACCCCGGGGGTCCTCTCGGGCAAGTCGGGCTATATCAGGATCCTCCAGAGATAGATAAGGTTTATGCGGGAAACATGCCCTGACAAGGGTTGTTTTTCCCGATTGTCGGGGCCCGGTTATGCATATTACCGGAAAGCCCTTTTGGAGCCGATTCAGGGTTGTTTCAGCATGCCGATGTATCATAAAGATAAGGATACTAGTTTCTTATATAAATTGTCAATTTAGTTGCCAATTTGTAAAGATATTCTCCGATATTGTGTGGGTTCGCGTCTGTTCGGAGTGCAGTTATGCTGCGACTACATGCCCTCTGTTCTTTTGTAGACTGAAGAAACCCGGAATGATACAATCATCGAAAATCTAAAAATGGCGCTAGCAAAACAGGAGGACAATAGCATGTCCTTGAAAGAGTTGGAGAAGTTTCAGTCTCTTTTACAAGAGCTTTTTCAATTTGACTGCTCTGACCTGGACTTCGGCATCTACCGCATCATGAACCATAAGCGGCAGGTGATCGAGCGCTTTATTGCCGAGGATTTGCCAAAAGCCATCGCTGAGGAACTGCGACGCGGAGCGCTGGCCGAGCAGGGACAGGCACAGCAAACCCTGGCCGCCGCCCGTCAAAGGGTGCTGGAGGCGCTGACTGGACTTTACCCGAAAAAGTGGACAGCATATTAAGCGCTTTTGTTACCTACCTCCATCGGGGGAACATACCCCAGATGA
>CALKLC010000076.1 GCA_937991975.1 uncultured Spirochaetales bacterium | reverse complement strand
ACCCTTGGGACCGAGAGCGATCTCGAAAAAGAGCTTATTGCTCTCTTTGTCCAGAAGCAGGAGGGAGGATGCTTCTCCATCCACTAACCGGGTAGCTGACTCCAATATATCTGTTAGAAGGATGTGTACATCAGAATAGTCCGAGTTGATCCGTCGGTTGATCTCGATGAAAGTCTCGAATTTCTTGGGATCGATCGAACTCTTCAACATCGCCTATCCAAGAAGCCGTCAATCGTTGTTCTTTTCCTTCAGGAAATCCCCCAGAGTATAGGCTTCAGTTTCCTCTTCATGAATATATTTCTTCAGTTCTTCCCGCTGTTGCTTCTTCACATACTCTTTCAACGATAAGGATAACCGATGTTTGGAAGGGTTGATCTCCAACACGACTGCCTTTACAGGATCTCCCACATTGTATTTTTTCAATGCATCTTCAGAAGTTTCTCCTGGTGCGGTTGGAACATTCGCTTTGTTTACCAATCCTTCGATGTCTCCCTGTACTTTCACGAATAACCCGAAATCAGTGATGTTGGTGATAACCCCATCGATAACACTCTTTTCGGGGTAGGCCTTTTTCAAGGAAATCCACGGATCCTCGGAGAGTTGTTTTACCCCCAGACGAATGTTCCGTTCTTCTGGATTCACATCCAGGACCATCACCTCGATCTCTTCGCCTTCCTTCAGGACCGAGGCGGGATTCTTGATCTTTTTCGTCCAGGAGAGGTCATCCACATGGAGGAACCCATCGATCCCTTCTTCCATCTCGATGAAGGCTCCCGCATTGGTGATCTTTCGAACCGGTCGCTTGATGCGCATGCCCACCGGGAACCGTTCATGGATCGTGTCCCATGGATTGGGGTATACCTGCTTTAATCCTAAAGAAATTCGACCTTCGTGGATATCGTACCCCAGAATCATGGTTTCTACCTCGTCCCCTACTTTCAGGACTTCTTTTGGGTTTTTGATTCGTTTTACCCAGGAGAACTCAGAAATGTGGGCAAGACCTTCGATCCCTTCTTCTAATTCAATGAATGCCCCAAAATCGGCCAGCTTCGTGACCTTTCCCTTCACGATATCACCTACATGGTACTTTTCCTCGAAATGCAACCAGGGATCCTCGGTAAAATGTTTCAGGGAAAGGTTGATCTTCTGGTTCTCTTTATCCAATCGTACTACCTTGAGGCGAATCGTTTGCCCTTTCTTTACGTAGTCTTTGGGACGGGTTACATGGCCCCAGCTCATGTCATTGATATGGAGGAGTCCATCGAATCCTCCAAGATCGATAAAGGCTCCAAAAGAAGTGAAACTTTTGACCACCCCTTCTACCTCGTCCCCAATCTGGGTTTTTTCGAAGAACTCTGCCTTTCGCCTGGCAATATCCATCTCCATCCATGCACGGCGGGAAAGGACTATATTTACACGGTTCTCGTTATACAACCGTTCGATAAGAAATTTCGATTCCAGTCCTACGTATTCCTCTGGATTTTCCACCCTCTGTACATCGATTTTGGATATGGGATTGAATCCAATGACTCCATACCCCAGGTCTACTTCGAACCCACCTTTGATGGCCTTGGAAATTTTCCCTTCTACCGGAAGCTTTTCCTGAAAGGCAGTTCGAAGGGATTTCCAGAAGATTTTTTCATCTGCGCGTTGTTTGGAAACAATCACTTCTCCGGCTCGGTTCTCTTTTTTCAATAGGACTACCTGGACAACGTCTCCGATCTTCGGAGGAGTCTTGAACTCCGAAAGGCTAACCTTTCCTTCGGACTTGTACCCGACGTCTAGAAATACATGTTCGGGTCCTACCTCTACTACCTTGCCATCGACAAGCCGCCCCTCTTCCAGCTCGTCAAGATTCTTGAGGTAGTACTCTTGCAATTCTTCCTGAATACTGGTGGGTGTGGGGGCTTCTGTTGTTCTGCGTTCCTGTTCGGTCATGACTTCCATATTACTCCTACTGATGTTCCGCGTACGTGGAATGATTGCCACTACTTTCTCACAAACTTGTTCTATCGTCAAGTCCGATGTATCGAGATAGAAAGCGTCTTCGGCAAGCCGAAGAGCCCCTTCCTTCTTTTGCCTATCTATCGCATCCCTCTCGGCAATACTCTGGACCAGAACCTCGTAGGGTAGATTGCTGGTTCCCTGGTCGAGTCTTCGTTTAGCCCGGGTTTCCACACTGGCATCCAGGTACACCTTCACCTCTGCCTGGGGGAATACCACAGTACCAATATCCCTACCCTCTACCACAAGGTCTCGGTCCAGGGATAGTTTTCGGAGGCATTCGTTCACATGTTGTCGAATAGGAAGGATGCTTGAAAAGGGTGCTACATACTGATCCACTCGATCGGAATGGAGCTCTTCATCTCTCTGTACTCCATCCACAAAAAGGGCTCCATCTACAAGATCGAACTCGGTATTGAGGGCAATCTGAATTGCCTCCTGTTCCTGCTGGGGCAGGATCCCCTGCTCCAGTGCTTTCCAGGTAATAGCTCGGTAAAAGTTTCCAGAATTCACATAGAGGAACCCCAACCGTTTGGCTACACAGCGGGCGATCGTACTCTTTCCTACCCCTGCCGGCCCATCGATGGCAACTACCATGAGGATACCTCGCTGTGTTGACGTTTGAAAGAAGCCACCTCCCGATGGGTAAGGAAACGGAACTTACCGGCTTCTAACCCTTTCAATAGAACGGATCCGATTCGTATTCTGTGAACCCGCCTGGGGTACAATCCTCGGGATCCGAATACCTTACGGATTTCCCGATTCTTCCCCTCAATCAGGATGATATGGACCGTGCGAGGCCCCTTTACCGCATACGAATGGAGCTTGTAGATCTCCCCTTCCACGAAAATCCCCTTCCTGTACTCTTCCAGGAACTCGAGGGGAATGTCCTTCTTCGTTTCAACCACGTACTCTTTTTCGATGCCGGAGCTGGGGTGGGAAACCAGACGGGCGAACTCTCCATCGTTGGTAAAAAAGATCAGTCCGGAAGATAGGTAATCCAACCTTCCTACGGGATACAACCGACTCTTGAGGAAGGGGGTGATCAGGTTCAGGGCAATGGGCCTGCCATCTGGATCGTATGTAGTGCTGAGATACTTGGGAGGTTTATGGAGGGCAATGTAAAGGAAACGCTTCACGGGGTAGATCCTTCGGTTCCGGTACTGGACAATATCCTCTGGCCCTACCTTTACCCCCATTTCACGTATCACCTGCCCGTTTACCCGAATAAGGCCTTTTCGGATGTATTCCTCGCACTTTCTTCTGGAAGCCAGCCCGGATCGGGATAGGTACACCTGCAAACGGAGCTTCCCCTCCCTCGATCCCTGGAAGATTTCCACACGGTTTTTCTTTTTGTTCTTCTTTCGATTATCCATTCAATTCAAACCTCTCTTTTTCGTATTCATCCAACTTAGGGAGATCCGCGATGCTTTTCAGACCGAACATCTTCAAGAACTCCTTGGTGGTTCCATACTGCACAGGTTTCCCTGGAGCTTCCTTTTTACCCACTTCGCGGATCAGGTTCCTGGAAAGGAGGAGCTTGATCATGCTATCTGCCGAAACTCCCCGAAGGTTTTCGATTTCCGCCCTCGTAATGGGTTGGGAGTAAGCAATGATGGCAAGGGTTTCCAGGGCAGCTCGGCTGAGTTTTCCTTCCTGCTTTTTCCCGTACCGTTCCTTCAATACATCCCAAAATTCCTTCTTAGGGGAAAAAAGGTAGCCACCTCCCAGCTCTATCAATTCGATCCCATGTTCTTCCGTGGAATACCGCATTCTGATCTTTTCTAACGCCTCTGCCACTACATCCCTGGATAGACTGGAGACGCGACAGATGCTTTTCAGATCCATCGGCTCGGCTTCCAGGAAAAGGATTGCTTCTATTAGGGCAGATTCTTTATCCAGCATGGTTCTCCAGACCTTGTTCTACAGATAGAATCCGAATATCCCCAAACATCTTGTTCTGAAGGAGCCGGATCTTTCGCTGTCTTGCCAATTCCAGCACAGCGAGAAAAGCGCAGACGATATCCATGATGGAATCGGGCTTTACGATCAGCTCGTTAAATAGAAGCTCCTTTTTCTGTTCCAACAGTTCGTACAGTAAGGTTATCTTTTCGTTGATGGATAC
>CALKLC010000075.1 GCA_937991975.1 uncultured Spirochaetales bacterium | reverse complement strand
AAGCTCTTCCCGCACCGTATCGGCCAGGAACATGTGCTCGGGATTCTGGGGAACCAGCATGAAGAGGGAATAGAAGGCTTCCTTCGAAAGGGTAGCGATGTCCTTTCCATTGATAAACACCTTGCCTTTCTCCACAGGGAGACGACCGGAGATCTTTCCCAGGAGAGTTGTCTTCCCTGCTCCACTGGGGCCAAGGAGGGCAACGATCTCACCTGGACCTACGCTCAAATGAAGATCATGGAACAGAGGGGCTGCCCATTTGCTGAGAGATCCATTCCCTGCCCCTTTTGATTCAGATTTCTTTCCATATTGTGTTTTCTTTCCATCCAGTGGCCACCGGTGAGAGAGAGCCTCCACCCAAAGAACCGGTACACCGCCAGTCTGTTTCATCCGATCCCCCTGAACCCCTGTAGTCCAGTCTCCCTCATCTTCTTGTGTTGGGGGGCGAATATAATCGTTCCCTTCCAGGGATCCAGACTCCAAACTGAGCTGAGAGAGCCTTTCAGGTGTAAAGTCAGATTCTCTAAGGCTACCGTCTTCTTGTACCCGATACGCCTTCTGACATATCCGGGAAGCCGCTTCCAGCCTGTGCTCCACTACCACAAGAGCTGTTTCTGGATGGAGAAGCTCTAAAGCCTCAAAAAATCGCCGGGAGGATTCTTCGTCCAGGTAGGAGGTGGGTTCATCGAGAAAGAGCACCTCTGGTTCCATAGCAAGGGCAGCAGCGAGGGACACCCGTTGGCATTCCCCGCCCGATAGAGTCAACGGGTGTCGGTCAGCGAGGTGGGCTATCCCTAAGGCTTCCAGGGTTTCCTTTACCCGCCCGCGAATCCAGATGGGGTCTTTCCCCTGGTTTTCCAGGGCAAAGGCCACCTCCTCTTCCACAGTCGGAGTAACTACCTGTGCTTCGGGGTTCTGCAGAACTATACCCCTCCGATGGTAGAATAGCTCCCGCTCTCCCGAAAGCTCTCCTGCTACATACTCGGGAGCCAGGCCGGCAAGAATTGCCAGAAGGGTGGATTTTCCGCTTCCCGACCTTCCCCGGAGGAGGATCCGATCTCCCCTTCGGACAGTCAGATCCACTCCCCGGAGGATCGGAGCCTTCGTCCCCCTATACCGGAAGCCCACTTGCTTTAATCGAATGAGGGAATCCATGTTAACTCGCCCCTCTATGTAACGGCGGCTTTTTCAACATGATGTTTATACAGTTTAAAGTGGTGCCAAAATTGTGGCGGGCTCACACTTGGTTTCAAGATGAGCTTTCTATCTTTGCAGGTCATGGTTCGTGTGGAATTCCCCACGGAGGCGATAGGGGATGATTGTACCTTATCTATCCACGCCACAATTTTGGCACCACCTATTATACAGTTAGGTGCGGGAGCTAGGTGCGCGCCGCATCTTCACCTGAAAGCAGGTTGGCGGTTACGCCGGTTTTCTGGATCCCCCTGCCGATCCGATAGGCCAGCCATCCGGCCCAGAAAGCTCCACCCGCAACGATGCTTACCAGCTGGATAGGCCACACCCACGGTTGGAGAGTCCAGTACTGGCTGTAGAAGAAGTCCAGTATGTAGGAAAACACCCCTGCCACACTTCCTGCAAGGATCATGGTCTTTAGATCCCACTTTTTGTACTTTGTGGCAGCGAACACGAGTTCGGATCCCACTCCCTGCACCAGCCCCCAGATGGCCGCCGTTATCCCCCACTGGGTGATGAACCCCTCCAGGATTGCAGCTAGCAGTTCACCCAGCAGAGCCGATCCCCGTCTGCGGATCAGGTACGGGACAAGAGTCCCTCCGATAAACCATGTACCTGCAAAGAGATAATCCAGACCTATCGCTTTTAGCGGAGCAGTGAAGGAATTAAGGAATGTCCAGCCCCAGAAGAGAATCCCGATCGCGATGGACAGGATCACCAGCACCACTATTTCGTTGAGTTTCCAGGAATGATTCCCAGCCATACAACCTCCTCCGGAAAGTTCCGGTTTTTAAGAGTAGTATTTGGCTGTGGGGATGAGAAGTCGTCGGATCCCTTCGCCGGCATTACCCGGATCAGGTTCAACGGGTGTAATCTCAGGCTCCTAACAGGAACCACCCCACACGACAGGAAAAATATACTGTATGCGTTTCAACAGGGTCAAGTAACCGGGACAACATATCTACAAGGGTCTGGATAGAAAACTGCCCAGTGTTCTGCCATTGTAAGAAAAGAGACAGCCGCCTCTCCTTCGCACCCTTCGATACGTGATACGATCATTTCAGGAGAGTCGCCCCATACGCCAGGCTCCATACCCCAAACGCCCGGATGATGGATTTCATGTTCCTGCTTTTCGTAGAGTGCGAAAAGCCTCGCTGGTGCATCCCGTAGAACTCGTACACCGTGAATAGGAGAGAGACTATAAACGCGTACATCCCGGACTTTGGAAGAACCCCCATCCAGGAAAGGGCACCCCCTGTAAGAGGAGCGAGAACCGCCAACACGAAGGAAAGAGCTTCCCCCGCCCTCTGTCCCAGAAGAACAGCCAAGGTTTTCCTTCCCCCTAAACGGTCTCCCTCTACATCGCAGGCATTGTTCACCGCCAGAATGGCAGCAACAGCAAAGAGGGAGGGAATCGAAGCAAAGACAGCCAGAGTTATGGGATACCACGCGGAATCTCCATTGAATAAAAGATTCAGGAAAGCCACTGCGCTCCCTGCATGAATCGATCCTGCCTCACTCAACCACTCGTTTGTTGTCCAATCTTCTATCCTTCCGGCCACCTGTACCCCAAAGGAAATCAAGAATAATCCAGAGCCGAGGAATCCCCCTGCAAACAGTTCCCCAACCGGCGTGTGGGAAATGGGGAGAGGACCCGCATTATAGAAGAATCCCACTGCCATGCAGAGGGCACCCACAGGAAGGATCCAGAACCCTACCTGAACCGAAAGGAGGATACCTCCACCCATCGCAGCGATGTATAACCAGAAGGCTGTCCAGAAGGCAAAGGCAGGAGGAACACTGCCGTGGACTAACACCTTGTCCGGCTCCCGGTTGATGCGAGGATCGTCTGTCCCCCGCAGGAAATCGAAGTAGGTGTTCCAGGCGGTTGTCCCCATGTCCACGCAAAGGGTAGCGAGAAACATCAGTAGAGCCCGGCCGATAGAGAGCCCCGCATTGGACCTGCCCGATGCAAGGAGGACAGAACCAAAACCCTCGCGCGATATTCCCCTGCTCGAAAGGAATGTGAGGGCAAATAGAGTTCCCAGGAAGAAGGAGGATACACTTACCACCTTTGTGCGGATTTCTACAATCGCGAGAAAATTCCTGATTCTACGGCTTCGCATCTTGTGTTCCCTTTTGTGTTCCTTACATCGAGCCTGCCCTCACTCCATATAGACAGGCCCCCTTTCCTTTAGGTATAGTACAGCCCATGCCGATCTTTGAATATATCTGTACCACCTGCGGGTCCATGCAATTAAAAAAAGAGTTCAGTACCTTTGCCATACAGAACAGTCCTTCTCGAACCTATCGATCGGAGATGCCTTCCTGCAGTTCCTCCTGTGGGCGCGGGTTCGAGCAAGGAACTTGCGGTAGTGGATTGTGCTGCGGAGGTTGAACGTCAAAGTCTTTTTTGCTTGTCTTACCACGCTTTTCATCCTGCCGTCGGCAGTGTTTTCACAGACCGCCCCACAATCGAACCGCGGCCTTCCCCCAAACGAAACAAATGGGATCGACTTCCTTTCAGGCGGTACCTCTTTCCTCCGCTCCTCCATCGAGGCGTACTATCACGGAAGGCTGGAAGAGAGTATCGAGATTCTGCAAGGCGCTATGTTGAAAGGAGGCA
>CALKLC010000074.1 GCA_937991975.1 uncultured Spirochaetales bacterium | reverse complement strand
GAAAGCATACCAGCCGAGAAGTTTCAGATTTTTCTTTTCCAGGTCGGCCAACATCCCCCTGAATCGATCCGTCTGAGTGAAACGGTTCAAATGATCGTTATCATCGAAGGCCCAGTTCAAACTGAAAATCTTGAAATCGTTCACCACTCGTTCGAACCAGGAAATACCGGCCCAATTGAAGTCGACACCCTTGCCGTCCATGATACTTTCCATATTTTCGTTCGTGTTACCCAGGGCACCCCCTAAAAAAACTTCTACTTTATAGGCGCCGTTGGTATAGCGATTGATTAGTTCCGCGAACTTCTCCGTCCCTTTCGCGGAAGGAGTACCGGCTTGGTCCTGGTTGCCAAGCCGCAGTATCCTGGGCCCCGCCGCTTTTTCCTGCGTGCCAGTGCCGAAAGCACAAAAGGCCGCTATTACAGCAATAGCACAAATAAAAAAACCTCTTTCCTTTTTCATGTATTCCTCCTATGAATAAAATGCATACTGAGTTCTAAAATAGAACTAGTATAGAATTTACCTCCTTTCTTTCTTTAGTAGTTTGTTCAAGTTTTCAAACGGTCTTGATTTTTGCCCCTTCCCCCATACATATCGTGTAAGATAGAGCCCAAAACTCCGTACTACCGACCAACGAGTCTACAATGGGATACGAATTTTGTCAAATTATTCTTGGTGTCCTACCATAAATTTCGTATTATCTGAATTTCATACAAGGTATTAACTTTCCTGTTTCTCAAAAAAATCGCTTTACAGCATCCTGATTGGATGATAAATTTGATTTGTATCCCATGCCTGGTATCTTTTATATCAGGCATGAAGAACAAATGAAAACGGAGGATTCTTATGAAAAAATGCATTTTCGGTTTAATGCTCGTGGCCATGATAGCTACGACAGGCCTATTCGCTGCAGGAGCGAAAGAAGGACAAAAAACTTTTATAAGAATAGGGACTGCTGGATCAGGAGGGAATTACTATCGATTGGGCGCGGGTATGGCAGCCTTATGGAATGAAAAATTGCCTAATGTGCAGGCTTCTATCCAGGCCACCAAGGGAAGTCCCCATAATGCGGAACTTCTCGCAGATAAGGAGATAGAAGTTTCCTTCATCGGAGGAGATCCGGCCTATGAAGCTTACCATAACCTTGGCGCCTTTAAAGACAGGCCGAAAGATCGCTATAAGAACATGCGTTTTATTACCCACGCCTACCCGAATCCCCAGAATTTTGTGGCCATGTCGTGGGCCCCAGACATTAAGACCTTGCGGGACCTGAAAGGAAAGCGTGTTTCTGTAGGAATGCTGGGAAGCCACGGAGAGTTCCTATGGAAACAAATTATGGAAATCCTTGGCTGGTCTTACAATGATATAAAAGCGGAATATACTGTGCACCAGGCGACGATCGATCAAGTTCGAAACCGCCAGATCGATGCAGTGGTTTGGCCCGACGCGATTGGCTCCGCCAGTATTGCAGAAATGATGGACACGGGATTTGCCCGCCTGCTGGATATGGATGCAGATGTGATCAAAGGAATGACCCAGGGGATGAATTTCCCCTACACGATTCCGGCAAATACCTATCCGAACCAGAACAAAGCAGTCAAAACGTTCGCCTACTCTGCCATCATTGTAGCGCGGGAAGACGTGTCTGCAGACCTTATTTATAATTTGACAAAACTCATGTATGAAAATCTCGACTACCTGATCAATGTGCATCCCCTTGCTAAATACATGGTTCTCGAGCACGCGCTGAATGGACAACCTACTGGCATGCCTCTGCACCCAGGTGCTGAACGTTTCTATCGGGAAAAAGGCATACTGAAATAAGGGCTGCGTTTAACGCATATTACATGCAGTAAAGTACAGGCCGAAGAAGTTCTCCTCTTCGGCCTTTTCCTATGTTAGCATGAAAAAATTCTTCGAGAGGTTGTTATTCTATGCAAAAAAATGTTTCTCAATTCGAACGTTTAGAGGATCAAACCGGAGAAGGGATTATCGACATCGCAAAACTCAGCAAAGATCACGAAGTAAACAGCACCACCCGGCATCTTAAAGGAACATGGACTATTATATTAACAATAATCACCGTTACGTCTTCCTTGTTTCATTTCTATACCGCTGGATACCGGCCCCTGCCAGCCATGCAGCAGCGGCCTATCCATATCGCATTCATGTTTCTTATCACTTTTCTTCTCTATCCCTTCTCGAAGAAGTCGCGGCTGGATAAAAACCCCGGTATCATTGATATTCTTCTTGCCGTTGCCGGGGCTGGCACTTGTTTTTATCTAGCCTACTTCTACGAAACAATTGCCATTCGGGGCGGTTATGCGATTGATACTGACATCTATATGGGGATTCTTTTTTGTATCATCCTTGTTGAGGCGGGACGCCGGGTAATCGGACCCGTATTGCTGATTCTGGCAGCTGTGTTCATTAGCTATCTTTTCATAGGTCCCTATATGCCCGGCATTCTCCAGCACGGAGGGTTTTCCTTCAACCGTGTGATTACCCATATGTATATGAGCGTAGAAGGAATATTCGGCATAGCTGTAGGCGTTTCTGCAACCTATGTCTACCTCTTCATCCTCTTCGGAGCCTTTTTAAGCAAATCGGGAACCACCAAACTTTTCGCAAGCCTTTCCCTGGCCATGGCAGGGCACAGGATCGGAGGACCAGCTAAGGTCGCTGTTATAGCGAGTGGACTCATGGGAACCATCCAGGGTTCATCAGCTGCTAATGTAGCAGCAACTGGGATGTTCACAATCCCCCTCATGAAGAGTCTGGGATTTAAAGGATACTTTGCTGCAGCTGTAGAAGCAGTAGCTTCCTGCGGCGGACAATTCTTACCCCCGGTTATGGGAGCCTCAGCCTTTATTATGGCAGAATACCTTTCAATGCCCTATGCCTATGTGGCAGGGGCCGCGGTACTTCCGGCAATTCTTTATTATGCCGCAGTGTATTATCAGATCCATCTACGGGCCAAAAAACTTGGGATGAAAGGGATACCCCGCAACAGACTGCCCGCTTTAAAAGAAGTAATGCTCCAGGACGGTCACCTTTTTGTCCCGATAGTAATTCTCATTGCTTTACTTGTGCTTCAATTTACGGCCCTTTTCGCCGCCTTTGTATCGATCCTTGCCGTTATTGTGGTAAGTTCCTTCAGGAAGCATACGCGAATGAGTTTCCGGGACATCGTCGATGCGCTAGTGCTGGGTGCAAAAAACGCGGTCAGCACTGCCATCGCCTGCGCGGTAGTTGGGTTCGTCGTGGGAAGTGTTTCTCTGTCCGGCCTTGGGATGCTATTCACCCATTCCCTCGTGAGGCTCGGCGGAGGAATGCTCCTTCCGACCCTCCTGATTTCTGCTGCAGCCTCCCTCGTCCTCAGCATGGGGCTTCCTACCACCTCGGTTTATATCATTACAGCGACCCTTGTTGCTCCGGGACTTGTAGCCCTTGGAGCAGCCCCGATTGTGGCGCACCTCTTCTGTTACTACTGGGGAGGCGTTTCCGCCATCACACCGCCCGTAGCTCTTGCCGCCTACGTAGGAGCCGGTATAGCTGGAGCAGATGTCATGACAACCGGTTTTACGGCCATGCGATTAGGCATTGCGGCTTACATCGTTCCGTTTTATTTTATGTACTGGCCCGCTCTGATCACCCGTGCGAATGCCACCTTTACTGAAATAGTTTTCGCCATGCTTGGAGGACTCCTCACGATATTCTGTATCGGTGCCATCGGAGAACGCTTTTTATTCCGCCGTCTGCCTATCTATAAACTGGCCATACTTGCGATCGCTATCTTTCTCATTATGTATCCGAGCAATCTTTCCCATCTTGTAGCGGTGGCCTGCGCGGCCTTTGTGGGAATAACAGAATATTTCGCGGTACGAAAAATCCCATCCTTATAGGAGGGGGTCTGGCAAAAATATTTGAGGAAAAAGAGGCTAAACGTAAAGCTCTGCATAACCCTATTTCACCGCGCCGCCGATCATACCGGTCACCACCCGTTTCTGAAAGGCCACGAAAATAATTAGAATGGGAAGGATCGTGACAATGGAGAAAGCATTGATCAGAGACCAGTCCTGTAGACCCATTGTGTCCTGCATGAGGAATAGCTGATAGGGGAGAGTGCGGAGGGAAGAGGAGTTCGTGAATGCCAGCACAAATGGAAACTCATTCCAGGACTGCACCGCAGAAACAACGATTACCGAAACCAGCCCTGGTAGGGCTACAGGAAGAATAATCCGGTACAGGATTGTAAGGAAGGAGGCACCGTCCAACTTGGCAGACTCTTCCAGAGAAGGAGGGATCCCTTTGAAAAATCCTGCGAGTATCCAGGTGCACATGGGGACAGCCGTGGCGGTGTAGGAAATCAGAAGAACGGTGTAGGTGTCCAGCAGTCCCAGAAAAGCAAACAGACGGTATAGAGGAACCACCAGAGCCGCGCGGGGCAGGATCCGGGGTACCAGTACCATCATCAGGAGAAGGTTTCGGAAAGGGAACAGGTAGCGGGCAAATGCGTAGCCCCCTAAGGAACTGACCACAACCGTTATGAAGGTGGATCCTACAGCCAGGATGACGCTGTTCATCAGAAAGATCCAGAAATTCTGAAAGGCAAATACGTTCTGATAACTGACAAGGGTGAATGTTCGCGGGATAAAGCGGGGCGGTTTCTGATACAGCTCCAGCACAGGTTTAAAAGAGGCGGAAAGGCTCCATAACAGAGGGAGGAGGGTCCAGAAAAGAAAGATACCCAGGGGAATCCATACGAGTACAGTTTTAAGCAGATTTTTAGGGGTTAGCCGTTTCATAATGCCTCCGTTGTCTCCGCCTCAAGGGATCCCGTCTAAACTTTGGATAATCTTAGTGAAAAAATACTGACTGCCACATTTAACAACAGAAGGATAATCATGACTGCGGAAGCAGTGGAAAAGTCCAGCCGATCGAAAGCGAGTCTGTACAGGTGCACTGCCATAACATCCGTAGCGCGTCCAGGACCTCCGCCCGTCGTGGCGATTACCACATCGAACATGTTGAAACTGGCGAAGTTCAGCCAGATGATGCTGATCCCCATCATTGGTGCGATCAACGGGAGGGTAACGTACCGGAACTTTTTTATCCCCGTTGCACCGTCAATGGCCGCCGCATCAAAGATATCCGGATCGATACTCTGTAATCCCCCTAATAGGATCAAGGTAGAGAAGGGAACAATCTTCCATACGTTCGCCAGCACCACAACTACCATGGCTCGTATCGGATGACCCAGCCAGCTTACAGGCGTTCCTCCCAGCATCTCATACCAGATATTGACTAGGGAATCCATCCCGCTGAACAGGAACCGCCAGGAGACCGCAGCGGATACTCCTGAAACGAGATAGGGAATCAGGCTGATAGACTGCAGGGTGCTACGCAGAACTTTTATCTTATACAGGCTGAGGGAAGCAGTTAACGATAGAATGATTCCAAGAATCACACTGGAAGAGACGAAAATGAGAGACTTCTCGAAGGAGTTTATAAAATTAGGGTTCTTAAAGAGTTTAATGTAATTATCGATACCCACAAAGGGAGTTTCCACAGAGAGGGCGCTCACTTCATGGAGGGAAAGGATGAAGGCACTTACAACCCCGTACCCCAGGATGCCGATTACGAAAAATACTGTAGGGAACAGGAGAAGATAGGCAAACAGAATTTTTTTTCCAGCGGTCCGGTTCTTTTGACGCATAATGTACTTCGCATAAGGTTACATTCAATAAAAAGCGGCCCCTCGGGAGATTTCCCCAGGGCCGCTCTCTCCCCTCTGATCAATTACCTCTTCTCTTTCTCGTGGATTTTGTTCAGCTCCGCTTGCCATTTCTTTACTTCCGCACGCACATCGCCAGTAGGATTCGCCAGGGCCCACTGCATGGCATCCAGAACGATTTCAGCCATCTCCGGCATCCTCGGATGCACAGGCCATGGTTCCATCTTTGCGTATATTTGGCTGATGTCTTTCCACCAGGGCTGAACCGCCAGCAGTTTGGGGTCCTGGAACACACTCATCCGTGTGGGCGGCTGGTAGCGGATGGATACCTGGCCGGAGAACTGAGACAGATACTTGAACACTTTGTATACCGCTTGATCGTCGGTGGTTCGGGAACTTACCAGGAAAGGCCAGCCGAATGCTGCGATAACCTGCCTCTTCGTGGTCCGTGGATTGACCGGAGGCACCATTGCGGCCCACTGCTTGCCGTACTCCAGATTCTTCTGGATCGCTGGATAAATGTTTGCCGCTTCGTACATCTGCGCTGCCCGGCCATCGATGAAGGCTGCTCGAAAATCCCCGGATTTTAGAGCAAGAACGTCCGGGTCACAGAGCTTGTCCCGGGTAAGAGTCTGGTAGAATTGCAAAAGATAGATTCCCTCTTCGGAATCCAGCTGCATCACGCCTTCTTTGAACTCCCCACCCATGGCTGCATACATGGCACCGAACCAGACCCAGGGGCTGTGAGCGCGGGAGCCGTGGAGGGAGAATCCTAGCATATTAGGATTACGGCTTCGCACTGTACGGGCTGCATCCAGTACATCGTCCCATGTTTTAGGAAGGGGTATTCCGAACTGCTCATACACGTCCTTCCGATAGACAAAGAACGCGGGCCCTGACCACATAGCCATCCCATAGGTCTTTCCTTCCCAGGTAGGCAGAGCAAACGCTACAGGAGCGATCTGTTCGAAATCCTTCGGATCATCTTTCTTCCACAGGTCGATCACCGACTTGATTTCTCGAAGCATATTCTGCCGGATCAAGGGAACCATGTTAAAATGGTTTTCCTGGACCATGTCCGGAGCCCGTTTAGCTTGAAAAGCTGTAATGTATTCCTTGGATGCTTGTTCCAGAGGGATTACATCCGTAGTAACCTTAATGTTCGGATTCTGCTTGTGAAAGGTTTCGAATGCATCGTCCGGGATGAAATCCTTTCGGCCGAACCATATTTTGAGTTCGGTTACTTTCTGTGGAGTCTCCTTCGCTCCTCCTGCGAACAACAGAACAGGCACCAGAACGAAGGCAACCAACAGCATAGAGCTAAAAAACCTAACTTTACCCATACAATACCCCCTTGCGTGATATTTATTCATTTATTACTGTACGGGCAGTCCCGCGAATACGCAATGCCGAAAAAGTACTATAGGCAGTACCAGAAGGCCTGGTACCTAAGTACTATTCAATCCCCAGAAGACGGGCCATTCGGATCACATGCACCCGCTCATGCAGGTTCAGTTTCGCATAGATCTCCCGCACATGATTTTTTACAGTTTGTTCCGCAATCGAAAGCCGCTCCGATATTTCCCGGTTATCGTAGCCTAAGGCGATGAGCCTGAATATTTCCCGTTCCCGTCTCGTTAGGGTTACGTAGGAAGTGTAACCTTCTCTTATAGATTCATGGAGCGGTTCGAACTGTTGCTTTTTTAGAAGATGGGCGGCAACTTTGTGGGCCACTTTCGGAGACATAAGGATCTGGCCCTGCTCCACAGAGCGGAGGGACGCAATTAGCTCCTCCGGTGGAATATCCTTCAGCAAGTACCCCATAGCTCCATGGTGCAAGGCCTGGGCCACGTACTCATCGTTGTCAAAGGTAGTGAGCACGAGAATTTTCATCTTAGGGAACTCGGCATGGAGTATTTTAGTGGCTTCCACACCATCTAAGACAGGCATCCGAACATCCATCAGTATCACGTCCGGTTGGGTTTTGCGGGCCATATCCACCGCCTGTTCGCCGTCCAGCGCGATCCCTACGATCTCTATATCATTGGCCCTGCTTTCAAGAACGATTTTCAAACTCTCCACGAACAATATTTGATCATCCGCCAGTAAAATTCGCATCCTGCATTCCTTTTTTATGATGAATTTCAAGCGGTATTCGCCCGCTCAAGGTACATCCCACCTCTTCTTTTTTCAGCTGGATCCAGCCACCGTTTGCTTCAACCCGCTCCCGCATGCCGCGGAGACCGATCCCTTCCCGCACCGTATCCACCTCCAGCCCTCTGCCGTTATCGTGAATGTGGACCCATACATCCTGCGCATCTACCCACAGGCTGATCCTGACCTGGGTGGCCTTGCCGTGCCGGAATGCATTTGCCAGCCCTTCCTGCACGATACGGTAGAGGATCCCATCAATTTCTTCGCCGAAGGTCCAGGGGAGGTTCCCATATTCGGTCTGCACGGATATGCCTGTAGCGGCTGAAAATGTGGTTACCAGTTTGTTGATTGCCCGTATACCTTCTGCTGCCGGTACTTCTTCTTTTCTTAGTATGTGCAAGGTATTACGAATATCTTTCAACGCTTCCAGCACCTGTTCCTTTGCCTGTATCAGCAGGCTGTCCAGTTTTTCCTTCTGATTCCCTCGGGCAAGATCCCGGCAGGCTTCCATCATCATGCTGAGGTTCGTAAGGGTATATCCTACGCTATCGTGAATCTCGCGGGTGATGCGGTTTCGTTCAGACTGTAAGGCACGGTCTTCAGCACTGGAAGCATAGGTCTGAAACATCATGTTGGCGGTCATTAGCTGTAGCATAGAGGTATGAAGGTTCTGAATGGACAGGCGTTCCTCATCCAGCCTGTCTGCCCACCTCTTTACAATAACCAGGAGTAGAAGGATCAAAGCGGCGACGAACGTGAATACTACAGTATCCGAGAAAGGGGCCTCTGGGATATGGGTGTTCCAGGCATATAAAGGCTTTTGTATTAGGAGTTGGAGGATAAGGATCCCCCCTCCCAGCAAGCCTCCCGAGGGAAGCTGGAACAGGGCAACGGATTCTATGAGAAGGATAAGAAGAAACAGCAGTTTCATCCATAGATCTTCTCCCTCGCCATATCCAAGGATAAGGCAAAGGGTACTTTGAACAATATAGAGGGAAATTTTCAAGGGGCCATCGGACTTAAAAAGGAACAGTGGAACCGATAGAAACCAGGAAGGAAAGCTCATAAGAAGATACTGGACTTCCCAATCACCGGGGAAGGAGTAGCCTCTTGCCTTTTTTAAAAAAAACAGGGATATGCTTGTAAGGAAAGTTAATTGGATTGCGCCGAAAAAAAAGAGTTTTATCTTAAGCCCGCTTTTTTGTTCCTCTCTCATCGAGCAACCTAGCCGATTCTATATACCAATTGATGAAAGAGTCCAGTACCCCTTTTCTTTGTAATAGTAGAAATGATTAGATTAAAAGTATAAGGAAAGGAGCTTCATTTTTTGCCAGAAGCAGGCTTTTACGGTAATTCTATCAATTTTAAGGGTAAATCGCCCACAAGAACCCGGATATTAGATATATGGAATTCATAACTTTTCCATTCCGGGTTTCCATAGGTGTTATAGTAGGTAAGAATTACTGTGTTTTTGTATAGATTCGAAATGTCTTTCACCCGGTAGATATACCAGAGGTTTATTTTCGCAAGCTCTTCTTGGGAGCGGGGCTGAGCATCTCCGGCGGCAAAAACAATCATTCCGGGTTTCAGTTCTTCTTTTGTTGCGGGCCGGGAAGAGGCAATGTAGGGAGTCCAGAATTCTTTCTCCGAAGAGCCCTCTACTCGCCCTCTGGGTCGTACCAACCCTTCGTTCCTGGTTGCAGCACTCGGAGGTTTAATAACCTCGGCTGCGTAAAAGTTTACCGTGTATGGACCTCCAACCCGATCTCCGATACCTGCCAGTTTAATGGAATCAGGAAAGTAATCTTTGGCAGATACGTCAGTTTTCGCTGGTGCTGAGGGCGAGATTGCCGTCACCTGTTTAGGGGGGGGAGATTTACAAGCCAGCAGAATACTCACTGCACATGCCGAGAGAAATATCCATTTAATTTTCATAAGAGCCTCCTTTGTGTATTTACATGGTTTCCATGTATCGTTTAAGTATCAACCTTATTATAAAAGCAGTCAATGAAATTAGATAAAAAATGTGGTGTGGAAAAAGAGAGGTACACCCTATGACTCGAGCAGAGAAAGCCGTTGCCTTCATGGACGATTTAGGGCTGGAAAAGGAGCTTGCGATGCGGCTTGCCTCCGGCTTCGGGGGCGGGATGGGCCGGATGCAGGAAGTGTGCGGTGCGGTGAGCGGGGCTGTCCTTGTGCTGGGCTCCAGGCACGGCGCTTCTACCCCGGAG
>CALKLC010000073.1 GCA_937991975.1 uncultured Spirochaetales bacterium | reverse complement strand
CCGTTTTTTGTTTTTTGGAGCATGAAACAATCTTCTCCTTCGTTTTAAAAAAAGTACTCAGTTTTTATATTTGTATCGTTGATATAATAAATAGTCAATTGCAATCTTTTTTCTAGTAGTTTTAGCGCATGCTTACGCGACACGTCCATGAAAGCTTCTAGACAGAGGAATGTTCCTCCGAAAGACGAATGGGCGGCTGAGACTGCATCGGTCGCGGGGTGTCAGTGAGTGCCTGCTGCGCCTGTATTGGGTATCTCGGACAAGGGGCAAAAGGGGGAAGGGTCCAAACAGGGAAATCCGTATTCCGCGCACCGCTCCAGGTCCGGAAGGTTATGGGAACTTCTATTTCGGATGGACGACGATTTCCCCCTCCCCTTGCCCTTCGAGAGGTTCTACGGTACAACACTTTCCATGAAGCTACCTATCTCGCCCCTTCTCGTTGCTTCTGCCAGTATTCAGATTGCCTGTCAGTTGTTCAAGGTGGCGTACTACTCCCTTCGAGAAGGTAAGCTCAACGGTTGGTATTTCTTTTCCGCTGGAGGGATCCCCAGCGCTCATGCTGCGTTCGTGTCGTCCCTCACCATGGGGATTGGGTTACGCACCGGGTTCGATTCTGATTTGTTCGCCGTATCCTTTGTATTTACCGCCATTGTAATATACGATGCCTTCCGCCTTCGGGGCGCGGTGGAAAAACACGCGAAACTGCTGAACCGCATTACCTCCCATCATTATCCCGATCAATACGAAGGGCTGAACGAATGGATCGGTCACACTCTCGGAGAAATCCTGGGAGGGATCCTGATCGGGGGTGGGCTCATGCTTCTGCTTCACATGGTGGGTATGGTCTAGAAACGATGCAATTGGCACAATTGTAATGCATCGAGCGAAACGGCAAAGGGCCCTACGTGTTACGGAGAAAATGCCTTAGCCATAATTCCCCCTAAACCTGGGATTCAGTACACCTGGTACCGCTTCACTTCCTCCAATCGAAGGATAGCCCGGTTTACCACCGCTTTGTAGAGTCCGCTATCCAAAAGCATCCGGGGGGCGGCATCCAGCACTATTAACCCTTTCAGAGTTTGAGGCTTATTATACATGACCGTTCGGGCATACTCCCGTATGGCATTCTTTATGCCTTCCTGGAGAGCTTTCATCCTGCCTTCAGGCCCCTGGTAAAAGGGAGCTTCTCCCGTCCCCGAGGCTGCGGGTAACACGTTGGACCGTAGACCCTGGTACCAGGCTTCCTGAAAGTCCCGCAGGGCATACCGTACCCGCACGTACACACGGGATCCCTCAACTCGAACCTCTGCCACGAAAAGGTTAGGGTCCCCACGCTGGATCCAGTGATAGGGCTCCAGAAGGAACTCTTCCTCCACCCTTCTACCCTTGTCGTACGGGGTATAGGAGAAGGTGAATCCATACACCATCCCGGAAAGCACATACCGGGCTTCCTCCAGGATCCGCTGGAACAGTTCTTCCTGCGTAAAAGTATTGAGATCCGGGATGGGGTTTTTAATCTTTTCCGCGTTCCATCCCCAAATTTCGGGCTGGTACTCATACCAGAACTCCTCGTTCAGAATTGTTTGTCCCATGAGCGTATGGAATCCCACCAGGAGCATCAAAAGGAGTACCCCCCATCGTACCGGCAGAAACCGGGGTAAACCGAACACACACGCCTCCATACCCTATGTATCGGCACAAGGGAACGCAAAGAAAGGGGGCGGCCCCAGCTGTTTATTCGTATGGATCGGCACACATAAGGAAAGGGGGGATTCGCACAGGCTACACCCCGTGCAACTGTCAGAATATCCGTAGAACTGTGTGCTATCGCCTACATCAGTACCGCCGGTCGAAAAAGATCGACAGAGGATCGATCCGGAGACGCACCAGTAAGTACACCCACGCAGCTCCTAGACCCGCCAGATGGGTCAGATGAGCCACACCCCCCCTGACATTGAACACCTGGGAGAAGATTTCGATCCCGGCATAGATCATCACCAGGATGGGAGCCCGCACGGGTATGATCCCCATTACGTAGATCATCGCATGGGGAAAGAATACGGCAAAGGCAAGGAGAACCGCATAAATGGCTCCCGATGCTCCCAGAAGGATGATTCCAGTGGCACCCGAAAAATAGAACACAAAGAAAGAAAAGATCCCTGCCATGAGTCCGGAAAATAAATAGAATAGGAGAAACTCGGCACTCCCCATTCTCTGTTCCACCTGGAATCCGAAAAAGAACAACCCCAGCATATTGAAGAACAGGTGGGAAAGATCCGCATGAAAGAACATGTAGGTGAACACCTGCCAGATCGCCCCATCGAGAGCTACCCGGGCAGGAATCATGGAAAAGTAGTACAGGGCTTGCCGGGGTGCAACGGTTCTAAAAAAATAACATGCCACATTCACCAGAATCAGCATCAGCGCTACGTTTGTGTACCGATACCGGAATGGACGCCTCAGGGCAGAAAAGAACTCCATACTGTAGAAAGTACGGGCTTTCACTTTGCAAGTCAACCATGGTACAGTGAAAAGGTGCGCGTCTTGAACGATTATTGGACACAGAAGGCAAAACGGGAAGGGTATCCAGCCCGTTCGGTATATAAATTGCAGGAAATGGAGGAACGGTTCCACATCCTCCGGGGAGTCAAAAAAATCCTCGACGTGGGTGCATCTCCAGGAAGCTGGTCACTCTATGTTCTCCGTACTGTCCACCCCACCCCCCACGTGGTTGCAGTAGACCTTTCCCCGCTGTCCTTGCCTGCCCATGAAAACCTTACTTTCATTCAGGGGGACATTACCGATGCAGGCATAGTAAAAAAGCTTCTCTCTGAGGCACCTTTCGATCTCATCCTGAGCGACGCAGCACCCTCTACCATAGGGATCCGAACCGTGGATACAGCCCGATCCCAGGCTCTGGTAGAAGCGGTGTTGGGATTAGCCTCCCCCCTACTGAGGACTGGCGGATCCTGTATAGTAAAGGTGTTCCAGGGCTCGGATACCCGCCAGATCCTGGAGGAGTTAGGACGTATCTTTCAAAAGAGTCGATCCTTCAAGCCAAAGGCCTGTCGAAGTGAATCTTTCGAACTTTACTGTATAGGATTGGAGAAAAGGGAAGGTTTTAATTGACAAATGGAAATTGGTTCTTCAATATTAATCTTAGGCAGGTTTTAGGATCGTCAGAAGTTTTCGAGGGGGAATAAGCGTGCAACAGTACCAGAAGCCCGCTCTGGTTCAAGAACAAAAACTCCACATGAGCCCACAACTCCTTCAGAGTATCCAGCTCATGGCTCTGCCCCTCCAGGACCTGAAGGCCCGGATTGAAGAGGAACTGGAAAAGAACCCTGCCCTCGAAGTGATCGAAGATCCTAAAACTGTTTCCTACGACGAGGTTACACCCAAACAGAAGGAAGTAGAGGAGTACTTCGAGGACTCCTCCGATGCGGGATTCACTGGAGGGGGGTATGACGATGAGGCGGGGGATGCGAAACGGAAGTTCATGGAAGGGGCGTTGGCCCGTCCTGAATCCCTCCAGGATCACCTTCTATGGCAGTTGAGTCTGCAACCCATTTCCGAAGATCTCCGGTCCGTGTGCGAACTCCTCATTCACAATCTGGACGAAAACGGCTTCCATCGGGAAGATCCAAAAACCATTGTTCCTCCCGACAAACTCCATCTTCTAGAGGAGGGGATTAAACTGGTCCAACGGTTCGATCCTATCGGGGTATGTGTGAAAGATTACAAAGAGTCTCTCATTGTCCAGGCTATGCAGAACCCCGAAGCTCCTCCCTACACAGTCCTGATCCTCCAGGATTACCTGGAACTTCTGGAGCGGGGAAAGATCAAGGAAATTGCGAAAAAGCTGAAAATCACGGAAAAAGACATAGCAGATTGCCTTGCCTTCATCAAAACATTGACCCCATTCCCCGGTCGGGAGTATTCCTCAGAGCCGCCCCGGTATGTGATTCCTGATCTGATGGTGGCGTTAAGGGAAGGTCAATTCGTCATCATCCTGAACGACGAAGAAATCCCCGTGCTGGGACTGAATCCTTTCTTCACCAATATCCAGAACCACCCGGAAGCTCGACAACTAAAAGAGGTGAAGCAATTCGTGAACAACCGGGTCAAGGAAGCCCGGTGGTTCATTCAGAGCATCCATCAGAGAAACCAGACGTTGTTGAAGGTAGCCAAAGCGATCGTCGAATTCCAACGGGACTTCTTCCTGAAAGGGCCGAAATACCTGAGGCCCCTCACCCTGAAGGACATTGCGCAGGAAATCGGTGTCCATGAGGCTACGGTTTCCCGGATCACCACGTCTAAGTATATTCAAACGGAATGGGGTATCTTTGAATTGAAGTATTTCTTTTCCAATTCCATTTCGGGTGCGGGGTCCACCGGTTCTCAGTACTCGAAGGAAGCGGTAAAGCAAATCATTAAAGAAATCATCGAGCAGGAAGGAGGGAAAAATCTATCGGATCAAAAAATTGCAGAATTACTTTCTAAGCGAGGGATCCAGCTTGCCCGCAGGACCGTTACCAAGTATAGGAAGGAATTATCCATTAGTTCCTCCTATGACAGATAACTTTTTATGGAGGTAAAGTATGAATCTTGAAATCAAGGCTGTCCACTTCGATCTCCCGCAAGATTATCGCGAACTGATTGAAAAGAAAGTTCAAAAGATCGAGTTCGCCCAGGATATGATCGTAGATTTACTGTTTACTATTACTAAGGAGAAGGACTACGCGATCGAAGCCCACTTGAACTTCCGCTGGGGAACCTCGCACCATATAAAAGTAAATGATTTCAACCTCCGGGATGGAATCGAAAAGTTGATCGATAAAATCGACGCAAAAGTTTCCAAAGAAAAGGGGAAAATAAAACAGCACTGAATCCCATGAAACAGTTTACCGTTTTGGACCTGCTTTCTCTCAATTTGAAAGAACACGAAGCTCTCGACCTCCGCTGTATTGCAGGAAGGGCAGGCCTGGGGAGACTCATCGAGATGCCCGATGTAAATCGCCCCGGCCTGACCTTGAGCGGATTCTATGACAACTTTGCGTTTAAACGAATCCAGGTGTTCGGGAGGGGAGAAAGCGCATACCTGGACATGATGGTGAAGGAAAACCGGATCGAAACCCTGGCTCAATTTTTCAAGTACGACATTCCGTGTGCTATTTTTACGAATAGCCTCCAGCCGCCAGAAGTCTTCAAAGAACTGGCTGAGAAAGCTCATTGCCCCGTCCTCCAGACCGACCTCCCTTCTACTGATTTTACTGCCCGCCTCATCCGGGCTTTGAGCGAAGTATTCGCTCCCAAGCAAACCGTCCACGGAGTATTGATCGAAGTATTCGGGATCGGGGTGCTGATCACCGGAGAGAGCGGAGTCGGGAAGAGTGAGGCCGCTTTGGAGCTGATCGAACGGGGGCACCGACTTGTGGCTGACGATGCGGTAGAGATCAAAAACGTGGCAGGCAATATCCTTATGGGGGCCGGAGCCAACAAGATCATCGGACACCACATGGAAATCCGGGGAATTGGGATTATCAACGTGACCCACCTGTTTGGCGTGGGAGCGATCCGGGACAAGAAACAGATCCAGCTGGTGGTAGAACTGGAATTGTGGGATTCAGCCAAGAATTATGACCGTTTCGGAGAGAAAGATACCACCACCGAAATTCTCGGGGTCCAGGTCCCCTACTTGAAACTTCCCGTGAAACCGGGAAGGAATATACCGATCCTCATTGAAACAGCCGCGATGAACGAGCGGTTGAAAAAAATGGGGTACTTTTCCGCAAAGGAATTCAACAGGAACGTGTTGAAATGGCTGGAAAGTGAGAATGCTAGAGCAGTATATTTTCAGAACACAGACAACTATTGATGCATTGGGGAACGGAATGACGGAAAAGGAAGTCACCATCAAGAATCGTGCGGGGATCCATGCACGACCAGCTGCCCTCATTGTTCAAACAGCGAACAAGTATACCTCGAAAATCCATATGATCAAAGACAACGAAGAGATCAATGCGAAATCCATCATGGGAATCATTACCCTGGGAGCCGGATACAACACGAACCTCAAAATCCGGGCAGATGGTCCGGACGAACAGGAGGCGGTCAATGCTCTGGCCGAGCTGTTTGAACGCCGTTTCGAAGAAGAGTAACCTTTCCAGGGCTCTTTTCTGCTCTATCCTGATAGCCTTTCTTCTGCCGGTATCTCTCTATTCGATAGAACCTGCATACCTTCCTGTCCCGCAATCGAACCAGATTCGATTCCAGGCCGCCCTGACACCGGAGGAGGTTGCCCGGTTACAGGAAGCACTCAAAGATGGATACAAAGCTGAAATTTCTTTTAGCCTTCGGGTATACGAAGCAAGAAAAACCGTTTTCTTTGGGGACTTACTCCTCTATGAAACACAGTACACATACACGGCAAGGTGGGACCCTGTCAGTAGAGAATACCTGCTCTCCACATCAACCGGCGAACAATCCCATTTTCTCTACTGGAACGATTTCCAGTCTGCCTACACCCGATCACCCCTATTCCAGGTACCCCCACAGAAAGGGAATCCGGTGTACATTACCTGTCAGGTGAAGTTGAAACCTAAATTATTCAATCCCCCCCTGCAAATCCTAAACTCTGTAGGGCCACTCGAAACACTCGAAAGCCGTTGGGTCCGGATGGATAAAAGCCCATGAGAAAAGATACTTTCCAGGCAACCTTCCTGGGGCTCCTCTTCCTGTATATCACCTTGATTATACTGGTCCTCCTATTCTCATCCCGCCTTATCCCTGACATATCTAAAGGATACACCGTCCATGGATGGATCCTCCTTCTTCTGGCTGTTTTTTTCCTTCTCTTCCTCTTAGGTATGGTTGTCCTGAACATACTGCGCTTGTTCCGTGATCGGTATTCCCGCAAACCAGGAGTACGGTTCAAGGTCCGGTTGGTGGGATTCTTTATTTTGATCTCTGCGGTCTCTTCCATTCCCCAGGGTTTTCTTTCTGTATCTTTCCTGCACTCTGCAGTGAATACCATCTTTCACCCTTCATTGCGGGAGGCTCTGGAGGGAGGGTTATCCATTGCCATCACCTACTACGATGAAAAGATCGAACACCTCCGTAGTATCGGTCGTAATCGGTATGCCCAACAAATCTTAGAACAACCCGATCGTGCAACTGTCCGGGCATGGAACAACCTCCGTTCCCTTTATCCGGATCTTGCCGCCTACCAGGTGTTTTCTGCAAAAGGGGAGAACCTCTTTTTTGCTGGGAACACTGAGTTTTCCATCGATGGAATTATTGCCGTATCGGCACCAGAGGGGGTACTTCCTCGGGAAACGAAGAGCGGGGGTCTTACGATTCTACGGTTCAAGCAAGTCATCAGTACGGATCCGAACCGTCCCATTGCCATCCTCAGTCTTTCCCTCCCTGACTCCTTCGATCGGAACGCAGAGCGGATTACCACTACACTGAATACTTTTACCCAACTGGAACAGCACCGTACTCGATTCAACGCAACCGTGATCCTCATCTACTCTTTCTTTGCCCTGCCCCTCCTCTTGTTATCCATTTTGGTGAGCTTCCTCCTCAGCGATGAAATCATCCGCCCCATCGTGAATATCGAGGAAGCTACCCGGCGAGTTGCAGAAGGGGACTTCTCCTACCGGATTCTTTCCCGTTCTAAGGACGACCTGTTCCATCTGGCAGACTCCTTCAACCGGATGGTGACAGAACTGGAAAAGAGCCGCCGTACGTTGGTTCAGGCGGAAAAGGTCACGGCATGGCAGGAGATCGCACAGCAATTGGCCCACGAAATCAAGAACCCATTGACCCCCATAAAACTCTCGGCTGAACGGTTACTGAAAAAATACCAGGAGGATCGGGAGCAATTCGAACGGGTGTTACACTCTTCAGTGGAAACGATTCTGAAGGAAACGAACAGTCTGGACAAACTGTTGAAAGAGTTCAAAGACTTTTCCCGTTTGCCCACACCGGTGCCACGCCCCGTGCCGTTGAAGCAGATCCTGGAGGAGGCTGTTCAGGGGTACAGGTACACACCCCACATACAGATTACGGTGGATCCTATCCCTGCTTCCTTTACCCTGATGGCCGATGCGGATCAGATCAGGCAACTATTTACGAACCTGTTCACCAATTCCATAGAAGCCATGCCCGAAGGGGGGCAGATTCGTATCCGGGCAGATCTTGTGAAAAAAGGGAATAGTCGCTACTGTAGAATCATGGTTTCAGATACGGGAGTGGGGATTCCGGAGGAGTATAGAAACCTCGTGTTCAACCCATACTTTACCACCAAATCGCAAGGGACAGGTCTGGGCCTTTCGATCGTGGAAAGGATCATCTTTGACCACAAAGGACAGATCTGGTTCGAGTCAGAACAGGGGAAGGGAACCACCTTTTTCATCGATCTACCGTTGGAGTCAGGGGAATGAACACGATTCTCATCATCGATGACGAACCTGGGGTCCGTTCGGTACTGAAGGACATCCTGGAGGATGAAAAGTACCATGTTCTCACTGCGGATAACGGCTATGCGGGATTGGCCCTATTGGAAAAAGAGGCGGTGGACCTGGTTATCCTCGACGTGTGGATGCCCAACATGGGTGGAATCGATGTTCTGAAAAAGGTAAAGGAAACCTACCCCTTTACCGAGGTGATCATGATCTCCGGCCATGCGAATATCGATCTGGCAGTGAAAGCGGTAAAGCTGGGAGCCTTTGATTTTCTGGAAAAACCTCTCAGTCTCGATCGAGTTCTTACCCTTACACGGAACGCACTGGAGCTGGAAAAGCTTAAAAGGGAAAACCTCCAGCTCAAACAGGCGATCCTTTCCAACGACGAGATCATTGGAGTCAGTCCACCCATACAAAAAGTGAAGGAACTGATCCAGCAGAGTGCCGCTTCCGATGCCCGTATTCTCATAACGGGTTCCAATGGTACGGGAAAGGAACTGGTAGCAAAGGAGATCCATCGAAAGAGTAACAGGGCTCGAGGACCCTTTATCGAAGTGAACTGCGCGGCTATCCCTGAGTCTCTCATCGAGAGCGAGCTGTTCGGACACGAAAAAGGGGCTTTTACAGGGGCTGTAACCAGACGAAAGGGGAAGTTTGAACTGGCCCATACAGGAACCCTGTTCCTCGATGAGGTGGCTGATATGTCCCTCAGCGCTCAGGCCAAAGTACTACGAGTCATCCAGGAACTCCGGTTCGAGCGGGTAGGGGGAGAAGAGCCCATCACGGTAGATGTACGACTGATCGCCGCTACCAACAAAAATATCCAGGAGCTGATTCGGGCAGGAAAGTTTCGGGAAGATCTATATTTCCGCTTGAACGTGATCCCCATCCATATGCCCTCCCTTTCGGAGCGGATAGAAGATCTCCCTCTCCTCATCGAATACTTCATGGAAAAGTTCAAACCCGAACCAGCTCTGTCTCCGCGAACCTTTTCTCCTGAGGCTATGGAATACTTGAAAACCTATCCCTGGCCAGGGAATGTTCGTGAATTGAAAAATTTCATCGAGCGGATTACTATCATGAGTGATGAGGAATGTATTTCTTTGGAAACAGTAAAGTATTATCTTGGATCCATGGATCTGAAGCGATCCGATCCTATACTGGGGAAGTTTGTTCACCTGCCTCTGAATGAGGCAAAGGAACAGTTCGAAAAATTATATCTGGAAAAGAAACTGGAAGAATGCGGGTACAACATATCCAAAACGGCAGAGTTGATCGGAATCTATCCAAGCAATCTGCATAGCAAGATTAAACGGTACGGAATCCGAATCGAACGATGAAGACGCTGACAGCCCGGCAAAAACAAATCCTTGAGTTTCTAAAATCTTACATCGAACAACACCACTATTCTCCTTCCATGCGGGAAATCTCCGAACGCTTCTCCATTTCTGTGCGGGGAGTCTACGACCACATCAAGGCTCTGGAACGAAAGAAGTATGTGAAGATCGATTCCAACCATTACCGCTCCCTTGTACTGGTAGATCAGGGGCCTTACCGAACAGAACAGATCGTCCGTATCCCCCTGTTAGGTTCCGTAGCAGCCGGGAAGCCCCTCTTCTCCGAGGAAAACTGGGAACGGTACATCGCGGTTCCCGCGGAACTCATTGGAAGGGGAAGCCACTTTGCGTTGCGGGTTCAGGGGGACAGCATGATCGGGGCTGGTATCTTCAATGGGGATCTGGCCATTGTACGACAACAACCGGATGCCGAAAATGGAGAGATTGTGGTAGCCATGGTAGAAGACGCGGTTACTCTAAAACGGCTCTTCAAGGAAAAGAATCGTATCAAACTACAATCGGAGAATCCCGCTTATCCACCGATCTTTACCCAGAATCTTCGCGTCCTGGGCAAATTGGTGCACCTGATTCGATCGTATGAGTAAAATCCCTCCTGTCCTCCTTCTCCTGGGCCCCGAGCGAGGAGAAAAAGAGGCTTTTATCCAAACCTTTCTGAAGACTGTCCGAACTCATACGAAGGACGAACCCGAGGTACACAAGCTCTACTCCTTCGAGCGAAGTATCCACGATGCCCTTTCTATCCTCCGGAACGGATCCCTATTCACCGGAAGCAGGGTGGTGATCTTCGAAGGTGTAGATTCCCTCAAACGGAAGGAAGAACTGGATCCCCTCCTGCAGTACATCCGTGCCCCTGCCCCGGATGGGGTACTTCTCCTCCTGAGCGATCGGCCTTCGGTAGAGAAAAAATTGCAGGATGCACTTCCTGAAAGCCGGAAAAAGATCTTCTGGGAACTGTTCGAGAATCAGAAGAAGGAATGGATCCAGAACTTCTTTCAGAACAATAAGGTATCCATATCCCAGGAAGGGATCGAAACCCTTCTCGAGCTGGTGGAAAACAACACCCGGGATCTCCGGCAGGTATGTCAACAACTAACCGATTTTTTCCAGAAGAAGGGGAAAATCCTTCCCGAAGATATCGAACAGTTCCTGTACCATTCCAAACAGGAAACCGTATTCTCCCTGTTCGAACGGATACTGGAAAGGCGCCTGGAAGCTTCCCTGGAGATTCTCCATAAGCTTCTCCTGGAGGGGGAAATCCAGGCGGTGGGAATCTTGATCAGCCTGACTTACCAGCTTCGAACCCTTCGGGACTACCTCCGTCTCCGAAACCAGAACTATAGCGCCCAGGAAGCCTGCGGAAAACTCCGTATTCTGGGGAAGCGGACCCAGCGGGCCTATGCTGCCGGCGAAAAGAACTACTCCTTGCAAGAATCGGAACAGATGGTGGGGCTATGCGCCGATTTCGACGAGTATCTTCGGGCCTATCGAACGGACTATCATTCAATTCTCTTGGAACTGTTCCTCTATGGATTGATCGAAAAGAAGGGGAAGAATCCCCTGGAGTTCGAGCAAGACTGGTAGCGGTTTATTGAGGCCATACTACATGAATCAAGGGGACTCTCAATTAGTCCTCCCCCCCCTGATACACAAGGGCCCGGGCTATCTGTTCCGCAACAGCGAGAGGAACTCCTCCCTTTTGCACGATCTCCTCTACCGTTGCCCCGGCAAGGGCCTTTAAGGAGCCGAACTGTTGCAGAAGTTTTTTAGCCCTCTTTTCTCCGACTCCAGGGATGGAGGTAAGGGAGGAAAGATGGATTTGTTTTTTTCGTAACCGTAAGTTGAACTGGGTGGCAAACCGATGGGCTTCGTCCCGAACCGCCTGCAGGATCCGTAGCGCGGGAGCGCTTTCTGGAAGAACGATGGAGTCCTTCTCGCCGGGAAGGAACAACTCTTCCTGCCGTTTGGCCAGCCCCACTAAAGGTACTTTCGCAAGACCCAGGGCATCGAGGACAGAGCGGGCAGCCTGTACCTGACCTTTCCCCCCGTCCACCAGAATCAAATCGGGGAGTACCTTCCCTTCGTTCACCCGTCGTGTATACCTTCGGGCTACCACTTCCCGCATGGCCTCGTAATCGTCTATAGCCCCTCCGAGGGTCTTCACATGGAACCTCCGGTACTCCTGCTTATCTGGTACTCCTCTATGAAAAGAAACGAGGGAAGCTACCGGGTACTTACCCTGCAACTGAGACACATCGAACCCTTCGATCCGGAGGGGAAGTTTTTCCAGCTTCAGAATCCTGCGGAGATCCTCCAAAGCCGATAGGTCCCCTTCGGCAGAGACCGATTTCCGTAACTCATGTTCGGCATTCTCCTTTACCAGATGCAGGATGGCCACGTCCCGCCTGGAGTCAGGGAGGCGGATCCGTACCGCCCTGCCAAAGGTACGGTACAGGTATTCTTCCAGGGAGGACAACTCGGGAGCCTCTGCCAGAAAGATCACTGCCGGTACCCGGGAAGAGTCGGTATAGTAGAGGAGGAAAAATTGCTCCAGCACCTCTGCCGTGGTGCCCGTAAAGGGGCCCCGATATACTTCTCGACCCTGAAGTTTACCGCCCCTCATGCGAAAGAGAAGAATGATGCACCGTTTATCCTGCCCCGCGCAATGGATGTAGTCCCTCGCTTCCTCGTCGAAATCCACAACCCGCTGGGATGTCTCCATCTCCTGTATGGATCGGATCAGATCCCTGTACCGGGCAGCCTCCTCGAACCGCATCCCCTCCGCCGCCTTCCTCATCTTTTCCTCCAGGTCCGCTAAAAGGGATGCCGTTTCCCCCGATAGGAGCTTCCGTACTCCATCCACATTCTTGAGGTATTCCTCCTGGCTGATCTTCCCCGCACAGGGAGCAGAGCACCGACCAATATGGTAATACAGGCAGGGGGATTCCCGGCGCTTCAACGGCCCCCGGCATTTTCGCAGAGGGTAGAGCCGTTCGATCAGTTCCAGGTACAGATCGAGGGCTTTCACATCTGGATAGGGGCCAAAGTACTCGGATCCATCCCGAAGGATCCTGCGGGTTCGATACACCCGGGGGAACTCTTCTGCCGTGATCCGAATCACCGGATAGGTTTTCCCGTCCTTCAGGTTGATGTTGTACTTCGGCTCGTACTGTTTGATCAGGTTGTTTTCTAAAAGAAGTGCCTCGTACTCCGTTTCTGTGATGATGTAATCGATGGTCCTCACCTTTCGAATGAGGGTGGCTGTTTTGATGTCCTTCCCCCCTACGAAGTAGGAACGCACCCGTTTTTTCAGGTTCTTTGCCTTTCCGATGTAGAGGATGGCCCCTTTTCCATCCTTCATCAGGTATACACCTGGGTTATCGGGGAGTTTTTGGATCTGAGGTTCTGCCTCCTCTTCCTGGGAAAGGTTCAGGCTCTTTTCTTTTTTCATAATCACCGATAATAATAAAGTAACGACGAACAGTGAAAAAAGAAACGGTCCTGCTCAGTACAGCCCTATTCCTCCTCTCTTTCCCCCTCTTTCCGATAGAATCCTTCCTGCGGATCGGCGGGAAGGAAGGGTTTCGGAGTATGGGGGCTTCCTCCAGCGTGAGGGTTCGCACCCTTCCTGAAGGGGGAAGCGAACTCAGCCTGCAAGATATGCAGCAACCTGTGGACGCATCCACCGATCTTTACCTTTCCTTCGATACCCCTTCCATCGAGGAAAGCACCGGAAACTGGATCGTACAAAGAAGCACAGTGCAGGTTGTGCAAACGAACCTTGCCCGGGGGAATGGTTCCGGAGCCTTTTTCCCCGACTCTTCTGTCCAGCTACTCCCCAGAAGGGATACCTTCTTTTCCTCTGGATTCATCGAGGGGGGATTCACCATCCAGTTCTGGCTCTATCCCACGACTCTGGCCGAAGGGGAAGGGATTTTTGTGTACCGGAAACCCCCGTCTCCCCGGCAGGAATACCAGGAAGTTTCCTGCCGAATCTCCGGCCGAACCCTCGTATGGAGTTTCGTCAATTTTTTCCAGGGACGGGGGGGGAAACGGATCGATGTTTCCCTTCGGGGGACGACACCCATGGTTCCCAGGGAATGGAGACACCATACCCTCCGGTACGATGCCTCCACAGGGATGATAGAGTACCTTCTGGATGGGGAACCAGATGCGGTGGTATATGCCACACAGAGCGGTCGGGAGGAGAGTGCGGTATTTTACCCTTCTACGGAGAAAAGCCCCTATGTACCCTTTGTTCTGGGGGAAGGGTTCAATGGGATGATCGATGAGTTCACCCTCTTTCGTCGGTATCGAGAATCTATCCCTTTGAAACGGTACTCTCAGGAAGGAGGGTGGTTTGAAACGATCCCCCTGGATCTCGGATACCACGATACTCGCTTCGTCAAACTATCCGTCCGCCAAACCTTGCCGGCCACCAGCGCAGTGTTCTACTACTACCGGACAGCCAATTCTTTCAGCGAGATAGGGAAACGAGAATGGGTACCTTTTGAGCCTGAAAAGGATCTGGGGACCAGGGCGAGGGGCCGTTACCTGCAATTACGGGCCGAACTCTACCCGGACGGATCCTCCTCCCTGTCGCCAAGAATTTCCGAACTCCTCGTATCCTACGAACCGAAGACTCCCCCGCCTCCCCCTACCTACGTACAGGCCATTCCCGGAGATGGGGAAGTTCTCCTACGCTGGTCCAGGGTAAGCGACCCCTCCGTGAAAGGGTACTTTGTGTACTATGGGTGGGAACCTGGTGTGTTCAAAGGAAACGACAGTGCCCTCGGTCCCTCTCCTATCAAGGTAGGGGACACAACAGAGTTATTGGTTACAGGGCTTGCCAACGGCAAACTTTACTATTTTTCGATATCAGCATATGATTCCAGCGAGGATCCCCTGTCCGGCCGTCTATCTGCAACGGTAAACGCAAGGCCCTCAAGGATCTATCGGAATGAACGCAGGAACAAAAACGAGTAGCCCCGAGGCACTATTGCAGGATGCCCGAAATGCCTTTACCCTCGGAGATTTTGCCACCGCAGAGAAATTTACACGCCAGGTTCTCTCCCATCACCCCAACTCCATCAATGCTTTGATTCTACTGGGGATGATACATGGCAGGCAGAATGAGTTCGACAGGGCCGTGAAGACCTTCCAGCAGGCCCTTAGCCTGGATCCATCCAACGTCGAAGCCCTGAACAACCTGGGGGTTATCTATCGCCAGATGGGGAATCTTGAACAAGCCCTTGAAACTCTGGAAAAAGCCAGAGCACTCGCCCCTGAAAGCGCGGAGATCTGGTACAACCTGGGGAATGTGCAAAAGAGTTTACAGAATGTTTCGGCTGCCATCGAGGCGTACCAGAAAGCGATCGAACTCAACCCGGATTTCGTACTACCCTACAACAATCTCGGAACTCTGTACGATAGTATCGGGGAATACGAAAAGGCTACCGAAATTTTCAGCAAGGGGTTGCGGGCAGACCCCAACCACCCTACGCTCCGATACAATCTGGGAATCGCCTTCGAGATCAAGAAAGAGTACGGGGAAGCAAGAAAGCACTATGAATTGGCTCTCAGGTCCCGCCCAGGATGGATCGATGGGTTGAACAACCTGGCCCGCATTTTGCAGGAATTAGGGGATTACGATAGGGCCCTCCATACGTACAAGGAGATACTTTCGATCGAAGAGAATAACTACCGTGCCAGGAGTAACATTGCCTCCATTCTGGCAGAGCAGGGAAGGGATACAGAAGCACTCGAATACCTTCGAAGCGCCCTGGAGGTCAATCCCACATACCCCCGGGCAATTGCCAGTATGGGTCAACTTCTTTCGAGAACGTCACCTTCTCCCGGTATACTAAAAGAGTTCGAGACACTCGTTCGAGCGAATCCAGATGCTCTGGAACTACGGCTTCAGTATGCGCGAGCCCTTGCTTCTGTAGGGAAGTTCGCCGAAGCAGAAAAAGAGTACCACCAGGTCTGCACCGCATTTCCCGACCATCCCGAAGCGTTGCGGGGATTGGGACGGCTCTACTACCTCATGGGAAACAAAGAAAGGGGTGAAGAATACTTCAAAAAAGCCCTTCTATTGGATCCCGATTCTCACTCGTTTCGCCTGGAACTGTCAAAAGACTTGAAAGCAAAAGGCAACTTCATCGAGGCATATACCCAGGTAGAATCGTTTCTCGAAAAGGAACCTGATAGGCGGGAAGGTTTACTGTTAAAAGGAGAACTTCTCATAGCCCTGGAACGGTATCAGGAAGCACTGGAATACTTTTCGAGTTTGAAAGAACAATTCCCCGAAAACCCTGAGGTACTGGCCAACTCCGCTAAGGTGTACCAGCTTCTCGGTGAAAAAGAAGCTGCCATCCACACAGTGGATGAATTGGTAAACCTGCAAAGCAGGGGATCTACTCCCAGAGATCTAAACTCCATCAACGAAAGCCTGGAACTATACGAACAGGCCGTAAAAGCCTTCGAACAGGACCATCGGGAGGCATGGGAACGGAGCATCAGCCGGCTAAGCGAACTGGTTAGAAAAAGGACAGAGGAAGAAGAAGGGCCTTTCACCATCGAGGAAGCCCCCCAGCAGGAGGAAGAATCGATTCCTATTCTGGACTTTGGGGGAAAAACAGTCTCAAAAGAAGAGGAAGAAGAATTATCCCCTGAAGAGGAATCCCTCGAGGAAGAATTGAAAATCCTCGAGCATACCCCTCCTTTCATTGAGTTACCGGAAGAAGGGGGAATCCCTTCGGATCTAACAAAACTCCGTCCTCCTCCCTTTTTTACCAGGGGAACGAAGCCCATAACGCCGGATGAACCCCCTCCAGAACAAGTCCGTGTTGCCCCCACTTCTTCAGGAGCAGCTACTCCTCCCTTCTCTGCGGGCACCCCTCCATACCCCCCGCAGCCTCTTACCCCTCCATACCCCTCGCAGCCTCTTAACCTTTCGTCCCAGGGGTATAGCCCGATGCAGACACCCATTCCGCCTTCTGCCGTACCCCCTTCGATGGCTCCCTCATGGGGGGGGGCCGGGTTTCCTTCGACCTCTCCTCCCGCTCCATTTCCATCTACTCCACCCATGGGAGGGGCTGGCTTTTCGCCGACAGGGCCCGCTTCCTTTCCACCCCTTTCTCCTTCCACCCCTTCGACTGTTCCTTCTAGAGGGGAAATGAGCAGTTCTTCCATAGGACCCGCCTCACCTCCACCCCCTTCCCCTACACCATCTTCTGGCGGTCCTGCCGCCTTCCCTGCATCCTCCGGCCCTGTTGCTCCATCAACCTTACCCCCAGGGCCTGTAACCCAAACAGCAACCCGGTTAGGCAGCCCTGGCGGTTACCCCCCATCCCCTGAATCGATTGCTCCATCTGCCGCCTCACCTACACCCCTGCAAACGCCGGCACCATCTGCAAAAGGTGTTCGCCCGCGTCCTGACGAATCCTCGGGCACCAATGGCGGCCTGTCGAATTACCCTCCCTCGAGCGGGATAGCCGAGCCTCCGGCTGATGAATCCCTGGCAACCGAAGCCCTCCCCTCCATGCCACCGGCCAAAGAGCCTTTTCCAGAGGAAAGTGCGCAGGTGCCAGAAGCCGATATAACCGAAGAAGGGTTTCCGGCCGAAAAGGAAGAAGAACTCGAGCCGGAGCTTCCTCCAGAGGCTTTATTCCCCCCACCGGAAGAGGCCGGCCAGGAAGGGGCTCCCGCGGGACTGAATGAATGGGGAGAGACACCTGAAGAGTCTGTCCCGGAAGGTATCACCACCGAACCGAACGAAGGGGTGGTGGCTGAAGAGGAGCCATCTCTTGAAGAGGAATCGCCTGGTGAGTTAGCTGAATCGGAACCAACATTAGAAGAGGCCCCTTCTCTGGAAGAGGAACCGCCCGGCAAGTTGTCTAAAGAGGAACCAACACCGGAAGAGTCCCCTTCTCTGGAAGAGGAAGAAACTGAACCCGGCACCGGGCCTGAAGCCACATCCTCTACTGAAGGAGAGCCATCACCCCCGCCCAGGCCTGAATCCCCTTTAAGGCCCCAGTCCCCATCCAGGCCCGGCTCCTCCTCACGGCCCGAATCACCTTCCAGGCTCAAACCAAGCGCTACAGCAGTTCCCACCGAAGAACCGTCCTTCCCCGCAGGGTCCGAACCCCCCGCTGGCCCCGAACCAGGCACCCCATCCGAGCCCCCCTCCACACCTGCACCTGTTTCGCCAGCGGCAAAAGCGGAAATCAGTCTGCTGGATTATTTGCTTTCCCTTTCACGTGCTTTGCCGGCTGAAAAGCAAAAGGAGTTCCTCCATAGTGAGTACCTGTTGAAAATCGAATTCTTGAAGAATCGATTGGCAGGATATCAAGGGTTCCTCAAGGATAAAGCGCCCCAGGAGGTAAGCCCGCCGAAACTGATAGGTCCCCTACCTAAGTCGAAGGTGAAAAATACTCTAAGCTTCCTCACTGAAATGGCTCAATTCTACCCCAACCCCGATGCGGCCAGGGTGCTCAAAGAAAAAATCTACAGAGTACTGGAAAAAATCCCGAACAATCAAAACAAGGAGCCGGAGGGATGACAAACGAAGAAAAGAACCTGCTGCATGTAAAACGCTACATCGAGAAGATCCCTGCCCTTCCTGTGACGGTAACGAAGATCCTCGAAATCTGCAACAATCCCAACACCTCTCCCATAGACCTGAACCGCGTAATCAGCGTGGATCCTGTATTGATGGGACGGGTATTGAAATTGATCAATTCCGCTTACTATGGCCTTTCCAACCAGGTGACTTCCCTGGCGCGGGCCATCATCATGCTGGGAATCAATACGGTAAAGAATCTTGCCCTCAGCACCGCTGTCATGCAGTCCCTCAGTCCCAAAGGGGACACCCAGGCCCTCGATATGCAGGGATTCTGGAGGCATTCCCTCTGTGTGGGAGTGACCTCAAAACTGATAGCCAAAGCCAGGAAGACTGATCCGAAGGAGCTGGAGGAGTACTTCATTGCTGGGCTTCTCCACGATATGGGGAAGATACCTCTGAACAACACTTTGACGGAGCTGTACATTCAAGCCCTCGTCAAGTCAGATCACGATCATCGCCCCCTCCATGAAGCAGAGAAGACCATCATTGGATACGATCACCGGGACATCGGCCTCCTCATTGGAGAACAGTGGAAGTTAGGGGGAGGGATCCTGGATACCATTCGATTCCACCATTCCCTCATGGAATATATCGGTCCATTTAAAAACATCGTGTTCACCGTAGGAGTTGCCAACTACTATGCCAACGTGAATGAAATAGGGTTTTCCGGGAACCGGTATCCGGATCCGACTCCCGATGAAGTATTGAAGCACCTGGGAATCCAGTGGGAACTCTTCGATGAGATTTCGGAAGACGTTGTTCGGGAGATCGAAAAAGCGCAAATCTTTCTCAAGATTGCCACAGAGGAATAGCGAATGGATAGAGGAATACTCCTGCGATTCTGGGGAGTCCGAGGATCCATCCCCTGCCCTGGCCCCAGCACAGTAAAGTATGGAGGGAATACCACCTGTCTGGAACTCCGGTTTGGGGAGCGAAACCAACTGGTTATCATCGATGCGGGTTCGGGCATCCGGCCCCTTGGTGATTTCCTTATGAAGAACGATTTCCCCAGGGGACCCATTCAAACGGACATCCTGATCTCCCATACCCATTGGGACCATATCATGGGTTTTCCCTTCTTTACCCCCATCTATATCAAGAGTTCCAGGATCAATGTGTACGGGCCTGTAACGTATGAGGAAGACACCCTGGACAGGATCATCGGAGACCAGCTGCGGTACCGGTATTTCCCTGTCCGGCAGGAAGAACTGGCTGCCACCATCCGCTACCATCAACTCAGAGAAACATCCTTCCTATTGGGAGATGAAGTTTTTGTAACAACCAAGTACCTGAACCACCCGATCCTATGTCTGGGCTACCGGTTCGAATACAAAGGAAAGGTCCTCTGCACTGCCTACGATACAGAGCCCTTCCGAAACGTATTTCCTACGGATCCTGCGCACCCAGACTACGACCCTGTAGCAGCGGAAGAAGGGGAACTGGCTGCCAGGGAAGAAACCGAGAAATTCCTACGTTTCATTAAAGGTGCTGATCTGTTGGTCCATGACACACAGTACACTCTGGAGGAGTACAAAGCATCCAGGATTGGGTGGGGGCACAGCACCTACGAACATGCCATCAATTCTGCCCATAAGGCAGGGGTGAAGAAACTTATTCTGTTCCACCACGACCCCCTCCGTACGGACGAACAGCTGGATACCCTGGCCGAGAAATATCGCTCTGCCATTAAAGGCCGCACTTCCTTGCAAATCGAAATTGCCCAGGAAGGGAAGGAATATGAGCTTTGACCTGCAGTGAAAGATCCTCATCCTTCTCTTTGGCATAGAATCTTCTCTAAGTGGTGCCGAAATTGTGGCGGTTTTACCTATGGATTGAAAATGAGCTTTCTATCTTTGCAGGCCCTTATGGCAGGCCTTTATGCAGGAAGGCCTTGTCCGGCGGAGACAAGACGGTTTATGGGGAAGTGTTTTACCCCTCCACAATTTTGGCACCACAACTGAATCTTCTAAGGGTCGCCCAAACTTACCCTGCGGCCGACTTAACTTGACTTACGGCATACATTCTTTACAGGTGCGCACCGCCCTTCAATGTGGCCGCTGTACATCTGACTCCCGTAACGTGTCGATCCATGGCACCCGCCCTTAGCAAAGGCCTCTTCCCCTTGCACCCGCAACGGACGTATATCGAACCACTACTCGCTATCGCGGCGGCTGTGCATCTATCTCTCGCTGCGGGTCTCTACAGTAAGAGGAAACTGTAAACGATACAGGGCTCTTGCGCAAGATTCGCCAATTCCAGTAAAATTAGGAAACCATGGGGGATTAGCTCAGTTGGTAGAGCGATAGGTTCGCAATCTATAGGTCAGGGGTTCGAATCCCCTATCCTCCATAAAAGGCCGCCATAAGGCGGCTTTTGCATTTATATAAAGTGATAGGGGATTCGAAAGTCGGACACGCATAGCGTCAGCGAGGGAAGCGGGACACGATTTCCCGCGCCATTGTCAGCCCCGACCCTGAGCCCCGAAGCAAGGACGCCGAGGGGACGGAGGGCGAATCCCATGACCTCTATGCTGAGCCCAAATTTAGTGTTGACAAATGGGCTTACCTAAGTAACCCATATTGTTGCTGTTCTGGTGTATCGTTTTTGTACTGATTGGCCTAATGTTTACGAGATATTTCATGGAAGGGCAACGGAAATAATGGTGTACGCCCAACAACGGTTTGCAGCCGACGTTGCTCTGCTACGTTCCGCAAAGCGGCTGAACCCGACCGTACGATGGACGCTCTAGCGCAAAAAATTTATACTTGACAAGTTGTCAAGTATAAAGTAGGTTGTTAGTATGAAAACACTACCTGTAGGAGAGCTAAAGGCACATTTTTCTGAAGTTCTCGAACTTGTAAAAAAAGGTGAATCTTTCGGAATTCTATACGGGAGAAAAAAAAAGCCCGTTGCAATGATTGTTCCATATGTTGATAAAAAAGGTAATAAAGAACGTGAGATTGGCTATTTAGAGGGAAAAGTTACAATAAAATTTCGTGATGACTTTGGCATGACCGAAGAAGAGTTGTTGGGACTTGTATGAAATATA
>CALKLC010000072.1 GCA_937991975.1 uncultured Spirochaetales bacterium | reverse complement strand
CCCGGTACGGAAGGAATTCTAGCCCGGAGAAGTGGGAATGCAGGTCGTTCCGGAGACACATAGAAGCCGAGCAAAAGGGTGGGGGCTGGGTCCCTCCGAACCTTCAGGAATGCTTCGACTGGTATCTTTTCCAGGTCTTTCCAGTGTTCCTTCAGGTAAGCCTTTGCCTCTTCCCCGTTTTCCGCCAGGGCATTCTTTCCCTCTACTCCCATGGGCAGGAGGAGAAAATACAAGATTCCCCTTGTGCTATTCTTTAGAACAATGTCCCCATGCAGGTTCCCCCAAACGAGAAGGAGGAGCAAGGAGAGGAGGGACCTCAGAAGATTTTTATTTTTTCCGAATTGCCAGAAGTGTAAGGTCGTCATACTGATCATCCTCCATCATATGGGTATAGAAATTGTAATTGGGGAAATCCATCTCCCGCGGGTTGGGAATAGGGTGGTGGAAGTATCTATCATACTGTAAGAAGGTCTTCTTCAGGAAATCATCCACCTTCACATCCACCATCACCCTATTTTCGGCACCCGCTTGCGGTTCTGGATACATCCGGAAGATCTTTTCCACTGAAACGAGGGCAAGGACTGCGGACTCTGCCGTGGGTTCGCAGCTGGAAAAATCGAAGATCAATTCTTCATTGGGAACAGGGGAGTAGAGCTTCTCCAATCGATACGTTCCTCTGGACATCACAGCTTCCACGATCCCTTTGATCCGTTCGAACCCCATCATTTCATCCTCCACCGGCTCCTCCCCTTCTTTTTTCGGTGGAAGCTGGAGGATGGAGAAATCCGGTTTCCTTAGCTTCCGATGGGCCTCTTCCACACCGTCCGTAAAGAGGAGAAGGATGTCTCCTTTTTTCAGGGGCACAATGATCTGCTGGAAAGGAGTCTTCATCTCCAGCATGAAATTAGGGAAAACTCCCGTGGCAGGACAATCCGCCATCATTCGTTGAACCAGCTGTTTCTGTTCTGCATCGTAGAGGTTCAGTACCCTGTCTCCCGCATGGGTTACGTGAGCTCGCCCCTTCTGCATCTCCACTACCCCCAGGGTCATGGCTGCAAAGCGGCCCCTGAACCCCTGCGATTCCACCACATCGTTGATCTGATAGAGGAGAGGCACCATGTTCAATCCCTTAGATGGGTTCCACTGCCGAAAATACGTAGTAAAAACCGTAGCTACCTGGACCATGATCAATGCAGCAGGCACTCCTTTTCCCGCTACATCGCACTTGATGAAGGCGTACGTCTCAGGGGCGAGTTTCCGGAAATCGAAGTAGTCCCCCGACACACCCTTGGCTCCTTCATAGTACCCAAAAAATTCCCCTTCCTGAGTATCCTCTTTCCCTGTGGTCAACTTCTTTCCCCCCGGTCCTAGTTCGAGGGGAATGAACATCTTCTGGACTTCCTTCCCTACGGTGAGGTCTTTACTGGCAGCAGCCGCTTTTACCAAACCCTGGGTCATCTGGTTGATGGTAGCAGCCAATTCTGCAATCTCATCCCTCGTCTTGATTTCTATCACATGATCCTGCAATTGTTCTTTGTCTTCCGTATCCCGAATTACCTCTACACCTTTTACCAATCTGCGAATGGGAATGATGATGATACTGGCGAGGATCAAAGCTCCCACAATACCCAGCACTAATGCCACGAGGGCTATCCCCCCCGTAATAAGGATCAGGTTATTCCTCGAAACTTCTACCTCCTTCAGAATCGATTCGGTACTTACTCCTAACCGAACCATCCCGCGAAAGTACCGGTTTTCTCCGCGGACCCGGTACAGTACCGGCTTGTAGAAGGTATAGAAGGTACGATTGAAATCGAGAAGGGTTGTCTTGAACTCTGGTTCACTGTATAGTCGGGCACCAACCTCCAGGAGGCGAGCGTTCAACCGATTATCCAGGGTCCTAATTCCTTCCTGCAAATCCTGTAGTCTCTTCCTTGAAGTTTCATCCGTCCGGACTGCCAGCCCGATCGCTTCAGTGGAAAGGGCATCCAGTTCCTTTGCCAGCGTCCCTACCGCAGCATCGGCAACCGTATTGATCTCGACAGCCAGAAGCCCCTCCTTTTCGGTTATTTCATCCTTCAGTTTTGACACTCCAGGATTGAGGGTAGGACTGTCGATCTTATTGAGAATATCAGGATCGTTACTGGCCCATACGTACCCAAAGTAGTTGATATCCGCTTGCCCCCGACCTGTGATGGTGGCAAATCGAGCTTCTTGCATTGCAGAGATCTGGGAAGGCAGCACTCCCAACTCGAGGATATTTCCGCTGGGAAGGTAGGTACGGGCACCGGAGGCCAAACTCTCCATCAATACAGAAACTCGTTGAACCAGACCTTCGGCAAGGTTCCGCTCCTGGTTCCTCGTCATGTAGTACCCTAGAGGAATCGATACCATCAGCACCACGGCAATAATCAGCACCGTGATAAAAAAGGTGAACTTCAACCGTAACCCAAACCCTCTTCGCCTCATAACCCGTAGCCTCTCTCGCTTCACTTCCCAGGGTACCTGTACCCCCGTAATAATTGCCGCCACCTCCAGCTGTAATCGTTTCCCTTCCTGAAGAATAGCACTGATTCGATAGGTGGAAAATAGAGCCACCATCCCCAGGAACATCACAATCGTCCAGACCATCACGCCGTTGAGGGTAATGGAAAAAGGCGGACGCAGGAGGATCCTCTGAATCGGCTGGTACAGAAGACTATAATCTCCAAACTTGAGGGTTCCCCCCCGTTCCAGTTTGAGAAGATCCCTCGCAAAGGCAATCCCTCGGAGGGGATGTTCTACTGCAATCCTATACTCTCCCCCCTGCACCTCCTGTAGGACAGGACCCACAATGGTTCGATCGTTCCGTACGATGAACCCTCCCTCAGCAAGGGTAAACTGATAATCGTACGGTTCCTTCCCATCCCGATCCAGAATGACCCTTCGTACGAACCCTTCTTCGGCAAATCCCCTCCCCAATAGGGAGAGACGGATCCTCCCCGTCTCATCTCGGGAAGCTTCCACAAAACTGATGTATGTAACGGGTACGTATTTGTTTAAATAGACTACAAGGGTTTCTACAGGACCCACATTTCCCACGGTGTCCACGGCAGAGACCCGAATAGCCCAGCTACCATTGTCATAGTTGCGGAACTGAAGATAGGGAACAGGGGTAGTCAAAGCCCTTCTGAAAGGGCCAAAGGAAACAGGCTTGGGCACCACGGGATCTATCGCCTCTCCTATGAATACAATTTCGTACCAGTACTCAGCCACTTCATCATCTTTGGGTGGATCCCATTCGACCGTGAATGTGTTAGAGGTCACATACCCCAGTTCATCCAAAGGAGGACGACGGAACACTACCTTCCCTGGGGGGGTTGTGTCCCTGAAGAAGCGAACAGTAGTAGGTTTAGACCAGTTACCTGCATAATCCTGCACTGAAACATGAAAGTACCATTCCCCATCCTCGTTCGCCCTAAGTTCTACCGTTCGCATGTTTTCCAGGGCTACAAGCCTCCGCTCCGGAGAAGGAGTGGGCGAACGGCTCCACTCATACCAGAATCCTGCAATCCCTGAGGAATCCCGGGGAGGAACTATCTGGAAACGAGGCGTATCCAGCCGGGCTCGGACATTCGCTTGAAAGTTCAGAGGAACCACTCCTGGAGGTTGTACAGTGGTGTCCGGCTTCAAGAGCACAATTCGAGATGTGTCTCCCCGCTTGTTCTCCCAGAACACGAAAAACTCGTTCCCCAACACAACAGGTCGTGGAAATGTAGAAACACCCGCAATGGGACTCAGGTCCTTCTCTACCCACAATGCACCCTGTTTCTGTGCCAGGATGATATGATCATCCCCTTTCCGGTTGTCGAACCAGAGGAGGAACACTTTTCCTTTGAAAGGGACGATCTGGGGAAAATTACAAGACTTGAATCCAGTCGTCACCCGCTCAGGAAGGGTCTTATACGTTCCATCCGGATTCAGTTCTCCATAGTAGACCTGCTTGGATTCCCGTCCAAAGCGCCGTTCCCAGGCTATTCCCAGCACACCATTGAGTGCAGCCAGATGGGGACGTTGGTTATCGAACAATCCAGGACGGGTAGTCCTTCCTGGAATGGTTTCTTCGAATCCTGTCAACCACCGCAAGGCTCCCCAGGTCTTTCCCCCATCTTTACTGGTTTTAAGGTACAGCTGGTATGCCCCCCCTTCCCCTGCCTGTAAAGCCTGAAATACGACAAACTCCACCCCCTTGTAAGATAGGTGGTAGGGCAGAAAGCTTAAGGTTACTTCAGGTTCTGTAGCCAGGGGAGTCAGTTCGGTCCAATTCAACCCATTCTCAGAAACTGCGTACAGAATCGAGAGGATGTCTCCCCGTTCCTGCGTAACGAATAGGAGAAATCCGCCGTCTTCCTTTGCGAACAATCGTGGGGCAAGGGTAGTTCTCTCCGTAATGGTGGAAGAGGAGTTCTGGAAGGTTCCCCCTCCATCCCGGGATACAAAGAAATCGATCTTGTTCTCGGAAGCGAGGGCAGCCACCGTAATGACCCCTGCAGGAGTGACTGCAAAAGAAAAAATGGTGGTTTCATCCCCAAAGAAACGATAGGGACCGGCAAATCGAGGATGCTCCTTCCAATCTCTTCCATCTTTGGAAACTCTCAAGGAGAGAAAGATCTGGTATTCTCCCTCTCGAGTGGGAACGAACTCCTGGTACATCAGAACAATCATCCCTCCCCCCACCCGCACCTGTGGGAATCGACCTCCCACAGCAGGGAGGAATTCCGGATCCTCCCAGTAGAGGTCCTGGGCTGGAAGAGGGTTGACTATTGATAAAAGTAATCCCCCAAGGAGGGTGACAATCGCTAGATCCTTGATTCGATCCTCCTTTTCAGTTCCAGTAACGGGGGATAGTTCCTGCTTTCTTTATTTTGGAGAAGCCTTTGTACAATGGCAAGAGCTTCGAAATAGTTCCCCTCGATGTACCGTTTCTCTGCTAATCGGTACTGCTCTTCCGCCACACTGGACAATACGATAGAAGTCTGACCGCCTGTATCGATCTGTATCCTGTCCTTTAACTCGATGGCTTTTGTATTCTCCGGGTTCAGCTGGATAGCCCGGTTCAACTGTTCCAGGGCAATGGGGAACTGTGCCCGAACGTTTCCCGTGACGATCCGGAGAGCTGCCCGATACAGCTCTTCAGACTCTGCTAAAGCCCTGGGATCCGGCGGAGGGATTCGAATCCCCAATTTGATCTCTGCATTGTAGATCGCTTCCTTCAGACCGGTAAAATTAGGATCGATCTGTTCCAGGTCCTTCAGGTCGATGTAGGCTTCCTGCGGATTGGTGGCCATCTTGGCCTGAGCCTCCCGAAATTTTGTGCGGAAGAGAACGGCAAACCCATCCTTATCCTTCAGTTGCGCGATTCGAAGGGAAAGGACGCTGGCCTGCTGGTTGAAGGGGAAGGCCAGAAGAACCGTTCGTATTTTCTCCTCTGCAGCAGTAAACGCCTCTAGAGCATCCCTCCTGTTCCCTTTCTCCAAAAGGGATCTACCTGTTTCGAAGTCCTTCCTGGCCAGACTCAACAACTGACTCATCTCCACATACAGGGGGTCTGTGGGGAGGAGCTCCCTGCTGGATTTCACAAAGAGGGCGGCCCGAACGAATCCCAGCCAATAAGTCACTTCAGGGTTGTCCTCCGCCTGGGTAGCTCTCCAGCGGGTTTGCGCGCGGAGAAGGATGCTTTCTGCATCGTCGAAAGCATTCAGGTAGTACAAACGCTTGGCTTCGGTGATCAGTTGCCGTACCTCGGCTACCACAAGCTTGTTTTCCGCATCCCGGATCGCTTCGTTCAAACTGAGTAGGATAGTATCACTTTCCTTCCGGAACTCCGGATCTTCCTGATAGGATAGAGAAAGTGAAAAACGCTGGCGGGCTGCACCGAGGCTTTCCCTTGCCTGTTCGAACCGATTCTGCGCAATGGCCACCTGCGCTTCCTTAACCCGAAGGTTTCCCTCATTGCGGTACCTCTCGGCCAGCAGGATGCTTTCGCGGGCCTTCGAGATGAGGGATACGGTTCCCGGCAATACATTTCCCTGCAAGGAACTACGGATACTTTCCGCTCGATCGATCTTTTCCAGGATCCGTGGATCTGACCGGGCTGGAGGAATCTCGTTCCGGTACAGTGAGAGGTATCCTACCACAAGATCCAGGAGGGTTTGGGCCCGGGGGGAAAGCTCTTGAAGAAGGGCCACGGCACGATCAGGATACTTTACCAGGAGTTTTTCCTCCTGCCCCTCCGAAATTTTCACTGTTTCTTCTACCCCTTCGGACCATTCTGTGGCCCTGCTGTAGGTTGAAAGGAGTTCCCGATGTTTGTCCAAAAGGGGGGATAGATCCAGCGCAGCGAGCCTGTCCACGATTTCCACTTCGGTCCGTTGCCAGAAAGCCAAACGATCCGAAAGTCTTTCCGACAGCTGGTCTAAGACTTCCACAGTCCTTTTGGGGAGATATGGATTCTGAAGTACTTCCTTCTGAAAAACCTCCCATTCCTCTCGGTTCCTTTGAGTTCGTTCCTGAGATGTCCGGAGAGTGTTCCTGAGGTATTCCAGAGCAATTCGGTCGTTAGGAAAGGAATCCAGCGCAGGTTTCAAGGAAAGGTACTCTTCCATCAAACCCAGGTACTGAACCACCCCCCTGGAACGTACCACCTGGTCTATCCAGAGGGGAATGTACTCCCTCACCAGCTCCCAATACACAGGGACAGGCTTCCCCCCAAAGATGGGTAGTGCTTCAAAGTAGATGCGTTCTAACCGAACTCCCACCTGTCGGAAGGTTTGTACCCGTTGGAACGCGAGGCCGGCTTGATCCCATTGAGCTCGATCATAGAAAGCGACTCCTTCCTGGTATAAGCTTTGGGTTCGGTCAAGTAGAGCTACGAGCAGGGGGAAAAAACGATCCTTCAGGAGTTGTTCCACTGCGCCCCGAATTCCTTCCGGCATCAGCGAAGAACTTCGTCCGCCGATGATCCGCTGCATAAACCCGAGAAAGTAGTCCTCATTGGTCACCCGTCCTAACCGCACGAGTTTCTCGTTCTGATCCTTCAACTCTGCCACTGCTTCCGAAGCCGCCTTGTATAAGGCCGAAACCGAAAGGAACGTATCCAGGAAGGGACCTAAAGCCTCTCTAATTTCCTCATCCCTCCCCTGACGGATCCGATCCTGCAGGCTGTTCGCAAGGGATACATACTGATTTCGGGATCGAAGGACTGGCGTGGAGGCTTTTTGTATGGCATCTAGAACAGCAAAAACCCTGGTTTCTACAATGTTTCCGTATTTAGCCTCAATAAAGAACTCTTTGCCGATATCGAATCCCCCCAGGTAGAGTTCGATAGCCCTGGTGTAGTCCTTCTGCTCCAGAGCGATCGCTGCCTGCGCCATCAGATCGTTAAATCGGTTCTGATAATAGACGAACTGAGCGGATTCTTTTGCCTTCTGTAAGGCGACTTTTGTATTTTCGTTGGGTGTAGCGTCGAGAGATTCCAGGTCCTTTATGATAGAGAGGGCTTTCTCTACATCCTTCTGTTCATAGAGAACCTTGATCAGTTCCTCGTATTTATCATAGTACTCGCCCCGTATGGCTCGAATTCTACGGATCAGATCCTCCGCTTCTTCGATCCGTTCCGGATCCTTTCGAGCGGCCTCTGCCAGTACCACGAGAGCTTCGTTGTACCGCTTTTCTATGATCAAACTGCGGGCCAATGCAATGGGATCTTCCTTGACACCTCCCGCAAAAAGAAGGCTGGAGGGCAGAACGAATAGGATCAGGCAGAGAATGAAAAATCGGGGTTTGAGAAAGCGGATCATCCCTCCCATCATGTTACCAATAGGCATTCTATCTAGTTATCGGCAGAAACAGAAGAGGTTGTATCGGTCTATGCCGATAATAGATTTTAGGTATTTTTAGGTGTATATTTCACATTAGAGAATGAAAAAGGTACTCTATACTCTAAAAAAGTACTCAAGTCTCGCGGCCCTGGGATGGGGGTTGGTCCTCAGTCCCGGAATTGGGGCATCTGAGTTTCAAGACATCTATGGGGATACCAGTAAATTTTTCGAATTCATCCAGGACCCCAACACGGGACTGACCGTATTCCCCATTCTCACCATCCCTGTAGGGGGGGAATACGAAGGGATGGGAACTGCCTATACGGCTATTGCAAGGGATTCCAGCTTCTTCGATGCCAATCCTGCTGCTTCCTCCCTTCTTGAATACACGGAACTGGGGTTCCTCCACAACAACTGGATCGCAGATACCAATATAGAGGGTCTGGTCTATACGAAACGTACAGATACCTCAGGGTATGCCATTGCAGCGAAGTTCCTCTATGTTCCCTTTACAGGTTATAACATTTGGGGTGAACGTACTTCCAGCGGATACTACTCGGAAACTATTGGGATCTTTAACTACTCCAAAAACTTCCTCCGCAGTTACGAGTTCTACGGTATTGCGGTAGGGGCAAATGTAAAAGTAGCCCTCAGGCACATCCCCGAATCCATCGCATCCGGTCAATCCGCCTTTGGATTCATGACCGATATTGGCGCTCTAACCCGGTTCAACTTCCTCAAATTCTACCCTTCCCGGAGTAAGAATGCTTCTGTTGGGGTTGTGGTAAAGAATCTAGGCCCCTACGTGTTGGGAGAACCTCTACCAACTTCAGTGTCAGTGGGGATCGGGTACTGGCCTCTCCGTCCCTGGGCTATTGCCTTCGATGTCAACATCCCCTTTAGCTTCGATCCTTCCGCGTATCCAGCCGAACGGGTTGGTTTCGCATGGGGAACCAGCGTAGCTGTCACGAGCTTTTTCTCTGTACAGAGCGGTTTCCTGTTGAAAGGAGGAAACCCCAGGTTCAGTCTGGGAAGTTTGGTGGCGCTGGATACAATTTCCTTCGTGGCGAATTATACCCTCGATATGACGACCCAGTTCACCAACCTGGACCGCTTCAGTATCCAGCTAAAAATCAACCTGGGGGATGAAGGACGAAAGGCAAAAGCCCAAAAAGTGGAGGATCTATACCTTTCCGCAGTAGAGGCCTTTGCCCGCGGGGATTTCCAGAAATCCCTTGAACTCTGTGATAAGGCTCTTAGCCTGGATCCTACCTTTACACCCGCCAGGGAAACGATCCAGAGCATAGAGCGTTCCCTTAAGCTGCAGAAGGAAATCGAAGCAAGACAAAAAATAGAGTAAGCTTTCTAAGTATAGCACCAGGTTAAGAAAGACTTCGAGCGAGCAGGTGGTAGAGAAACAGGTAGGCTACTTTCGTTGGTTCCTCTGTCCGTTTTTTTACCACGCCTCCTTTTTCCAGCTCTTTCAGGAACCGTTTCCGCTCCTTCTCGGAAAACCGGCATTCCAGCGCACCTAAAAGGCCTCTAGCCTCCTCATAGTCTTCCGGGTGGAGGGCAAGTTTTTCTCCCCTTCTCCATCGATTCAACAGTTCACCGAAGGAGCTTTCCTCCAATTCCTCCAACAAGGTTTCCAGGTTTCGAACCAGGGGGCTTTCCTCGAAATGGGTATGATCGATTTTTTCCCGTAACTCTCTCCTGAGGGCCCTTACCTCTTCCCGTGCATAGTACCGTTTTGCCAAACCTCGAAAGGTAAGGATTCCTGCCAGGAAAGAGAGGAATAATTCATCGATCACCGGGACCGGATCCCGAATCACATAGGAGAAAAAGAAGTACGCCACCAGGAACGCAATAGCGCTAAGGACGAATCGTTCCGGGAACCAACGATCCGCTGCCCAGCGTCGAACAGCCTGCTCCAGGATTCCCTGTAATTCTTCCCTGAAAAGATCGATCGATTCGATTCGGGGTTCTGCACCATACCTCCCCTCGAGGGGATTCTTTTTCAGTCGATCGATCCACTCCAATGTTCCTGCGAGGGGGTGAAGAAACCGCGACACACCATCCTGACCGCGGATGTGGAAGAGGTAAATCTTTTCGTCCGTCATCGACTCATTTACAACCATGGGGAACCTTACTTGTCAAGGGCTTTTCCTTTTCAGTACTGTAATCTGATGAAAAGGATCGAAACATTCGATGAGTTCTACAGTAGCTGGTATTCCGATCGCTGGCCTGTGTTGAAAAGCGCCCTTCTCGGGCCGGTCCTTTCCCTTCCCTTTCAGAAAGAGCTGAAGAAACCCTACTTTTTGAACCTTGCCTCCTACCTGGCTGTACAAGCTTTGGGAGAAATAGGGAACCGAGAGGTCCTCGACCTCTGTGCCGCTCCAGGTGGCAAGACTCTTGTTCTATCTTCCACCCTGGGGCCTGAAGGATCTATCGTAGCCAACGAGCGATCCAGTGCTCGGAGGAATCGCTTGAAGCGGGTTCTGGAAGAACACCTGCCTCAAGAGAAACTATCCCGGATCAGGGTCACCGGGTACGATGCCTCCCGGTGGGGGCTGTATGAACAGAATCGGTACGACCTTATCCTCCTGGACGTCCCCTGTTCGTCGGAGCGTCACCTGCTGGAAAAACCTTATTATCTTAAGAAATGGTCGACCAACCGAACCCGTCAACTGGCTCAGCAGGCCTATGCCATGACCCTATCTGCCCTTATGGCCCTGAAAGAGGGGGGAAACCTCCTGTACTGTACCTGTGCCCTCTCTCCGCTGGAAAACGATGGGGTGATCGAAAAGGTACTAAAGAAGAAAGGGAAGGATGTAAAGCTCCTTTCCATCGAGATAAAGGATTCGCGTGTGGTAACTGAACCCACCAGATTCGGGTTACAGATCTTACCCGATCGTTCCCAGGGGGCTGGCCCCCTGTATATCTCTCTCCTCACCAAATAGGGATGCCCCTCTCTGTACACTTGAAATACACGGCGACATTCCCTGGAAGATTTCACTGGGTTTCGGGGTTGATCAAGAGGGAATGTTCGGGTAAGTATCTTCCACCATGCATCAAGAGTTACTGTCCACTCTGAATCCGCCCCAACAGGAAGCTGTTACTACCATAGAAGGCCCCCTCTTGCTTCTGGCGGGAGCCGGATCCGGGAAAACCCGGGTAATTACTTATCGAATCGCCTACATGTTGCAGAAAGGGATCCCTCAGCAGGCGATCCTGGCCATGACCTTCACAAACAAAGCCGCACGGGAAATGCAGGATCGATTGAAAGCATTGACCCAACGAAAATTATCCAACCTCGTCGTATCCACCTTCCATGCCTTTGGGGTAATGGTCCTTCGAAAAAATATTTCCCTTCTAGGGTATCGGGAAAACTTCAGCATCTATGATACGGTGGATCAAATGGGATTGATCAAAGAGACGGCCCGGGAACTCAAGCTCGACCCGGAAACGGTAGAACTGGGGAAAGCTCTCCGGCTCTTTTCCGCTATCAAGACAGGTAGAGCGTCCTGGGATGGTACTAACGAACAGTTCAAACCCCTTTACGAGGAGTATCTTTCCCATCTGAAAGCCTATAACGCGGTGGATTTCGATGATCTGATCCTCCTGCCTATCGAACTTTTCACCCGATATCCGGAAGTGCTGATAGAATATAGAAAGCGATTCCAGTATATCCTGGTAGACGAGTTCCAGGACACTTCCATGCAGCAGTATGACCTGTTGAAGCTCCTGGCAGATGGGAGCCGAAACGTCTGTGTGGTGGGGGACGACGATCAATCCATCTACTCATGGAGGGGGGCCAACTATAGGAACATCGAACGATTCGAACAGGATTACCCAGAACGGAAGGAAATCAAACTGGAACAGAACTACCGGTCTACCAACAAAATTCTGGAAGCGGCCAATCGGGTAATCGCAAACAACCGAAACCGAAAACCCAAAAACCTCTGGTCCGGAGTTGACGGGGGTAAACCGATCGAGGTTTTCTACCCGGAGAATGAACGAGAGGAAGGGAAGTTCATCGCTCGTACAATCAAATCTCTCCTTTTTACCGATCGGATTACCTACGAGGATATGGGGATTCTGGTTCGCACAAATAATCTACTCCGGGATCTGGAAGAAGCCTTTCTATCAGAAAATATCCCGTACAGAATTTCGGGAGGAGACTCCTTCTACCAGCGTAAAGAGATCAAGGACATCCTTGCCTACCTCCGGTTGATGGCGAATCCCGATGATGATGTGAGCTTTCTTCGAATCATCAATACACCCCGTAGAGGAATTGGGCGAAAAACTCTAGAACTTCTAGGACAAGCCGCGCAAAAACATGGATGCTCTCTTTATTCGATTGTAACTCTCATGCTCTCGAGTAGAGATGCCCCTCTTTCGGGAAAAATGAAGGAGGATCTGGCTTCCTTTCTTGCCCTCATCGAGACATACCGGGAAAGGGCTCATATTCCTCGGCAGTTAGCCCAAACTGTGCAGGCCCTTATCAGCGAACTCGATTACTGGGGGTACCTGGTGCAGGAGTATCAGAAAAACGACCAGATTGCCAAATGGAAGTACCACAATCTGGAGATCCTTCTCCAATCCATCGGGGATTGGGAAAAGGACCCGGAGAACCTCTCTACCGGCCTGTACAGTTACCTCAACAGGATCAGCCTGCTCACCCGGGACGACATCGAGGATGATACGGAAAGAGGGAAGGTGAACCTGATGACCATCCACGCGGCCAAGGGATTGGAGTTCCGCATCGTGTTCCTCGCAGGAGTGGAGGATGGAATCCTTCCCCATGCTCGATCACTGGAAGAGAACGAAGGGAATCTCGAGGAAGAGCGGAGGCTCTTCTATGTGGCCCTCACCCGGGCAAAGGAAAAGCTCTTCATCACCTCCTGCAAGACTCGAAGGATCCTCCGTGACGTACAGGATATGAGCCCCTCCCCTTTCCTGGAAGAGATTCCCCCTGACCTCTTGCTTCTGCATCCCGAAGAAGCTCCCCTTACACGGGAGGAAGCAAGGGATGCACTCGCTTCGTTGAAACAACGGTTTGTCGAGCGATAGACCAGGAAGACATTTTTCATATACAATTCACCCATGATGAAGGTGAGAAAAATCCTCTGCTCTCTCTTTTTGGGGGGGCTGGTACTTTTTTCCTGTAAAGAACCCGAAGCTCTGAAAGATAGTGGCTCTTCCAGTACTGAACCTGTTTCGGTGAAAGACATTCCTGGTACAGTTCGCATCAAGAAGCCATTGGTATGGAAAATAGGGAAACCGGGAGGTACCTGGTACGATACCTACAAAGAAGACCCAAAAAGTTACAATCCATTTTCGAATCTCGATGGAACCCATACCATCGTAACGAATTTTCTCCTGGACTACCTGTTTGATTACGATACAGACACCCGGACGTGGAAAGGCTTCCTCATCGATACCTTCGATGTGAAGGTAGACAAGGAAAACGACAGGATGGAACTGATCTGTACCTTACGGAAGGACGTATACTGGAGCGATGGGGTACAGATGACAGTGGATGACATTATCTTCTGGTACAACGAACTGGAGGGTGATCCAGAGATCTATCCGGTGGGAGCCCAGGGGCAGTACGTGCAGATGAACGATGGCCGTAAGGAACGAATCCTGGTAGAAAAGATAGACACCTTCACGTATAAGTACAGGTTCCCTCGCATCGTGCAGAACCCCGTTCTTATGGTGAATGCCTCAAATATCGTACCCAGACACATCTGGGAACCTGTAAAGAAGCAGGGGAAGAAAGCCACTCTCGATTTCTGGGGCCTGAATACCCCTCCTGAGAACCTGGTGGGAAACGGCCCCTTCCTGCTGGAGAAGTACGTTCCAGGAGAACGGCTGATCTTTCGTCGGAATCCCCGTTACTGGATGAAGGATGAACAGGGCAACCCCCTACCCTACCTGGAACGGATCGTACTGACCCTTACCCCAGATACGAATGCCGAACTACTCAAGTTCCAGAAAGGGGAAATCGAATCCTACGCTCTCCGTGGGAAGGATCTGGCAACTCTTTTACCTGGCGCAGAGACGAGAGCATACACCATCTACAATGGAGGTCCGGCCGAAGGGTATCCAGCTCTCATATTCAACCAGAACCCTCACGCTCTACCTCCCGAAAAGGTACGGTGGTTCAACAACCCCGACTTTCGTCGAGCAATCAGTTGTCTGGTCGACAGGGAAACCATCATCAGCCAGACCATCAATGGATTGGCCGAACCCTTGTACCACATCATTTCAGAATACAACCGTTTCTACGCCCCCGAGCTGGCCACTCCTTACACGTACAATCCTGAGAAGGCTCGGCAGCTCCTGGAAAAGGCTGGATTCAGGGATCTAAATAGAGATGGTCTATTGGAGGATTCGGAAGGGAAAACCCTTTCCTTCGAGATCATGACCCACAGCCAGGATACGGTGCTCCACGATTACTTAAACATCATCATCACCGACCTGGGTAAAGTAGGAATTCGGGCAAAACTCCAGGTGGTAGATTTCAATGTGGTGGCCCAGAAACTCCTCAATACGTACGATTGGGATTGCTGGTTGGCGAGTTTCGGTTTTCCAACCTTTCCCGAACAGTGGTACAATGTGTGGCGAAGCGATGGGAATCTCCACTACTGGCATCCCAAACAGAAAACTCCCACTGCCGACTGGGAAAAGAAGGTGGATGCACTGTACGAAAAACTCATCTATACCTACGACGAGGAAAAGGTTCGGGAGTTGTACTACCAATTCCAGAAGGTTCTCCTTGATGAAATGGTAATCATCCCGATCTTCCGGCGGTATACCTTTACCGCGGTATACAATAAATGGGGGAATGTGAACTGGGACATCCGTCATCCTATCGGGGACGGTTACAGGAAAGTATATCTGATGGGAAATGAGTAAAAAAATCCTTTCTTTTTTCAGCGATCACCCTCTCCTCTCCTTTATTCTCCGACGGGTACTAGCGATGATCCCTATCTTGCTGGTGACGATCTTCTTTTTCTTCTTCTTCATGAGTCTTGCCCCGGGAGACTTTTTCTCCACCTACTACCAGAATCCCGAGATCGACCCGAAAATCATCGATTACTACCGGAGGGAGTTCGGCCTGGATCAACCTTTCTACATCCAGTTCCTTCATTGGTTAAAAAAGGTGCTGATCGATCATGATCTGGGAATGAGTTTCTCGTACCGGCAGCCGATTCTGGATCTCATCAGACCGCGGATGATGAACACCATCCTTCTGAACAGTTTTTCCCTCCTTTTTACCTTCATCCTCGCGTACCCGATCTCCTTCTACTTTGCCTATAGACCAAGGAAGAGTATAGAACGGGGAGTGAATTTCATCACCCTTATCCTCTACTCCACTCCCTCCTTCTTCCTCGCCCTTCTGGGTCTCATCATTGCCGCAGCAACAGGGATTTTCCCCTTAGGGGGAGCCACCAGTGTGGATCATGATTCCCTCCCCTGGATCGGACGGGTCCTGGATCGGATCCATCATCTTCTCCTCCCTGTGCTGATTGGCTTCCTGGGAGGATTGGCAGGAAGCATTCGAAGCATGAAGGTTCTCCTGCAGGAGGAATTCCGTAAACCTTACATTACTGCTGTCCGGGCCCGGGGAATCGATCATGTGGGGGTGATCAAACATGCCTTTAGAAATGCTCTTATTCCCTTTATCACGGGGATGTCGGATATTCTGGCGGGTCTCATATCCGGATCTCTCTTCGTGGAGATCATCTTTGGGTATCCGGGAATCGGGAAACTGATGTACGAAGCCACGTTAAGGCAGGATTACTACCTGGTGCTGACCAACATGATCCTGGGGGATGTGTTGGTTCTTATAGGAATCCTTCTTTCCGATATCCTTCTCGCACTGGCAGATCCAAGGGTGAGAATCAAATGAAACTATTCGTGGGAACTCCGCTAGAAATACCCTACCTCAAGTTCAAGAAACAGAAACTCGGTGTTTTCAGCCTGGGAGTACTACTTTTCCTATACACTGCCCTTCTATTCGAGGGGTTTCTCGCTCCGTATGGGCCCAACACCAAATTTCGAGACAAATCGTACCATCCACCTCACCGGGTCCGTTTCTTCAAAGAGGGGACCTTCATCGGCCCCTATGTACACGAGTATGTTCTGGTAAATCCTATTTTCAAATCTTACCAGGTAGACCGTTCAAAGGTACATCGGATCCGATTCTTCGTACAGGGAGAACCGTATAAACTCTTTTTTGTGATCCCTTCGACCATCCATCTATTCGGCACTACCGATGGAGCTCCTGTGTTCCTGCTGGGTACGGATAACCTGGGACGAGACCTTCTTTCCCGCATGATCTATGGGGCGAAGATATCCCTCACCATCGGATTCGTCAGCATTTTCCTCGCCCTATTCGGAGGGATCCTGATTGGCGGACTCTCCGGCTACATTGGGGGTATTACCGATTGGCTCATCATGCGGTTGGCAGAGATCATCATCCTTCTGCCAACCTTCTACTTCTTTCTCTTCCTTCGATCCGTAATGCCTTCTGATATTTCTCCGGGACAGCGTTTCTTCTATATCACCGCCATCCTTGCCATTCCCAGTTGGGCAGGAAGCGCCAGGGGAATCCGGAACTGGGTGCTATCCCTTAAGAACGCCGATTTTGTAGTGGCTGCCGTAATTGCCGGTGCTTCTAAGGTCACCATCCTTCTCCGTCACATCATTCCCCAGATCCGGCACATTCTGATCCTCAACATTACCTTGAGTGTTCCCGGGATTATCCTGGGAGAAGCGGGATTGAGTTTCCTCAACCTGGGGATCACTGAACCTTCGGTAAGCTGGGGTATGTTGATGAATGCGGCGATGGATATCAACATCCTGCTCCGATACCCCTGGCTCTTGAGCCCTGCCCTTATCATCATACTGACAGTGTTTTCCTTCTTTGCCTTCGGGTACAGCCTGAAGGACGCTCTAGATCCAAGAACGTGAGGCTGCCGCATGAATCCTTCGATTCTACAGATAGAGAACCTTACCACCGAGTTTCAAACCGTCACCCACCGAACTCCCGCAGTGGAAAGGTTGAGTCTCACTCTCCGTGAAAACGAGATCCTCGGAGTAGCGGGGGAATCGGGATGCGGGAAGAGTGTCACGATCCTCTCGGTGCTTCGACTCTTGCCTCCGAATGGGACGATCCGACGGGAATCGAAAATTCTCTACCAGGGGATAGATCTCACCCAGTTACCGGAGAAAGGGATGAACTCCCTCCGGGGAAAGGATCTTTCCATCGTGTTCCAGGAACCCATGGGCAGTTTTAATCCTCTCTTTCCTGTGGGAAAACAGATCGTTGAGGTGATCCGTACCCATGAACCTGCGGTTCCGGTTAAGCAAGCTCTGGAACGGGCTACTGAACTCTTCCGACAGGTCAGGATCCCCCATCCTGAACTTCGAATCCAGGATTACCCTTTCCAGTTTTCCGGAGGGATGCTCCAGCGGGCACTGATCGCCCTCGCTTTATCCTGTTCCCCCCGGATCCTATTCGCCGACGAACCCACCACGGCACTGGACGCTTCCACCCAAATCGGTATCCTGGACCTTCTGCTGGAACGGAAGGAGGCTACCCGCATGTCGATCTTTTTCGTATCCCACGATCTTTCCCTCCTTGGAGCAATCAGTGACCGAATCTGTGTGCTCTATGCAGGACGGATGGTAGAAGCCTGCTCTGCAAAGGAACTCCATACCCATCCCCTCCATCCCTACACCCAGGATCTGCTGGCGGCCGTACCCAGAAAGGGAACTTTCAAAAAGGAAAAACGTCTCTACTCCATACAGGGAAAGGTTCCGGATCCTCAGCATCGCCCCCCTGGGTGTACGTATCATCCCCGATGTTCGAAGGCCTTTGACCGATGCAGAAATGAAGAACCTGGGCTTTTTGGAGAGGAGTCCCATCTGGTAAGGTGTTGGTTGTATGCAGATGCACATTGAAGTTTCCGGATTGGTCAAACAGTACCCTTTGAAGGCCGGGCTCTTTGCCCGAAGCAGGGAACGGGTTCATGCGGTAAACGGTGTCTCTTTTTCAATTCCAAAAGGGCAAACCCTTGGAATCGTAGGCGAATCGGGGTGCGGCAAAACTACCACAGCTCGTCTCCTCCTGCGGGTGGTGGAACCGGACTCGGGAGTATTCAGGTTCGAACAAGTGGAAAATGTCTTCGCCCTTCCGGAGGAAGAGTTAAAGAAGGTGCGCTCCCGCATGCAGTACATCTTCCAGGATCCCTACAATTCGTTGAATCCCAAGATGCTCGTTAGAGATATCGTTACAGAACCGATCCGGTACCGGGGAAACGTAACCCGGAGAGAACTGGAACGAAAAGCGGCCGAACTGCTGGAACACGTGGGACTTTCTCCTGCCGATTCAAAGAAGTATCCCCACGAGTTCTCGGGGGGGCAACGGCAACGGATCAGTATAGCCCGGGCCCTTTCCTCCAGACCTTCCTTCATCATCTGCGACGAACCCGTTTCCTCCCTCGATGTGTCCATCCAATCCCAGATCCTGAACCTGCTGATCGATCTGCAACAGGAACTGGGTATCACCTACCTCTTTATTGCCCATAACCTTGCAGTTGTGTTCTATATGAGCGATACCCTGGCTGTTATGTATACAGGGAAGATCGTGGAAATGGGTCTTGCAGAAGAACTGTATCGGAATCCTCTCCATCCCTACACGCGGTTATTGATCAAAACCCTCGATCCAGAAGCCCGGAAAGACCCCCTGGTCAAGAACGATTCTGGAGAAGTACCGAGTTTAATCCATTATCCTGCAGGGTGTACCTTTTTTCCTCGCTGCCCCCGTAGACAGCCCAAATGTCTTGAAGCCTTCCCAGCCCTGGAAACGAAGGGGTTGAACCATCAGGTAGCCTGCTACTTTCCAGGGCAGGAAAAGGGGAATGAATAGATGGGAAAAAGGATTCCGTATAGAGAACAGACTCCTTGAATATTCCTCGACCCTTGTGCAGAAGACCGAAAAAATCACAGAGTCGGGTAACTCCGCAGAGGCATCGATAAAAAGCCTAGAGCTGGCGGTAGGTACTCAGGAAGTCTCTCAACCGATTGATGGCTTCCCGCAGAGTGTCCTTGTTGGGGAGGAATACCACCCTAAAATGGTCTGGCTCCGGCCAATTGAACCCTGTACCCTGAACGAGAAGAATCTTTTTTGCTAGAAGTAGATCGAGGATGAACTGCTGATCATTCTTGATGTTGTATTTCTTTACATCGATTTTAGGGAAAAAATAGAGAGCTCCTTTTGGTTTGGTACTGGAAATACCCGGAATGCTATTCAGGAGTTCGTAGCAGAGGTCCCGTTGTTCCCGCAGCCTCCCCCCTGGAAGTATTAGATCATTAATGCTCTGGTACCCCCCTAATGCCGTCTGGATGGCATACTGTGCCGGCACGTTAGAGCAAAGACGCATGTTACTGAGGATGTCAAGACCTTCCCGGTAATCTTTCGCAATTGCCTTGTTTCCGCTCAATACCATCCATCCTGCCCGGAAACCCGCTGCCCGGTACGCCTTGGATAAGCCGTTCATTGTTATACAAAAAATGTCGGTAGACAGCGAAGCAATGGATACATGTTCTACCCCGTCGTACACGATCTTATCGTAGATTTCATCGGCAAATACGATCAGTTGGTGTTCGGCCGCAATGTCATGGATCTTCTGCAGGATTTCCCTGGGGTACACACTTCCTGTGGGATTGTTGGGGTTGATCACCACGATGGCTTTCGTATTTGGAGTGATCTTCCCGTGTATGTCTTCGATGTCTGGAATCCAATCCTGTGATTCGTCACACCGATAGTGAACCGCTTTCCCTCCGGCCAGGTTGGCTGCTGCTGTCCACAACGGATAATCGGGGGACGGAATCAAAACCTCATCCCCATTGTTCAGTAACCCCTGCATCACCATCACGATCAGCTCGCTTACCCCGTTCCCTATGTAGATATCTTCTACCCCCACCCCCGGAATCCCCTTCTGCTGACAGTACTGCATGATGGCCTTTCGGGCGGGGAAGATCCCCTTGCTATCGGAGTATCCCTGGGCGTTATGAAGGTTGACGATGATGTCGTGGATAATCTCGTCAGGGGCATCGAACCCAAAAGGAGCAGGATTCCCTATATTCAGTTTGAGGATCGTGTACCCTTCCTCCTCCATTCTTTTCGCCTGCTCTAACACGGGCCCCCG
>CALKLC010000071.1 GCA_937991975.1 uncultured Spirochaetales bacterium | reverse complement strand
ATGTCCGTTCCAGGGAGGATCCCTTCAAAGATACCTGTCCAATACTCCTTGTTCCCTAACGGGACTCCTAGAGGTGCGGGATGTTTCTGTAGGGAATCCTTCATGGATCGGACAGCCCCATAGTAGGGAAGCAGGATTCTTACCTCATGCCCCTCCCTGCGAAGAGCCCGGGATAAGTAGGATACCGCTTCTCCCAATCCTCCCACCTTTGCAAAGGGTGATGCTTCACTGGTAACCATAAGAATCCGTAATTTCCTCATCTTCTGCCTCTTTCATGTATAGTGAATTCGAAAAGCTTCCTGGATCTGGAAACCAAGTTCTTCATAAAGGTGAATAGCTGACTGATTATGAATTTTTACGAAGAGGCACGCGTTTTTCCCCTCCCCATGGATCAGGTGGAGAAGTCGAATCAAGAGGGCCCGGGCAAAGTGTCTATTCCTATAGTTTGGATCGGTAAATACTCCCCCTATCTGATCGTAGATAATACCCCGGGCATTGGTTCCGACTTTTGATACTGCTTTACCCTCGTAGTCACCGAGAAGGATGATCTGATCCTGGAGAGCCAGGTTCAAATCCTTTCGAGTTTTTTCCGGATCCATCAGGTCAGGCTGGATGAGAACTTCTTCTTTTTCGTAGAGAATCTGGAGGGGAAGGATACATTCCACGTCCCCCAAAGTAGCTTTTCTGACCTGAAAGCGTGGTATGAGGGGAACAGGGGGTAGGGGTTCAGATTTGCTTCTCGTCATGAGATGATAATCCACACAAACTCCCCCATCGAATCGAAGAAGCTCTTCCATCGCCTGTACATAGAGCAATTTCCCCACGATGGAATAGATTCGACTGGTATCGTCAGGAAGAATCTTCTTAAGCAGATCGAAATCCTCTTGAAGAACGAACTTTCTCTCCTCCAGGAAGGGAAGGTAGGGCAGAAGAAGCCCCTGTTTGGATAGGTAGAGAAGTCCTGTAGGCTTACCGTTCTCATACCTCACCCATAGGGAATCGGGTGAAATGGTTTTCGTTTTTTGTTTCTTCAACAGGCGGGTAACAAGATGTTCACAAACCCATTCTTTTTCCCCGATGAATTGTATCGCCATCGATAGATCCTTTACATGTAAAGGCTCCCATGTCATGGCTTTTTCTCCGAAAAGAGATTCTCTATGGGATTTTTCCCTAACGGGGGGATACTGCCGGTAATGACAGCAAACCCTGCTTTGAAAGAATCGATACTCCACCCATACACCGCGATGGCTGTATGTATCCAGGGAACTTCCCAGAGATAAACGGGGGTGAGAATGGAAAACACGATAATTTTTCCCTGAAAATCCTTCAGAGTACGGAGGAGTTCCAGACCATTAGGGTTGGCCAGACAAAAAATGATGGTATCTGCCCTGGTACTTACCCGCTGGAAGGCTTTCTTTTCTTCCGGGATCGCACGATAAAAAGGCGAATAGGAAAACTGGAACTCTTCTGCCTGAGGGAAGTAGGATTTCCCTATCCGAAGGAAATCCTTGAAAGGGCCTGCAAGGAGGACGCGTTCCTCCGAAGACGGGGAATAGGGAATCAACGATAGGTTATTTTTCAAAAGGGTCACACTTCGGGCAGATTGCTCGAGGAAAAACTCACGACTTTCAGGCGTTGCTACCTTTATAGAGGTTGGTTCGCTGGAGTTCGAGGGATTGTTCGAATCTCTGGGGAGGTAACGTATCTTCGTTTCAATGACTCTTCGAACAGCGGAAAGAACTCGATCCCGAAAAGGCTTTTCCTTCAGATATTTTGAAACGAGAGCTTTCCAGATAGGGTCTTCCAGTTGGGGGGTTTTAGAGAGAAGGAGGAGATCATTCCCTGCTTCTATCGCCTCTATACACACTTCGGCCATGGTCTTGCCCTGCCTGGCACCATACATGTATAGATCATCGGTAATCAATAGACCCTGGAATCCCAGACGCTTTCTGAGCAGTTCGTTTCCAAAGAAGGGGCTTAGAGAGGAAGGACGATTGTCACCTGTGATCCTGGGAAAACTTAAGTGGCCTGACAGGATCGCGGGGAGTCCCTCCGGAATCAGCATGCGGTAGGGAAGTAAATCCCTCTTCCATAGGATGTCGAAGGAATCGTAAATCACAGGAAGGGCTCCGTGGGAATCTTCGTCAGCGTTACCATGGCCAGGGTAATGCTTGGCTGCACAGATGATCCCTGCTTCGGCCATCCCTCGATAGTAGGCTACTCCAAGAATGCCTGTAAGTACTGGATCAGAAGAAAATGCCCGAGGCCCTATTACATTTGCATCGGGATTCACATACACATCCACCGTAGGTGCGAAGTTCATATTGATGCCCAGAGCTTTGAGTTCTTTACCGATCAGGTAACCGGTTCGATAGGCATCGTAGGGGATTCTCGCTGCACCTAAAGCAAGGTTTCCAGGAGTGATGGAAGTGTCTCCTTTCACATGACGCACCCATCCCCCTTCCTGGTCTGTGGCAATGAAAAGGGGCAGTTTCATCCGACTTTTCTCGGCCTGTTCCTGCATCTTCTGGATACTGCGGTACAAACGGCCAAGATCCTCCGCATTCCATCCAAAGATTTTGACTCCTCCGATCCCTCTAGAACGGATCCATTCCAGTAAAAGTGGTGTGGGTTCTTGAGAGGAGTATCCTACCAGAAAAAGCTGCCCAAGGATCTCCTCTTCTTTCATCCGGTCCATTAGAGACTCAGTTTGGAAGATGGGATCAGGTTTCTCAGGATTGGGGAAAAGAGATAGGGGACTACCCCCGAGGGTGCAGATGATCACCAGAAGAAGCCTTAGGGGAGAGAATCTCATGGGTCTAGTAGGCCTGCCCTAGAATTTCGTCGATATATTGAGAAGCAGCATGGGCAGCGATTGCGCCTTCTCCTGCAGCAACCACAATTTGCCTGAAAGGAGTAGCCCGGCAATCTCCTGCACAGAACAGCCCGGGGACGTTTGTCTGCATCCGTTGATCAGTGATGATGTACCCATTTTCGTCCTTTTCTACTCCCTCGATGAATCCTGTATTGGGATCCGAGCCAATGAAGACGAATACAGCAGCCACTTCTTCTTCGTATATCTTCCCTGTATCCAATTGTTTTAATGTAACTTTATGCACTTTTTCTATTCCCATGGGATTCTTGATTCCATGGATTCGCTCCAGTACTGTATTGAACCGCACCTGAATATGAGGATTTGTCAACACCCGATTGGCCAACGCCTTCTGGGCACGGAATCGATCCCTCCGATGGATATGGATGATCTTATCGGACAGTTTGGCAAGGAACATCGCTTCATCACACGCCGCATCCCCTCCACCTACTACCAGCATCTTCTGATTCTTGAAGAATGGACCATCGCAAGTAGCACAGTAGGAAACTCCTTTCCCTGTAAGTTCTTTCTCACCTGGTACGCCCAGCAGTCGATGCTTTGCCCCTGTAGCGATGATTACCGCATAAGATGTAAGTTCACCCGAAGAGGTAACTATCTTGAAGAGATCCCCCTCTTTATGGACTTTTTTTACCGAGGTGGTGAGGAATTCGGCTCCAAAATTTCGGGCCTGTTGTTCGAACCGCTGCGCTAATTCAAATCCAGAAATCGGCTCAGGAAAGCCCGGGTAGTTCTCTAACCCTTCGATAATGAGAGCCTGCCCGCCGAGGGCGGTTTCTTCTATCAAAAGTACACTCAGGTTTGCTCTTGCCCCATACTGGGCTGCACTCAGGCCAGCAGAACCTCCTCCGATGATGATCAAATCTTTGTCAGGTTTTGGCATACATGCTCCTTAGCGGATTTTTTTATAAAATAACAGTAAATAGCGAGTTCTGCAATGAAGGAAACATCTACAATTCCTCTAAGAACCCGTCGATAATCTCCATAAGAGGAGAAGATTAGGAATGGAAGGACAGATCCAGCAGGTTGAACATCTTAAGGAAACCTTGCAGAAAGAGGTAGATACATTCCATCGGTTTATCGATCTGGAACGGAAACTGAACGAAGAAATCCTTGAGAAGAATTTTCAACATATCCCTCCTACAGTCAAATCTCTAAAAACTATAGCAAAGGAGCTGATTGCCCTCGAGGAAAAGAGGGAAACCATCTATCGAAAGCTGAAAGAGGTCTGGGGGGTAAAGGAAGGAGAGTCCTTCTACGACTTTTGTTTCCGGTTTACAGGAGAGACGAGAGAGGAGCTATTGAGATGGCACCGGGAACTGAAACATGCGGTTGTGATGGTAGAAGGAATCACCAGCGGGATCGATGTTTACTGTGCCTCTACCCTATCCACTATGGGGAAATACATGGATGCTCTGGTGCCGGGGTGGAAGCACCGGGTGTATTCCCCTAAAGGCGTAACCACAGAACCTGCCCAACCTCTCCTGGTAAATCAGGAATTGTAGGGGGAAAGGGATGCAATCCACATTTTCCGGGATCGAATTGGGCAAACGAGGTCTTATTTCCCACACCCAGGGGCTTTCCACGGTAGGCCACAACCTGAGCAATGCTTCCACAGAAGGGTACTCCCGGCAACGGGTACGGTTAAAACCCACCGATCCTCTCTACGTGCCAGGGTTGAGCAGGGAAGAAACCCCGGGACAGATAGGTCAGGGGACTGATGTCGCGAGAATCGAACGGATTCGGGACGAACTGCTTGAAGGCCGGATCGTTTCCCAGGCAAATGGGGAGACCTACTGGCAAACCCGGGACAAGTATCTCCTGATGGTGGAAAAGATCTACAACGAGCCGATGGACGTCTCCATCCGCTCCCATCTGGATCGCTTCTGGAGTGCCTGGCAGGAACTTTCTATTCATCCTTCGGAAATGGCAGCCCGGATGGCTGTGCTGGAACGGGGGAAAACTCTCATCGATGCCATTCACACACGTTACCATGCTCTACAGCAAACAAGAGGCATGATCGAGGATGAGGTTAAGGTAGCTGTAGGTGAGGT
>CALKLC010000070.1 GCA_937991975.1 uncultured Spirochaetales bacterium | reverse complement strand
TAGGAGCGGTGGCCAACTTGATCGCCCCCTCTTCATCGATGGCAAGAATGATCTCCGTGGGGCTCCGGATGATACTGCGGGCAAAGGATTCTATTCCCTGCTGGGTGGCCAAAACCATCTCGGGACGATTGGTAAAATTGTTTTCTACAAGCAGGTCCCATTGACTTTGCGCATACTTCTCCAGTTCGTACGCTTTGAAATCGAGGAATTCCTTGGCGATTCGGGTAATTCCGTTGGCTGCCTGGAAGTAAGAGGCTGTTCCGGCCAGAAGGAGAGTAACGATGATCAGCGGGAGAACCACGAAGATGATTTTTAGCCGAATACTCATAGGAAAGAGTGTAAATCAAGTGACTTTTCTTTTCAATGCATGATACATTGATTATCATGAAAGATCCGTTATATCTATTGGATGGGTATAGCCTGATCTACCGATCCTATTTTGCCTTCATTCGAAATCCGCTTCGAAATCCGGAAGGAAGAAACAGTTCGGCCGTTTTCGGCTTCTTCAACTCCCTGTTGACCCTGCTAAAGAATCGTAAGCCTCCTTACTTCGCCATTGTACTGGATTCCAGGACCCCCACGTTCCGGCATACATTGTACCCCGAATACAAAGCCACCCGGCAAAAAACGCCCGAGGACCTCCATGCCCAGGTGCCCGTGATAGAGGATCTAGCGGCAAACCTTGGGATCCCGGCCCTTCGGTTCGATGGTGTGGAAGCGGATGATCTTATGGCTACCCTCGCTAAACTCTGCCGACAGGAAGGTAGACCTTGCTACATCATTTCCGGTGACAAAGACCTGCTGCAATTGGTACACGATCCTGTTCGGATTCTACGACCGGAAAAGGGGGATTTTATCGAATTGGACCGGGAAGGAGTATACCATCACTGGTCCGTGTATCCTGAACAGATCGTAGACTACTTATCCCTCGTAGGCGATGCTTCCGACAATGTGCCGGGAGCCAGGGGCATCGGGGAAAAAACGGCTGTCGCCCTCCTGACTCAATTCGGGAATCTGGAGGGTATTTACAGGAACCTGGATACTCTTCCTCCGGCTCAAAGACAAAAGCTGATCGAGGCCCGGGAGGCCGTGGAATTGAGTAAACGTCTTGTGACACTGAAGGACGATGTCCCTGTAGAGAAAGATGTGCTGGAAACCTTCCGTTTGCCGCCCCTCCGGGTAGAAGAATCTCTTCCCCTTTTCTATAGGGAAGGGATGAAAAAGCTTGCAGAGGAGTTCTATTCCTACGTAACCGGATCTTCCCTCGCGGGAGATAAAAGCCCCCTTCCAACAACTCAGGCAATTGTTCAATCCGCCTCTTCTGCACGGATAGAATCTTCATCTCCGGGAACCTACAGAACCGTTTCTTCCAGCGAAGAACTTTCCTCCCTTCTGGAACAGGCACGAAACGCAAGAACCGTTGCCTTCGATACGGAAACCACCGATCTGGACCCCTTTCACGCAAAGCTTGTCGGTTTCTCCCTCTCCTTTGAGTTGGGAAAAGCCTTCTACGTTCCTGTCCGGGCTCCTGCGGGCGGTTTAGGTGAAGGATCCACCCTGCCCATGCTGGAAAAGTTCTTCTCGGATCCTGATGTACGGATCATCGGGCAAAACTTAAAGTTCGACTACAAGATCCTGCGACTCCTTGGTTTACACCTACCCATGCAGTTCGATACGATGATCGCTGCCTGGCTCCTCGATAGCGGCGAAGGCACCTACAACATGGACCGTCTGGCAGAGACCTATTTAGGCTACCGAACCTTACACTATGATGAGGTAGTAGCCAGAGGTCAGACCTTTGCGGATGTTCCGCTGGATCTCGCAACCCGGTACGCAGCAGAAGATGCCGATATCACTTACCGTCTCTACCGGGTGCTGGCACCCCTTCTGAAAGAACGGAAACTGGAAGAGCTCTTTCATACATTGGAAATGCCCCTTGTACCGATCCTGGGCAACATGGAGCTGGAAGGGATTCGATTGGACGTACCAGTTCTAAAAGAGTATGGATTCGAATTGGAAAAAGAGATCGATCGGATACAGCGGCAAATCTACCAGTTGTGTGGGAAAGAATTCAACATCAATTCCACGAAACAGTTGCAGGAAGTACTGTTCATTGACCGCAAGCTCCAGCCCTCTCGAAAAACAGAGAAGAAAACAGGGTTTTCCACCGATACATCCGTACTGGAAGAATTGGCACAGCAAGACCCTGTGCCTGAACTGGTCCTTCAGTATCGACAGTTGCAAAAGCTGAAATCCACCTATGTGGATGCTTTGCCCCAGATGGTGAATCCAGTAACAGGTCGCATTCACACCAGTTTCAATCAAACAGGTACTGCCACAGGGAGGCTATCCAGTAAAGACCCCAATCTACAGAACATCCCTATCCGGGATGAAGAAGGAAGGCGGATTCGTTCTGCCTTCATTCCAAGGGAGGGTTGGAAGTTCGTGAGTGCCGATTACTCACAGATCGAGCTTGTGATCCTTGCACACCTGTCGGGTGATCCTGGCCTCTGTGAAGCCTTTAGAACGGGTTCGGATGTGCACCGCAGAACAGGATCCTTGATTTTCGGCGTTCCTGAAGATCGCCTTACTCCCGAGCAGCGGCGGGTAGCAAAGACGATTAACTTTGGCGTCATGTATGGAATGTCCTCCTTCCGTCTTTCCCGGGAGCTGGGTATTCCTCGAAAGGAAGCGGATCGATTCCTCGAGTTCTATTTCCAGCAGTATCCCCGGATCCAGTCCTTTATCGTGGAAACGATCCGGAATGCGGAGCAGGGCGGTAAAGTCAGTACGATCCTTGGTAGGGAGCGTCTCGTACCGAACATCAATAGTCGAAACAAGACAGAAAAAAGTGCAGCGGAGCGGATGGCCATCAACACCCCTATCCAGGGGAGTGCTGCCGATATGGTGAAACTGGCAATGCTCAGAATCGCGGAAAGGTTCAAGAAAGAAAATCTTACTGCCAGATTGCTCCTTCAAGTGCACGATGAATTGATCTTCGAAGTTCCCCCCGAGGAACTGGATGCTGTGAAAGAACTGGTCCAGAGAGAGATGGAACAGGTATATCCTCTTCGGGTTCCCCTGCGGGTGAGCATTGAAACGGGTTCCAGTTGGGGAGAGTTGCATTGAAATTCGTCGTGGGACTTACTGGCTTGTGCTGTGCGGGTAAGAATGAGGCCGCCAGAGTATTCCTGGAGGAAGGATTTCGGGAGATCGATGTGGACGCTCTTGGGCATGCGGCTCTGGAAGAGAAAAAGCAAGAGATTCTGGACTGTTTTGGCCCAGGAATCCTCTCTTCCCATGGAACAATCGATCGGAAAAAACTGGGGAACATCGTCTTCAAGCATAAGCGGGAATTGGAGAAGCTGGAACGGATCGTCCATCCTGTAATGGGAGAGCGAATAAAGCAAATCATCTCGAATGAGGAAGGTCCCATCGTAATCAACGCAGCCCTCCTTTACAGGATGAACCTGGACTCTCTCTGCACCCGTATCGTTATCATTCGCTCACCCTTACTGGAGCGCATCAACCGTTGTATGGATCGGGATGGATTGGATGCGTTCTCTACCCTCCTTCGGATTTTCTCTCAGCGTAAACTGATCCCTCAATCTTCTATGCACCATGCCGATACTGTAGTTGTGGACAATCGAGGCACCCGGGCAGATCTTCGGGCGAAGATCCTCGAGCTTATCCGTAGATGGACTGAGGAAATGGGGTTGGTATGGAACAGAACAAAACTCTCTTGATCATAGTTTCAGTGGCTCTCTTCCTGGCTTCCCTTTTGGGGGTAGGACTGTGGCTGTTCTATCCGCGGGCGAAATCTGTCGAAACAGGACCTGTGGCTACAACAGAGAAAAGTCCCAATTTCGATCCCATCGAATGGGTCAGAACGAAGGAAGATTTTCCCCAACTGCAACCCAAATCCCAGGAGAAGAAAGAGGATGTAGTGATCCTATATGGAGAAAAGCCGGAGAAAAAGCAGGAAGTTCTTCCACCCCAACCCGCTCCGACTACAGCAGCGGAGCCGGTAAAACAAGCCCCTCCGAAAACACCCGCACCATCCCCATCGGCAACCCAGAAAACAGTTCCCCATCCAGAAACGTCAGTAAAGAAGGCACCGGAAAAACCAAAAACCATCACGGTGAAAGAGTACACTATCCAGGTGGGATCCTTCACCAGTTTGGATAAAGCGGAGGAGGCAGGAAAACTCCTGAAGGCAAAGGGTTTGAATGGGCAGATCGTAGTTCGGGAAGTGGAAGGAACTCGCTACTACCGGTTACGGATCGGTCCCTACGAGAATAAGGAGGAAGCGGAAAAGTTTCTCTCCTGGGTGAAAGAGATCCGGGGGTTCGAAGGCAGCATGATCTTCGAAGGGAAAGGCACAAGAACTGTAGCAAACTGAAGGGAAGGGTTTATCCTTTCGGAGCCATTACATACCCTATAGGTTTGTTGTAAACCCGACTATAGGGGGGAACAGATTCTGTAATCCATACATTCCCTCCAATGACGGATCCCTTCCCTATCACCGTTTCACCCCCCAAAATTGTGGCGCCGGCATAGATGGTTACTTCATCTTCTATAGTGGGGTGTCTTTTCTTATCGGAAAGCTCTTTCTTGATACTGAGGGCGCCGAGGGTAACCCCCTGATAGATCTTTACATTTTTCCCAATGATGGTGGTCTCCCCAATTACCACCCCTGTACCGTGGTCAATGAAGAAAGATTCCCCAATCGTGGCTCCGGGATGTATATCGATTCCAGTCTTTCCATGAATGTACTCACTCATCATTCGGGGCAGAAGGGGAATATTCCGTATCCACAGTTCATGGGCAAACCGGTGAATGGAAATTGCTTCCAGGCCAGGGTACGAAAGGATCACCTCTTCGTGAGATTTCGCTGCTGGATCACCCCGAAACGCAGCTTCCACATCCAGATGGATCTTTCGTCGAAGTTCAGGGAGCTGTGTCAATAGTTCCAGGGCAAGCTGTTCAGCTTCCTTTTTGCACTGGTGATTCCAGAGAGAATCACCTACACAGAGACTACCTATCTGTGAAGCCTTCCTCGTTCGAAAGCAGATACATTTCCCAATTTCCATGATAAGGTTTCGTGCCAGGCGATGGAGAGTTTCCGTAATCTGGTAAGGCACTTCCCCCCTCTGAATGGGCTCCTCTGATGTAAAACCCGGAAAAACAAGAGACTGGTAATCCTCCAGAATAGCAATTACTCCTACACGGGATGGCAGGTTCGAACCATCCAGGTGATTGATCCCACCAATTTCCTCGTAGGAACGAAGAACCTCCCCCCCAATCTGCTTCAATGCTTCCATCATGTGAACCAGTATCGTCCTTCCAAAGGGGGAGGGTCAAGGAGTGAAGATTTACATACCTAAGAGGCTACCATAAACTAAAGGGCTGCTTTGAATCTTCGCTCTACCTCAGGCCAATGAATCACGTTGAAGAAAGCCTCCACATAGTCGGCTCTTCTATTCTGATACAGAAGGTAGTATGCGTGTTCCCATACATCCACACCCAAAATAGGTATATCGCCCTGCATCAAGGGGGTATCCTGGTTCGGCGTGGAATAGATCTCCAGGTTTTTATTCTTGTTCACTACAAGCCAGGCCCAGCCACTGCCGAATCTACCAAGGGCGGCCTGGGAGAACTTTTCTTTGAACCCTGCAAAACTCCCAAAGAATCGGTGGATTGCGTCTTTCAATTCCCCACCTGGTTCCCCGCCTCCCTCAGGGCTCATCCAGGCCCAGAAAAGAGAATGATTATAGTGCCCTCCCCCATTGTTCCGTACAGGGGTTCGAATTTGCTCGGGGAGGGTATCCAGGTTCTGTAAAAGGTATTCTATCGGTCGATCCGTAAACTCTGTTCCTTCCAGTGCCTTGTTGAGATTATTCACATAGGTTCCATGATGTTTCGTATGATGTATCGTCATGGTCCGCTCATCGATGTAAGGTTCCAATGCGTTGTAAGAATATGGAAGTTCAGGGAGTTGGTGTGCCATACGGTGCCTCCTGGTAAAAGATCTTTCCTCATGTTAGAGGAATACATTATCAATTTAGTAATATTTTATTTCACAGGCAAGTATCTTCTGTTGATCTTTACGAGGTTCGAATCTTTTCTAAGCAGCTCTAGTAGTAATCCGGCAGTTGAAGGCCAATACTGCTGGCAGAAGTTAAAATACTTACCAACACAAGTGCCCCTCGACAACCCCTGCCCACTTCCAGTACAGTATGGGCATGAAAGAACTTTCGGGTTACAAAGTCATTACAGCGGTAGGAGCTGACCGAGTTGGAATCGCGGATGACCTTGCTGAAATCGTTACTCGAAATCGGTGCAACATCGAAGAAAGTAAAATGGCTGTACTCGGTGGGGAGTTCGCGGTCATCATGCTGGTCTCCGGGGAACCGGAAGACTTGCATTCCCTTTCTGAGGAAATCCATCAAAGAGAAAACAAACTTGGACTACAGATCTTCGTGAAAAACACTTCAGGGCCTACGATTCCCTCAGGCGGGATCCCTTATATTTTGCAAACAACCTCGCAGGATACACCGGGAATTGTCCACGCCGTTACCTCTATCCTCCGACGGTACAATATCAATATCGAAGACCTGGAAACCGAAACCAGCTTTGCGCCCTGGAGTGGAGCTCCTCTTTTTCACATGCATGCCCGAATTCTGATACCTCATGGAGTTCCTGTTCATACCCTAAAGGAAGAGCTCCTTTCATTGGAAATGCAGCAGGACCTCCACGTCGAATTAAAACCCTTCTTCCCTGTAGCGAAAGAATAGCTCGATTTAGGCGCCCCCTATGCGTCTCTCCGTCCAAAGAATCACAGCCTTCTCGTAACCTGAAAGGTTTGATACTCCGTTCAGGCACTCTTGGGAACCGCAAGGGCAGAGCTTTTCAAGGGGGTCAGGTATCCCGTGCGAATACAGGTATC
>CALKLC010000069.1 GCA_937991975.1 uncultured Spirochaetales bacterium | reverse complement strand
AAGCCGAAGAGATGGCCAGGCAGAAGAAAAGCTTCATCGAAGGAGCGATCGCCAGAGGTTATCCTGCGAAAAAGGCGGATGAGATCTTCGAACTCCTCATACCCTTTGCCGGGTACGGTTTCAATAAGTCCCATGCAGCAGCCTACTCAGTTCTCGCTTACAAAACCGCCTACCTGAAAGCGAACTTTCCTGCCGAGTTCATGGCCGCCAACCTGACCAATGAGATCAACGACACCGACAAACTGGCAGAGTACATCGGGGAAACCCGGAAGATGGGGATCGATATTCTACCCCCTGATATCAATACCTCGGAAAAATACTTCAGTGTGGTCGACGGAAAAATTCGTTATGGCCTTTTGGGAATCAAGAACATGGGCTCTAACGCGGCAGAAGAAATCCTACAGGCTCGTTCTTCAGGAGGCCCCTTTCGCTCCTTCCTGGATTTCCTCGATCGTGTGGACCTAAAAATCGTAAACCGAAAGGTGTTGGAAACAGGGGTACAGTGCGGGTTGTTCGATTCCCTATCCCCCAATCGGGCAACACTCCTGACAAACCTCGATACGATGGTAGCTTTTGCGGAAAAAAAGAAAGAAAGTCAGAGCTATGGGCAAGCATCCCTCTTTGGAGTCAACATTGAAGAGTTCCCCGAACCGTCATGGGAAGAAGTCCCTGATTGGCCGGAACGGGAAAAACTCAGGTTCGAACGGGAAATCCTCGGGTTCTATTTCTCAGGCCACCCTCTGGAACCATACCGGACTATCTGGGAAAAGAGTGTTACTATCGATCTTGCGCACCCCAACCGTGCAAGTAGCAATACCACCCACAGGCTATTGGGGATCTTAAAGAATATCCGGACAGTCCCTACGAAAACCGGGAAGAAAATGGCCTTTGCCCTCCTGGAGGATTTTGCGGGATCCATCGAGCTGGTGATCTTTACTCTGGTGCTGGAACAGAATGGCCACAAACTGCAGGAAGATGCTATTGTGGGTATAACAGGCAGGATCGATCTCTCCCGTGATCGCCCCAGTTTCATCGTAGAAGAAGTAAAGGAGCCCGATATGCTGGAAAGCAAGGAAGTTTCCGAACTACACATTGCGTTGAACGGTTCTCTGTGCAATGAGGAGGATTTCTACCAGCTTCGATCCTTCATTATCGAACATCCTGGTCCCTGTTCCGTATACCTCCATTTCAAAGATTCAGGTAACGGAGACTCGGAACGAATCATCCGCGCTTCAGCTCAATTGAAAGCCAGTGGGAAAAAAGAAATCCTGCAGCAACTTCAGCAACTCCCCGGAGTGGAAGAAGTCTGGGTACGTTGACACAGCATTGATCAATGGAGGTGGTGAGCATGGTAAAAGTATTGATGAGCACTCTTAGTGCCCTTGTTTCTTTCTACACCCTTATTATTGTAGTACGGATCCTGCTGACGTGGTTTTCCGGACCCCTCGGGTATGGCAAGGTGTATTTTTTCTTGACCCGCATTACGGATCCTTACTTGAACTATTTCCGTCAGTTCTCTTTTTTCAGAATAGGTAGATTCGACTTCTCTCCAGTGGCGGCTCTCATCGCTCTATCGGTGATAGGAAACATCTTCCATTCTATCGCTCTATTTGGAAGAATTACCCTCGGAAGTTTAGTGGCTTTTACCTTTGAAGCCGTATGGTCGGCAGTATCCTTCTTCCTTTTTCTCTACCTCCTGATGATCGTTCTGCGCCTCCTGGGAATCCTCTTCCATACCAACTCGACGCGCCCCCTCTGGATGACGTTAGACATGTTAGTGAGTCCTATTCTTATCCGGATCACTCATCTGTTTACCAGGAAACCGGTCTCCTACATCCATGGGCTTCTCTTAGGGTTTGTCTTTTTGTTGACACTTCGGATTTTGGGAGGCCTTATGGTAGAGCGGCTGACCACCCTTCTGTACCGCTTGCCTATTTAAATCCATGTATCTGGAGGAGCTTTCCATACCCATTGCTAAACTCCAGGGAGTAGGTCCTTCCCTGGGAAAAGACCTCAACCGGCTGGGGATTCATACGATAATCGATCTTTTCCTCCACCTGCCCCGGCGATATGAGGATCGCACCAAGTTGATTCCCATCATTAGTATTCTCAGCAAGGGGGGAAAAGGATTCGTCAATACCCTGGCCTTTGTGGAGGCCCATGAGTACTTCTGGTTCGGCTCGCAAAAAACTCTTAAAATCCTCATACGGGACGCGACTGCTTCTGCCGAACTGGTGTGCTATGGAAGGAACTTTCTGGCCAATAAGTATCCCCCTGGCGTACAGGTAAGGGTAGCAGGAACTTTTACCTACCAGTACAAGCGGATACAGAGTTCCTCTTTCGATCTGGACAATCCTACTCATCCTTCAGAAGACTTTTCTTCTATTTTGCCCATCTATCCTCTATCGGGGAAATTGTCTCAACGCCTCCTTAGAAAGATCCTCAGACAGGGATATGCGAAGTATGGAATCAACCTGAAGGACGAACTTTCAGAATCCTGCCGGGCTACCTATGCTCTGCTTCCCATTTCCGAGGCCTTACGGGCCATTCACTTTCCCAAATCGATGGAAGAGCCGGATCTGGGCCGGCGGAGCCTCGCTTTTCGGGAGTTGTTCTCCTTTCAGATCGAAGTGATCCGACGGGGAATGGAACGGAAAGTGGCCATTCGGCCTCCAAGGCAACTACCCCTCACCCTTCGGCAACGAGCGATCCATAGTTTGCCCTTTCCCCTAACAGAAGACCAGTACAGATCCCTCGCTGAGATCGATAGGGATATAGAGGGTAGCTGTCCCATGGCCCGTCTGCTCCAGGGGGATGTGGGATCTGGAAAGACCCTCGTAGCTTTCCTCGCAGCCCTTCGTTTTACCGAAGGCAGGATCCAAACAGCTTTTATGGCTCCTACCGAGTTACTGGCCCGTCAGCATGCAGACAATGCAGCCAAATTATTAGAACCGTTAGGAGTCCGTCTCGCCTTCTATTCGGGCAAGATTCCCTTGAAACTTCGTAAACCCCTCCTGCAGGCCCTCTCTAAAGGCGAGGTGGATATCGTTATAGGAACCCATGCTCTGTTCTCAGAGGAAGTCCGATTCGCAAACCTTGGTTTTGTTGTGATCGATGAACAACATCGGTTCGGCGTAGACCAGAGGAAGAAACTTGCCGATAAGGGGATCCACCCCGACATCCTCCTGATGAGTGCCACTCCGATTCCCCGCACGTTGGCCCTTTCCGTATTCGGAGATCTGGATGTTTCAGAACTCAAGTCTTTACCTCCTGGAAGAAGACCCGTGGAAACCCATCTGGCTCGAATAGGTAATGAAGAAAAGGTGTACTCCTGGGTAGAGGGGGAACTTCAAAAGGGACACCAAGCCTACTTCGTCTATCCTCTCATCGAGGGTGATGGAGATCTCAAAGATGCCGAAACCATGTACGAACGATTGCAGAAATCCATCTTTCCCAGGTATCGGGTGGGGCTTATCCATGCCCGGCTTTCCGAAGAGGAGCAACGGTCGATCATGGAGGACTTTGTGAAAAATCGCATTCAAGTTCTCGTAGCTACCAGTATCGTGGAAGTGGGGGTAGATGTCCCTAACGCAACCTGCATGGTAATCGAGCATGCCGAACGATTTGGTCTGGCGGCCCTCCATCAGCTTCGAGGTCGGGTAGGCAGAGGGAGTGCGCAAAGTTATGCTTTTCTCGTATATGATCCCAACCTGACCGATCTGGCAAAGGAACGGTTGAAGGTACTGAAAGAAACTACCGATGGTTTTCGGATTGCCGAACAAGACCTCCGACTTAGGGGCCCTGGTGATATGGTGGGGGTTCGCCAGTCCGGGTTGCTGGACTTTTCCATCGCTCAACTTCCAGAGGATATGGAATTGATGATGGAAGCGAGGAAGGAGGCCCTGAGATTACTTGAAGAGGATCCAGGACTCCTACGGCCCGAACATGCAGGGCTTCGATTCATCCTGGAACTGCGGTTCAAGAACGCTACCAGTGGAGGGGCTCCCTGATCGTATGCGTATCACGGGTGGATTCTTAAAAGGTAGAAAGATCCAATTCCCTCCGGGCGAGCTTCGCCCCGCGATGGACCGTATGCGGGAATCGGTTTTTTCCATTCTGCAAGGGGAGTTGCCAGGAGCCTCATTTCTCGACTTGTTCTGCGGCTCGGGGATTATGGGGATCGAAGCGTACTCCCGCGGTGCTTCCAGAGTGGTGTTCGTGGAGAAAGATCTCCGTAAGCGCTCTACCCTTCTTCGGAACATAGCTCTCCTGGAGGGAAAGGGAATCCTTCATATCATGCCCGTAGAACGGTACCTTCGGTTCGGGAAAGAGGATCCCTTTCATCTGGTATTCCTGGATCCCCCCTTCCCCTACAGGTTCCGTCATGACCTCTTAAAGCTCCTCGATCATTCGGCTCTGATAAAGGAGGGTTCCCTCGTCCTGATCCATCACCCCAAAGAGGATCCCCTCCCAGAACAGGTGGGTCTTCTGGCGCTAGAACAGCGCCGCTCCTACGGCCGATCCATCGTATCCTTCTATCGAAGGAATGCAAGTATGATAGACGCAAGTATGATAGATCGAAAAACTCGAAAATAAAGGCATATTCTTCTTGCAAACCCTGCCTACTTTACGGTACACTACTGAAGACAGAACGGTAAACGGCAGGATTGAAATGAAAACCGCACCCATCACAGTTAAGCGGGAAACAAAAGAAACGAGTGTCTCCCTGTCCCTTTCCCGCGAGGGAACGAAACAGATTCATATTGCAACTGGATTACCTTTCTTCGATCATCTGTTAACTTCCTTTGCTTTTCATGGTGGGTTCGACCTTTCACTCGAGGCAACAGGAGACTTGATGGTGGATCTGCACCACACAGTAGAGGATGTGGGTCTCGTGCTGGGGGATGGTTTCCATCGTCTTTTGGAGACTTCTGGCCAGGTAATGCGGTACGGGTACAGTATCATCCCTATGGATGATGCCCTCTGTGAGGTGGTGGTGGATGTATGCGAACGTCCATACCTTGTCTACAGGGTAGAATACCCCGAACCCCTGGCAGGATCCTTCCCTGTCAGTATTCTTAAAGAGTTCTTCTATGCCTTCTCCCACCGGTCGCGAATCAACCTGCACCTTTCTGCCCGGTATGGAGAAAATAGCCATCATATGGCAGAAAGCCTGTTCAAAGCCTTTGGCAAGGCCTTATCTCAGGCTTACCAGCCGGTTGGAGGTTTGAAAGAAGGGATGTCGACGAAAGGAACCCTATAACGCAGATGGATATCCGCTCTATATTCGAAGGGAAATCGGAGGAAGGTTTTTTTATAAAAACAAAGCCAGCCCCCGATATTCCTTCTAACCAGAGAGCTGCATTGATCCGAAAGGGGAATGCCCTTTTCAACGAAGGAAATGTGGAGTTGGCAAAACGGATCTTCATCACTCTGCGGTATGGAGATGGACTGATCAGGGTTGGCGACTATCACTTCAAACGAAACGAGTACCTGGAAGCTTTCCGCATGTACTGGGTGGCAAACGAAAAAGTCAAATCCGAAAAGTTGATAGAAAAAATGGCTCAAGTAATTCGAGAATGGATTCGTGCAGGTGGTGCATAACGATGGATGATTTCGAAGATACTCGAGAGATACACTTACAGGAGCCTACTGAACGGCAAGACAAGCCGGAAATTACAGAGCTTTCCCAGCGAGGGTACTATTGTCTCAAAGAAAAGAAATACGAGGAAGCCCTCGAACTTTTCAATAAAATCTTACAAATCGAACCAGAGAATAATTATGCCCTTGTAGGTATAGGGGATGCAGCCCGTAAACAGGGAAAGTGGGAAGAAGCAATCCGGTACTATGAAATTTGCTTGAAGTATCACCCGCAGAATAGTTACGCCCTATTCGGATTGGCGGATTGCCACAAAGCAAACCATAACTACGGAAAGGCTATTGAACTCTGGACTCTATACCTCCAGCATGATCCTAGAAACGTTACGGTTCTTACCCGTATTGCAGATGCCTACCGTAAAGTAAAGAATCTGCAAAAATCGAAAAACATGTACGAACAGGTCCTGGCAATCGAGAAGGATAACCCGTATGCGTTGATCGGGTTGGGGCATCTGTATTTCGATTTCAAAGAGTACGACAAAGCCCTTCATTACTGGGAACGGATGATCCAGTCCCATCCGGATTCGATAGATATCCGCCTTCTAACCTCGATGGGGAACTGTTTTCGCAAGCTGAAAGCCTACCGCAGGGGAATCGAGTATTTCTCCCGAGCCCTGGAAAAGGAGAAGGATAATTTCTACGCCCTTTTCGGATTAGCTGACTGCTACCGGGGGTTGAACCAGCATGAGGAATCCTTGACGTACTGGAACAAAATCCTGGCGAAGGATCCCAACAATAAGGTGATACTAACTCGTGCAGGGGATTCTTACCGCGCTATGGGGAAACTGGAAAAAGCAGAAGAACTCTACCGAAAAGCCCTCAACATCGAGTTCGATGCGTATGCTATACTGGGATTAGCCCTGATCGCGAAAGAGAGGGGACGATACCAGGAAGCTCTCTCGTCTCTCGAAGAG
>CALKLC010000068.1 GCA_937991975.1 uncultured Spirochaetales bacterium | reverse complement strand
AGTAGGTGGAGAAGTATATAAAGTTTGTGAGGAATAGAAGGGTGAAACCCATACACCTTCTCGTAATCGAAAAAGTAGACACCCTCAGTGAAAGATTACGGAATCTTCTTTCTTCCGAAGAGTTCACAATCACGACCATTCCCTCGATCCAGGAGGCAGAAAAAATACTGGAGGAATTTCCTCTAGACCGTCCAGTAGGTATTGTGCTTATCCACGCAAGGGAAGAGCCCTGGGAAGAGTTCGTTCGATCTTTGAGGAAACAGTTCTTCCTTACTCCCCTTCAACTCCTTGTGATTACAGAGTCTCTGGAACAACAAAAACTCCTTCTGGAAGAGGGGATGGATGATATTTTCCATCCCGCGATTTCGGATGATGAGCTGGCATTGAGGGTGCGAGTTGCCGGCATGCGATATCGGAGGCAGGTGCAGCTGGTGGAAGAAAGGGAGTTCCTACGCAAGGCAGTTAAGCAAGAGGAAGAATTGGCAGCGAAAATCATGGACCAGAACAGGAAGTTGAAGCGGGCCTTCGAAGATATCGAACGGGTAAACGAGGAACTGGTGCGGGCAAACAAGGAGTTGGAACGGATTGCCCGGCACGATGCCCTTTCAGGCCTTCTCAATCGGATTACTCTGTTCAATGCAGTGGATGCAGAGATCGAACGATCCCTCCGTTCAGGTGCACCCCTCAGTGGGATCATGGTCGATATCGACCACTTCAAGAACATCAATGACGACTATGGACACCAGTGTGGGGATGAAGTGATACGGATGATCGGGAGCTGGCTTCTGGGCAACCTGCGAAAGTACGATCTGGCAGGACGGTATGGAGGGGAAGAGTTCTTCGTGGTTCTTCCCAATACCCGTTTGAACCATGCGGTGAAGATTGCCGAACGGTTCCGCAAAACAGTGCAAACGTATACGATCCAGTGTAACTCCCATTCGATCCAGATCACCGCTTCCATGGGAGTAGCAGAGTACCGGATGGGCGAGACCCGGGATATGTGGATCAACAGGTGCGATCGGGCCATGTACGTGGCCAAACACAGGGGAAGAAATCAGGTAGTGGCAGACACTTTTCCCTCAGGACATACTGGTCGTCTCGGGTGATGATGTGTCGGGAATTCGGAGGATAAAGGTGCTTCCCTCCCCGGGATTGCTCTCAAGACTCACCGAACCCCCATGGGCGAGGGCAATGTGCTTTACGATGGCTAACCCCAGTCCAGTTCCGCCCAGGGAACGACTGCGGGTCTTGTCGATACGGTAGAATCGTTCGAAGATCCTGCTCTGTTCCTCTTTGGGGATGCCCGGCCCGGTATCCTGCACAGAAAAATAGAGATCTCTGCCGATGGAATAGGCGGTAACGATTACCTCACTTCCTGGATCACTGTATTTGATGGCGTTGTCAATCAGGTTTATCAGTGCCTGGATAATCAATAGGGAATTTACATATACGGCTTCTTTAGCTCCCGGCTGTATAACGAAACGAAGGAGGATCTGTTTTGCATCCGCTTTAGACCGGTGGAGGGTTTCCACCTCTGTGAAGATTTCTCGAAGGGAGACCCACTCTTTTCGGATCGTTGTCTCTGCCTGCTCCAGGCGTGACAGGCTCAATAGGTCTTCGATGAGGGCATGAAGTCTGAGGGTTTGGTTTTCTATGATGGAGAGAAAGCGAACCGATCGTTCGGGATCCTGCAGGGCCCCTTCTTTCAACGTTTCAACGAACCCCAGGATCGAGGTAATCGGAGTTCGGAGTTCGTGGGATACATTGGCGACGAAATCTTTTCGCATTTCCTCCAATTGTTTGATTCGAGTAACGTCGTTCAAAACTATCAATAAGTTCGATTCTCCATCCTTTGATGAGGGTAAAAGGCTAACATGAGCCTGCAGGTACCGATTCTTCCCTTCACCGGGGAACTCAAGAGTATGTTCCTGTATATCTTCCGATCGTCGTATAGAGAGAATCAGCTGATGGAGTCCCCTCTCTGGGATTACCTCGTACAACCTCTTCCCCACACACTCCCGTGCCGGAAGCCTGGCAAGGGTTTCCGCAGCGTGGTTCATCTGTTTGATCCGATCTTCTCCATCCAGCAGAAACACCGCTTCTGACATTCCCTTGAGGATTCCCTCCAATTCGTTCCTCTGTAAAGCAATGGTATCGATTCGATTCTTCAACTCCCTTGCCATCCAGGTAAGAGTCTCTCCCAGGACCCGGAGCTCATAGGGATTCTGGATACGCAGAGTGGGCTCCAGGTCTCCCTGTGCATACCGTTCTGCCACCCGAAGGATCTGAGCTATGGGACTGTCCCATCTCCTCAGGAGTGAAAACAGGAAGAGACTATGCAAGAGGATGAAGAGTGTGCCCTGGAAGATCAGTCCCCAGAACAGAGGAGGCCTGAGATAGTATATGAGAAGGCTTCCCAGCACCGTTAAGATTAAAAATAGAGTGAAAACTGTGTAGAGGTGTTGAACTAAACTACGATTCACGGGTCTCAGGTTCCAGTTTATAGCCCACCCCACGGACAGTGACAATGCAGCTTCCCCTATGGAGTAGTTTCCTCCGGAGGGATAGGATCTGAACATCTACCGAGCGCTCGGTTACCGGGTAGTCCTTCCCTTTGATTTCATCGATGATCTGCGCCCTACTATAGACCCAGCCGGGTTTACGTGCCAGCAGTTCCAGCAGGGCAAACTCAGTGGCAGAGAGCTCTATCATTTGACCATCCACCCTAACCTGGTGTTGGTCCACATCTATTTCGATTCCGTGCACCGAGAAGGCTCGGGGTGGGGGGGCTGGATCTTCATGACGGCGAAGGACAGCCCGGACTCGCGCTACCAGTACTTTGGGACTGAAAGGTTTGGTGATGTAATCATCCGCTCCAACCTCGAGTCCGATCACCATGTCGGTTTCTTCTGCTTTTGCCGTAAGCATGAGGATGGGAATGGAACGAAGGGCTACCGAACCCTTGATCCGTCTACATACCTCGAGTCCATCCAGCCCTGGAAGCATTAGATCGAGGACGATACAATCCGGTACATTACGATTCACCCAGCGGAGAGCTTCCTCTCCATTCTGGACGGTTTTTACTTCGAACCCTTCCTTTTCGAGGTTGAACCGGACCAATTCCAGGATATCCGGTTCATCATCCACTACCAGGATCCGTTTTTTCACCTGAGTGCTCCTATTCTTTTCTGTTCCGGTTGCACAATCTATCCCTTCCAGGGCATTATACGGAGGATACGTATGGAAAAACAAGAGATAAGACACCCCCCTGCACGGATTCTCTTTACCGGTGGAGGGACAGGAGGACATGTATACCCGGGTCTGGCAGTACTGGAAGAACTCAGAAACAGGGGGGAATATCGGGTAGGATGGATCGGCTCGAAGAAAGGAATGGAGCGGTCCCTTGTGGAGGAAGCATCGGTACCTTTCATGGGAATCCCGGCAGGGAAGTTTCGCCGGGAGTTTACCTTCAAGAACCTTACAGATCTATTCAAAGTACTGGGAGGAGTCTTTGCGTCCATCTATTATCTTAAACGATCGAAGCCTCACCTTGTTTTCTCCAAAGGGGGGTTCGTTTCAGTCCCCCCTGTCCTGGCAGCTTTCATCCTGAGGATACCCGTCGTCTCCCATGAATCAGATACAGACCCTGGACTGGCAACCCGTATTGCCCTTCCACTTGCACGCAAACTGTTGGTTCCCTTCCCAGAATCGGTAGAACAGTATCCAGCAAGGTACCGATCCAGGATCGTAGTAACAGGGAACCCTGTGAGGAAAGCGATCTATGAGGGGAATGCAGAGACTGGAAGGAAGCTTCTGGGACTTGTCCAGGACAAACCGATCCTTCTTGTACTGGGGGGTAGCCAGGGGGCGAAGGAAATAAACCAGCTCGTGTGGTCCTCCTTGCATGACCTTTTGAAGGATTTTCAGGTGGTTCACCAGGTGGGGCCCCTTCATGCGAATTCTCGAGAACTTCATGAGGCTATCCAGTTGAGGGGGTATGTGGCCAGGGGGTATTTCAAGGAGGAACTCCCCCATGTGCTGGCCATGGCAGATGTGGTGGTTTCCCGCGCCGGAGCGGGTACCCTGTGGGAGCTATCCGCACTCTGTAAGCCGATGCTCCTGATTCCCCTACGCGGGGCTGGGACCCGGGGCGACCAGGTACGAAATGCCCGTTTGTTCGAGTTGCATGGTTGGGCAAAGACACTTTATGATGAACCTATTGAAAAAGAACGCTTTCTTACGGAAGTACGTTCCCTGGTTGATCCCCCCATAGCGGAGAAGTTCCGAGCAACCTTGAAACAACTGGATGTAAGGGGGGCTACGGATAGGATCGTAGGCGTAATCCAGCAGGTAATGCAGGAGGAAGCAGGATAAACCAAATGGAATGGAATACGTTAGATGTGGTATTGGGAATCCTCTTGCTCTTTTTCAGCCTCAGAGGGGTACTCAGGGGATTCGTCAGTGAGGTTTTTTCCGTGGGTTCGGTGTTATTGGGACTGGGGGCTGGCTACTTTTTTGGCCCTCACTTTGCCCAGGTTGCCGAACAAACCCTCCGTCTACCTGGCTGGGGGAATGTAGTGGCTTTCCTTGGAGTGTTTCTTGTCGTGTATGTATTGTTAAAGGTCATTGAAAAACTCTTCCGTGGCTTCATCGAGACCCTTCATCTTCAGAACCTGGACAAAGCATTGGGCTTATTCCTCGGAATAGCGGAAGGGCTGATTCTCATCCTTCTTCTCCTCTGGGGACTCCGCGTACAACCGATTTTCGATACGAAGGCCTTGCTGGAAAAGAGCTGGATTGCCAGATTTCTGCTTCCCCTGTCGCATTCCCTTTTCCAGAAGTTCCCTTCCCAAAGGGTATAGTTGTATGTTCGAGAATATCCTGAACCAACCCGAAGTAGTAGAGAGGTTAACCCAGGATATAGAAGGAGATACACTGCCTCCCTCCCTTCTTTTCGCAGGTCCCCTGTACGCTGGAAAACTATCTGTTGCCCTGGAATTAGCTAGAGTGCTGAGCTGTGAACAGGGAAGTGCGGCATGGAACTGTCCCTGTAAGTCCTGTGAATCCCACAGGTTGCTTCTAGCTACAAACACAGTGATTTTAGGGGGAAGGTACTTTACTGCGGAGGTAGCTGCTTGCTGTGACACCCTGGCTCGGACTACCAACCTTTCCGGTCGATATCTCTTTGCCCGATCGGTGCGGAAGCTAACCCGTCGTTTCGATGCCCTGTTGTGGGAGGGGGAGGAACCGAAACTCAGCCGGATAGCACCTTACCTGTCGAGGCTGGATGAACTTGCCTTCGACTTAGGGCCTAACGGTTCAGAATTGCCTCCTCCTCGAGAGTTGCATAAGCAGCTGGAAGAAGCGGTTACCCTGGTTCGCAAGGTGGAGGATTCCATCTCGGTGGTATCTGCCCCTGTCGGGATGGTCCGACGGGTGGCTGCCTGGGCACACCTAAAGGGAACGGAGCCGACAAAGATCATCATCCTGGAGAATGCGGACCGGTTACTGGATGCCGCCCGAAATGCTCTTCTAAAACTCCTGGAGGAACCCCCTTCCTCTGTATACCTGATCCTTACGACCACCCGGAAGAATGCCATCATCCCCACGATTCTTTCCAGAGTCCGCACCTATACGTTTCAGCCAAGAGTAGGATCTTCGGCTCTGGAAGTGCTGGAACGCATTTTCAAGGTAAACTCTCCTGAATACCCTGATCTGGAGTCCTTCTTTCTCCTCTTCCAGGGAGTAAAGCCAAGCACTTTACGAGGGTATGTGGTGCAGTTTTTGCAAAGTGCCTGGGCAGAGGGTCGGGCGCTTCCCCTAGAGTTCGTGACGGATCTTTCCCAGGATAGGGAAAAGTTCCGTCTTTTCCTGCAGGAACTGGTAACGGTCCTCCAGGACCTCCATCGAAAGAAATTCCTTCCCGATGTCGCCTACATCCCTTCGCTATCCCAGCTGGAAGAATGGATTGTCCTCATTCGAAAAACAATAGAATCCCTCGAGGTACTGAACGTTCATCCCCTGCTGCTAGGGGAACGTCTCTTCCTTCGCATGCGGAGGCAGTATGCGTAAGTTTATCCAGAAGGCATTAGAAAAAATAGAAAAACTCGATAGTCAGCAGATCCAGAAGTTGGTTTCCGATCTAGCTCAGGAGAATGAACGGTTGGAGGTGGTGCTGGAGTCGATGACGGATGGGATCATGGTGACGGATACGGAGAATCGATTGGTGCTGTACAATAAGTCCGCCGAGCGGTTGATTCCCTTTGTATCCGTTACAGAAGTCTACGAACGTAAGGTGTGGTCTGTCATTGCCGATATGGAAATTTCCGATTTCGTAAAGTCAGTACTGGAACAGCAGGAAACCGTGAGGGACCGAGAATTTTCCATACGGCTCGGGGGGGGAACCCGTACCCTTTCCTGTTCGGTTCTTCCCCTCGTACGGAACGGGAAGATCCAGGGCAACTTGTTCCATATAGAAGATGTGACAGAGAAGCGGGCAAAGGAAATTCGTCTTCGAAGGGCAGAAAGTCTTGCCTCCCTCACTACCCTGGCGGCAGGGGTAGCCCATGAAATCAAGAATCCCCTGGGGGCGATCGGAATCCATATCCAGCTGATCAAGAAATCTCTCCAGGGAAAGAGCAGAGTAGGGAAACGTGCGCTGATGAAGCATCTCGACGTGGTAACCGAGGAGGTAGAAAGGCTCAATAAAATCGTAGTGGACTTTTTATTTGCGGTACGGCCGATGGATGCCCGGCTGGAACTGAGGGATCTAAATGGGATCCTGTTGGATCTGGTAAAGTTCGTCGAGGTAGAAACAGCGCAGGGAGATGTAAAACTGAATGTAGAGTTGGCAGAGAACTTACCAAAACTTCTGCTGGATGAAAAATTCATCAAACAGGCGGTCCTGAATCTTGTGAAGAATGCCCTTTCGGCCATGCCGGAGGGCGGGGTGCTGAGTCTCCGTACAGTACGAAAGGGTGATTATGTAAAATTACAGGTTTCGGATACAGGGATCGGCATACCTATGGAATATCTGGACAAAATCTTCGAACCTTACTTTACTACAAAGGAGTTTGGATCGGGGTTGGGATTGACGATCGTGTACAAGATCGTAAAAGAGCATCAAGGGGAGATAACGGTGGATTCAGAGCCTGGCAAGGGAACTACTTTTACTATCAAGTTCCCCATCCCGCAACCGGAACGGCAGCTGATCGATTACAAACAAGAGGTTCCAGAAGGAGTTGCGACATGAAGTTCCATATCCTCATTGTAGACGATGAAAAGAATATCCGGGAAGGTTTGGGACAGGCTCTCGAATTGGATGGGTATCGCACCTTTCTGGCAGAGGATGGGGAAGCCGCATGGCGGATCTTCCAGGACGAGGAGATCGATCTGGTGATCACGGATCTCAAGATGCCCAAAATTTCCGGAGAGGAACTTCTACGGAGAATCACAGCGGAGCAGCCCACTGTACCTGTTATAATCCTGACGGGACACGGCACCATCGAGTCTGCTGTGAAAGCGATGCGGGATGGTGCCTACGACTTTCTTACCAAACCGATCAATCTGGATCGATTGTCCTTGCTGGTGAAACGGGCCCTCTCCAACCGGGAGCTGGTTCTCCAGCACAGGGCCATGCAGGAAGAGCTGGAGAAAAAGCGGGGGTTCTCCAACATCATCGGGGTGAGCCCCGCTATGCGTAAGATCTACGAGGTCGTCCGTCAAGTGGCACCCACCAAGGCCTCTGTGCTCATTACCGGCGAAAGCGGAGTAGGGAAAGAGCTGATTGCCGATGCCATTCATAATCTTTCCAACCGGAAGGATAAGCCCTTTATCAAAGTTCATTGTGCCGCTCTCACCGAAACTCTTCTGGAGAGCGAGCTCTTTGGGCATGAAAAAGGAGCCTTCACAGGAGCTATTTCAAGGAAACGAGGCCGGTTCGAGCTGGCTCATACAGGAACGATTTTCCTGGACGAAATTGGGGAGATCAACCAGAGTGTTCAGATCAAGATCCTTCGAGTGCTGCAGGAAAAGAAGTTCGAACGGGTAGGAGGAGAGGAAACGATCGAGGTGGATGTGCGGATCATTTCCGCTACCAACAAGGATCTGAAAGCCGAGATCGCTGCGGGAAGGTTCCGGGAGGATTTGTACTACCGGCTGAATGTGGTGAATATCCATATACCTCCGCTCCGGGAGCGGAAGGAAGACATTCCTCTTCTGGTAGCGGCCTTTCTTAAAGAGTTCTCCAAAGAAAACGAAAAACAAATCGAGGGGATAGATCCCAAAGCCAGAGCCGCCCTCTACAACTACTCCTGGCCGGGAAATGTGCGGGAACTGCGGAACTGCATCGAAAGCGCGGTAGTTCTCTGCAAAGGTCAGTACATCACCCTCGATGACCTGCCTCCTTTCCTCCGCAGTGGGGCGGATGAAAACTACGTGAAGATATCCCTCGGTACTACCCTATCGGAGGCGGAGAAAGAAATCATCCAGGCCAACTTGAGCTTTTTCCGGGGGAATAAATCCAGGACCGCAGAGGTGCTGGGTATTGGCCGGAAGACCCTTCACAGAAAACTGAAGGAGTACGGGATCGAGGATATCCAGATGGAAGAAGAAACGGAGGTGGCGGAATGAATTTTTACCTCGTATTGAACCTTGTTTCTGTACTCTTCCCACTGATCTTTTCCTTCCATCCACGGATCGCTTTCAATAAGGAGTGGCGCTTTGTATTTCCTGCGATTGGGATTACGGCTTGCATATACATAGTATGGGACATCCTTGTGACAGCTCATGGACACTGGAGCTTCAACCCCATCTATGCCGGCGATAGTGTGTTGGGCGGTCTTCCACTGGGAGAAGTCCTTTTCTTTTTCTGTATCCCTTATGCCTGTTTGTTTGTCTACGGGATCTTCAGAAAGTTCCTGAAGGAAAAGAACTTTTCCATCCCTTCTTTTGTACTCTGGGGAATGGCAGTGATCTTCCTTTTAGCAGGCTTATTGAACCGCTACAGGGGATACACGATGCTTGCTTTCCTTTCCTGTGCTGCCTTTTTGGGGCTCGCTCTAACGGTGAAACCTTCTCTACTTCAATCTTCCCATACATGGGCGTACTTTCTATTCTCCTTTTTAGCCTTCCTCGTCGTAAATGGTATCCTTACTGGTTTTCCCGTGGTTCTGTACAACCCGAACGCGATTCTCGGCTATAGGATCATCACTATCCCGGTGGAGGACTTTTTCTATAATTTTTCCTTTCTGGGCTTCAACCTTTTCCTGTACCGGTGGCTGGCGGAACGCTAAGGCAGTATCATGCATTTTTCAGGATTTAAATAAATGATAATTTCTTCCCCTTCCTTCTGGGAGAGGTTATAGGGCACCTGTACCCTTAGCAAAGTATTGTCTATGGTTACAAAAATATAGAGAAAGTTGCCAAGGTAAGCTCTATGGGCAATGGTAGCACGGAACACATTTTCCTTTTGCGTGGCAGAAGGAATGATTTCTATTTCCTCAGGCCGGATAGAAGCCTGCACGGTTGAATCAGAGGGTACTTGAAATGAATCGGCCAGGGTGCAGAGTATTCTCCCGAAGTCTGTCTGCAGATAGGCTTTCCCTTTATCTAGTTGCACCTCTACAAGGCTTCCTGCAATAAAGTTTGTGGTACCGATAAAATCTGCAACAAAACGGTTAGCTGGTTTTTTGTAGATATCTTCAGGAACGCCCAGCTGCACTATTTTCCCCGTTTCCATAACCGCTATGCGATCGGAAATCACCATGGCTTCTGCTTGATCGTGGGTAACATACACCGCGGTGATGTGTAGGCGGCGGACAAGGCTTTTGATTTCGAAGCGCATGCGCTCCCGAAGTTTGGCATCCAGATTACTTAAAGGTTCGTCCAGCAGCAGTACTTTGGGATGCCTTACCAACGCACGAGCTAGGGCTACCCGCTGCTGTTGCCCGCCGCTTAGCTGTCCCGGGTACCGTTTTTCCATTCCGGATAGCCCAACCGCAGTAAGGGCTTCCTCTACTTTTTCATGGATTACGGTGCGGGGAAGGTTCTGTAGTTTTAATCCATAGGCGACATTGTCGAACACTCGCAAATGTGGCCATATCGCGTAGTTCTGGAAAACCATGCCAATTCCCCTCTGAGATGGGGGAACAAATCCCTGAGAAAACATGGGTTTACCATCGATGATGACATCTCCCTCCTCGGGTTTTTCCAGACCCGCAATGCATCGCAGAGTCGTGGTCTTCCCGCAGCCGCTGGGGCCAAGGAGGGTAATTATTTCTCCTTGCTTTATTTCCAGATTTACATGATCTACCGCCACTACATGGCCGAATTTTTTGTACAGATTTTCGATCTTGATGAACATTTAATACCTCCCTCCGGAGGAACCCCAGGCCGCTCCCAGGATCCCTCCTCCTATTTTTGCCACAATTAAAAGCAGAACAAAGATAATTACGATCATAAAGAAGGCCATGGCACCTGCGATACCAAATTCCATACCCCGGTGCCAGTTCAGGTAGATGCCAATCGGTAAGGTTTCCCAACCGCCTCTGTAGAGAAAAATAGCGGTAGAAATTTCCTGAAAGGCCATGATGAAAAACATCACCACCCCAACAAATAATCCTTTCAAGAGTAATGGTAGAGAGATGGTAAAGAAAGTATACAGTTTAGAAGCACCGGAAACTTCCGCAGCCTCTTCGAGAGATATATCCAACTGCAGATAAGAGGCGTGCGCCATGCGAAGGAAGTAGGGCAATCGCCGTACAAACAGGGAAAGGGGCATGATAATCCAGTGGGTAGCCAGAGGAATGCCTTCCCAAAAGGCTAACAGGTAACTTACACCCAGTGCAATTCCTGGAAAGGCCAGCATGAGAGTGATAATAAAGTCCAGCGCTTCTTTTCCGGTAGTATGGGTGCGGGTTATGAGGTAAGCAGCGGGAAGTCCAAAGGCAATACCGAACAGGAGAGCAGTTCCGCTGAAAAGGAGGGAGTTCTTCAAAAGGCCTGGGGTTTCAATGAAAATAAGTTTAAAGTTTTCTAGCGTCCAGTAGGTAGGGAAGGGCTGTAACACCCATCTACGGGAAAAAGCTGATAATCCCAGCACAACCGGAATAAGCAAAACCAGGACAGCAATAAATAGCATGTACAGGTAGGACCCTATTTGTATGAGTATCGGGGGATATATGATCCTTCCTTCCAGGGTAGTTCCCTTGGAAAGGGAGGTGTATTTTTTCCGTTCGACCCATGCCTTTGATAATAGAAAAATACTTACACAGATTACAGCAGAAACCACTACAGAGACTATCCCCATGTACTTCCGATGCATGTCTGTGAAATGATAGGCAATATTGATATAGGATATAGAGGGCAAATAGTCTGTCTGCCCGAAAATTAATGGAGTGAGCCAATCAGTGAAAGGCCACAAGAACACCAGCACTGCACCGGCTAAGTAGTTGGGAGTGGCAAGAGGAAGGGTAATGGTGAAAAACCGTTTTATCCCGCTTGCTCCTTCCACTTCAGATGCTTCTTCTAAGGAAGGGTCTATGTTGGTAAACCCCGCGGAAAGGCTCAAGACGATAAAAGGCAAAAGATGGATAGATTGAACGAATACCAATCCATGGACCCCATACAGAAAATTTATGGGCTTAGCAACTAGACCTAAATCCATCAGTAAAAGGTTAATAACCCCCATTTTGCCAAAGAGTATAATGAGAGAAAAAGCACCTGCATAAGCTGGAAGGACAATAGGAAGAAGGATTAGGGCAGTAAAAATTACCTTCCCTTTTAATCTATATCGGGAAATCATGTAGGCCAAAGGCAACCCAAAGAGGGTTGTAGTAAGTAGAACGAGCAGGCTCAGAACTAGGGTGTTTACAAAAGTCTTTAAATAGTATGGATCTTTGAAAAAATCGATATAGTTTTGCAATCCATACTGCTGAGTTTCCGCATTCTTTAAACTCTCGACCAGTAAAAAAGATAGAGGGTATACAATAAAAAGGGCTACCACTGCCCAGAGAACAGTGGAAATCAACAAATTGCCTCTTTGCATGGGTTGATTCCTTTAGAAGTGGAGCCAATATTGTGGCGAGGTAAAACCCCCTATTAAAATACCACAATTTGGGCACCACTTAGATTACTTAATACTAGTAAGCTTCCCCTGCCCAACCCGACTGCTGGGCAGAGGTTCACACAAATAGCAGGGGAACGTTACAGCTCAGTGTCCAACGAAGGAAGTCCCTATCGACCTGTTACCAGGAGCTGACGGGCTTCGGTGGCAGCCAGGCGGGCTGCTGCGTAATCTCCATCATAGGCAAATAGGTTCCTCGCCTCTTTGATTCTAGATTCAGCTCTGGCCACATTTGTTCCCCGTCTCTTTGCTGTCGCAATTTCTCCCTCCACTTCTTCAATGAGGGCTAAACTACTTTTCAGTTCCCTCCATTTTCGGTAGATTTCGTACTCGTAGTAGCGGTTTACCTCGTCCCATCTTTTGGTAGCTAAGTTTAAATCGTACTCGATGAAGTTCACCTTTAAGTCCCAGAAGGAATCTACCCCTAAAGCTTCCCGTGCATGTTTAGCCATCGCAACACCTTGTTTTTCCATTTCTGAGAACTTGATATCTGTCCGGGCAGGAAAATAGCGCCCCTCCAGTACGTACCTCTGTCCCTCAACGCTAAACAGCCAATCGAGGAAAATTTTTGCATTTCCCTCATTGGGAGCGCCTTTCAGCAGACCCACTGATTCTGGAACTAGAATGGTTTTATCCGGCAGAAGGTCCCGGACAGGATATCCATCTGCTCGAGCGCTCATTGCATTCATTTGGGGTTGGGCAATCCCAATGGGAACTTCTCCACGGCTGACCATGTGGGTGGTGTCTACACTTCCGGTTGAAAACCGTTCAAGCTGTGCAGCAAGGTACCGCTGGTAAGCCCATCCTTCTTTCTCTCCCATAGATTGAAGGGTGATTTCGATAACCTCATGCTGGGTTCCCGAGGCATAGGGTAACGTCTGGACTATGTATCCCCGGTAGATGGGATTTAGAAGATCGTTCCATGTTTTAGGAGGTGGAAGCTGCAGGGCTTTAAGGACCCGTTCATTGTATAGGTTTGTTACGATCCAGGGAGAGAAGCAGGTCCAGATAAACCGTTCGTCCTTTACCTTCATCCCCCCCCATCGACTGGGAATTTTATCCCAATCTTTTGGTCTGTAGGGTATCAGCAGCCCTTCCTTGTCCATGACCTCAAAGGCAGGGGCTCCCGCGCCTAAGAACACATCCGCATCCGGTTTCCCTTTCCAGGCTCTGACTTTATCCACACAAACAGGCCAGCCTCCCGGTCGTATGAAGGTAATGGCAATTTCTTTGTTGTAAGTTCGTTTGTAGTATTCCTTAAATCCTTTCATGAGGCTGTCTGACAGTTCCTTATATACTGGTCCTACCCAACCCAGTTTTTCCTGTTGAGAAAAAACTTCGCTGGTTAGAACCATGAAAAGGAACACCAGACTAAGGAAACAGATTCTTTTTCTCATAATCCCCTCCTGATAGAGTGAGTTTTGTTTGTAAACCACTTGTTATTTTAGTTTTAGCCCTATCAATTGTCAAACGAAGAATTGTTAGAAATCCGTTATTGACAGATACGCTGGTCTCCCCTATGCTTTCTGCCAATGAATCCAACGCTACAAACCAATTTTCTCGGTAAGGATCTGCCTACCCCTCTGGTTCTGCCCGCAGGTGTACTGGGGATGAGTGCGGGCTCTTTGCAGTACGCTCTAAACCATGGGTACGGTTTAGTGACTTCCAAGAGTCTTTCCCTTTTACCCCGGACCGGGCACGAGGGGCCGGTAGTAGCCGAGTATGCGGGCGGAATGCTGAACAGTATGGGGCTCTGTAACCCTGGAATCGAGGAAGGGTTGGAGGAGGTAAACCGATTCGTAGAACAAACCGGTTCACCCATTTTGGTAAGTCTCTTTGCCACCTGCAAGGAAGATTTCGTCGAACTATCACGCAGGACTAATGA
>CALKLC010000067.1 GCA_937991975.1 uncultured Spirochaetales bacterium | reverse complement strand
AGTGCTGAGCCTGAGCCCCAATCGGGATCCCTACATTTATGCCCTTCCCGCCGGCTCCGGTTCAAACGCCGATTCGGCCGCTGAGGGGCAAAGCAGGGCTTTTGGACAAAGCACCGAGGGCGCGGGGCAAAGCACAGTTTTTACCGATCTTGCCGCTATCCTCTTTACATCCGGAACTACCGGCCACCCCAAAGGCGTCATGCTGAGCCATCGGAATCTCGTATCCGATTGTTTCCTGGCCCAGGCAAACCTGAACATCTATCCCACCGATGTGTTCTACGCCCTCCTGCCCATTCATCATTCCTACTGCATGCTGGCCGTGTTCATCGAAAGCTTCTCTGTGGGAGCGGAAACCGTGTTCGGGAAACGCCTTGCCATCAAGCAGATCCTCAGTGATCTGAAAGAAGCAAAGGTAACCATGTTTCTCGGAGTGCCCCTCCTGTTCAACAAGGTATTGAACGGGATTCTTCGGGGTGTGAAAGCCAAGGGCCCGATCGTGTATGGCATGATCCGCTTTCTCATGTGGAAAAGCGGACTCATCAAAAAGATCTTCCATGTGAATCCCGGTAAAAAGCTCTTCCATTCGATCCTCGAGAAAGCTTCCCTCTCTTCTGTACGGATCTGCATTTCCGGAGGCGGCCCCCTTTCTCCTGAAGTATTTCGGAAGTACAACCAGCTGGGAATCGATTTCGTACAGGGGTATGGTCTTACAGAGACCTCCCCGATCCTGACTTTAAATCCAGTAGAGCATTACAAGGAACGGAGCGTGGGCAAGGTAATTCCCCAGGTAGAAATGAAGATTATCGATCCGGACGATCGGGGAGCAGGAGAGATTGTCGTGAAAGGGCCCATGGTCATGATGGGGTACTATAAGATGCCGGAAGAAACCAAGGCGGTTTTCACAGAGGACGGGTTCTTCAAAACCGGGGACGTCGGATACCTGGATAGTGAAAACTACCTGTACCTGACCGGCCGTAAAAAGAACCTCATTGTCACGGAAGGGGGAAAGAACGTGTATCCCGAAGAAATCGAAGACGCCTTTCAGCTGTACGAAGAGATCGGGCAAATCCTTGTGCGGGGATATATCGCAGATCCAGCTATGAAATCCGAAGAGATCGAAGCCCTCATCTACCCGAACCCAGATTTCTTTTCTCCCGCCGGCCAGCCGGCTACTCCGAAGGATCAGATAGAACTTCGCATACGGGAAATCGTGGATACTGTAAACCGGGATCTTCTCCCCTACCAGCGGATCAAACGGGTAACTGTTTTAGATGAACCGATGGAGATGACCACCACAAAAAAGATCAAGCGGCATGCGGTAAAAGTAGGTTCCTAATAAAACAGGTTCTTAATCGTATGAAACTCGCCTTCAGTACCCTGGGCTGCCCGCAGTACACTATTGAACAGGCCATCGATGCGGCAAATGAGAAGATATATTCCACGGATAGTGGAAGAGGGGATCCTGGCTGCGTCCGAACAGTTCCCTGTGGTTTTAGTTACAGGACCCCGACAAACAGGGAAAACGACTCTTCTTAAGCATCTGGCAAAACCTAACCGCCGTTATGTAACTCTCGATTCTTTCCCCCTCCGTATCCTTGCCTGAGAAGATCCAGAACTCTTTTTACAAACCTCTTTCCAGTAAGGCGGTACTTTGCATGGTACAGGAACCTGTCCCTCTCGATCGTAACACAGTGGCGTGGCCCGCTGCCTGGATTTAAAACCTCAAATGCCGTACCGATACCCCTTCGTTCATGATCTCTTGCAGGGAATCCACCCCCATCCGAAGATGAAGATCCGCGAACTGTTGGGTTACCTGCTGGTCAGATTCGGCAGTCTTGATCCCTTCGGGGATCATGGGTTGGTCGGATACGAGAAGGAGAGCACCGGTGGGGATCCTGTTGTAGAAACCCACAATGAATAGGGTAGCCGTTTCCATATCCACCGCAATGGCCCGGATTCGTTCCAGGTATCGCTTGAACTCCTCGTCATGTTCCCAGACCCGCCGGTTGGTGGTGTAGACAGTACCTGTCCAGTAATCGTGCTGGTACGAGTAAATAGTAGCAGAAACAGCTTTCTGAAGGCTGAAGGCAGGAAGGGCAGGGACTTCTTCGGGAAAATAATCCTTGGAAGTTCCCTCTCCCCGTATGGCCGCAATGGGAAGGATCAGATCTCCCAGTTTTGTCCGCTTCTTCAACCCTCCGCACTTTCCCAGGAACAGGACTGCCCTTGGTTCTATGGCGGAAAGGAGATCCATCACGGTTGCTGCGTTGGCCGAACCCATCCCGAAATTGATCAGCGTGATCCCTTCGGCTGTCACCGTCGGCATCGGCTTATCTTCACCCTTGATAGAAGCTCCGTAAAAAGCAGCGAAACTGCGAAGGTAACTATCAAAGTTTGTAAGAAGAATGTACCGGGAAAACTCTTGCAGCGGTGTTCCTGTATACCGGGGAAGCCAGTTCTCCACGATCTCCTGTTTGGTGCGCATGGTAATAGAATATCCAGGCCCCCTACATAAGGGCAATAGGGGGGTAGTTTCTTGACAAAATTACTCAGAAGATTAAAACTATCTGTAGAAGGATCGTCAGAAAGAGCTCTTCTGAAGCGAGAAAGCTAGTTTAAAGCCGCGCTTTGGAAGCGGATTTTGCATAAAAGGAGGATCTATATGGAGCGAACCGCGAACAGTGTGATGGATTTCGCCATTCAGGCGGAAATCGACGGGGAAGCGTTCTATGCCGCTGCGGCTGCAAAATCTGACCATAAGGGAATGAAGACGTACCTCAGCGACCTGGCCAGGGAAGAAAAAAAGCACGCGGAAACTTTTCGGGCGCTGAAAGAAAAAGTACAGAAAAAAGGTGTGGGCGAGGTGTTCATAAATCCCGCGGTGGACGATTACCTGGATGCAGTACTCCGAAGCGGACTGTTCGAGATGGCGAGACAGGCCATACCGGGAGGAGAGCCTCCCCAAACGATCGACGATGTATACCGTATTGCGTTACGGGCAGAACGGAGCTCCATTCTCCTCTACGAAGCCATGCTGGAAGGTACGAAAGACAGGGGGCTGAAACGAATTCTAAAGAAGATCCTACGGGAAGAAAAATCTCACCTCACCAAAATCGTATACCTCCGGGCGAACCAGGACGGCCTGTTCGCAGTGGAACGGTTCGGGTGCATGTGCTGAAGGGAACTCCCTGTAACCTTTTTTTAACTCTATCTTAACACTAGTCTTATAAACTATTCGTACCCTTACATAGGGTATGAAACAAAAGACAGATTGGCTTCCTGTTCTACAAACCATCCGTTTCGCCTTCCACGCCATTGTAAACGCCCACACAGGGCAAATTTTTGGATACGAAGCCCTGCTGCGGGACTGGGACAAAGCGGGATTCCCATCTATCCAAAGCCTTTTCGATACTGCCGCTCAGGAAAATTCTCTCGTCGAATTGGACGAATGGCTACGTTTGAAGGTGATTGGCACTTTCCTTACCGCCGGGTTCTTTCCTGGAACAAAATTATTCTATAATGTAGACAACCGGTTATTTCAGTATCCTGAATACTCCACAGAAGGGTTTGCTAAAAAGCTTGAAGAGATTGGCTTCCCTAAAGATTCATTTTTCCTCGAAATTTCAGAAAATCGCAAGCTGGGCACCAGTCCCGAGATTCGTCAATTCATCGCTCATCATCGAGAACACCATATTCGTATTGCTCTTGACGACTTTGGAGTAGGGTATTCAGGATTACAGGTTCTTTTTGATATGGATCCAGATCTGATCAAAGTGGATCGATACTTTATCGAAGGGATAGATAGGGAGCCTAAGAAAAGACTCTTCGTGCAACATCTTGTGGAGATGGCCCATGTGCTGGGAATCCAGGTGATCGCCGAAGGGATCGAAACAGACTCGGAGTTCTTTGCCTGCCGTGAAATAGGGTGCGATTTCGTACAAGGATTTAGGATTCATTATCCCTCTTTTGTATCGCCCATTGATACGAAGTCGGAAACCTTTCCATCTATCTGTAACTTACTGCGGGCTCATAAACGGAACCAGCATTCTTTCTCGGATCATATATTGAAAGAGATATATATCGTAAAATCGTACCAATATACTGATTCAATCGAAACAATTCTGAAGCACTTTAAAGAGAATCCTTCAGACACCTATGTTCCCATTGTCAATAGGAATGGGGAGCCTCTCGGCATCGTTCGTGAAAAGGATTTCAAAGGGTATTTGTACTCTCCTTTCGGATACGAGCTCCTGAAGAATAAAAGTTTATCCATAAAATCCTTTATCCAACCTGCCCCATTCGTGGATCTGCATTCGCGGTTGGAAAAATTCCTCCATGCGTACGCATTAGCAGAGGGAGCAGAGACGCTTTTAGTTACGAACAATGGGAAGTATCTGGGATGCTTGAGTCAACGTTCATTGCTCCAGCTGATCCATAAAAAAGAAGTTCTAGAGGCTCGGGATCAGAATCCCCTTACCCGCTTGAAGGGGAACCTTTTGATCAATGAGTATTTGCAGGAAAGCCTCTTCGATCCTTTGTATCAGGGACTTTTGGTGTATTTCGATTTCGATCACTTCAAACCCTACAACGATACATACGGCTTCCGGCAAGGGGATCGTGTAATCCTTCTATTCGCCGATCTATTGCGGGAGTACGAGCAACAGGAAGGATGGTTCATCGGCCACATCGGCGGAGACGACTTTTTTGCTGCTATACTGCTCGGTGGATCTATAGAAACACATTTAACACAAATAAAAAACCTCCAAAAGAAGTTTACGCAGGACGTGATTGCCTTCTACCATGATGAGGACCAAAAACGAGGGTATATTCGAGCTAAAGGCCGTAATGGGCGTTTCCGAAGGTTTCCCTTATTGAGCGTAAGCTCTGCTATAATCGGAATCCGGGGAAACTCCAGACCAAAGAATCTTAACGAAGTTTCTAAAGTACTGGCAGTACTCAAGAAAAAGGCAAAGGAGTCCCCAGAACGGATAGCTTTCACATGGTTTTCTGAAGAGACAGAAGCAGGGAACCCCTCGAATAAAGATAGGGAAGGGAATAAAAATAAAGATATAGAAGATTTGCACAGCGTGAATCTAAAAAAATCATCCCGGACCCTTTTAAAAATATCTAAAATTAATGTAGATTCCACTGTATGTACACCCTTGTAATCGATGTGGGGAACAGTAACATTACCTGCGGAATCTTTGCAGAGGAGGGGAACCTCCTGACAAAATTCCGTTTGCATACCAACTCCGCCAAAACCGAGGATGAATACTATGCTGCCGTTCGTTCCCTGGTAGAAGAGAGAATCCCTACTCCATCCATTGAAACTGCCGTCCTTTCCTCAGTCGTCCCATCCCTTACAGCGGTAATGGAAGAAGTTTGCCGGCGGCTTACCCATCGTCCCCCTGTCCTGTTAGGGCCTGCTCTCTACCCCTATCTCCCTATCTCTGTATTAAGTCCCCATGAGATTGGCTCCGATCTTGTAGCCAACGCCCTGGAAGCTTTTTTGCGCTGCCGTCAATCCTGTGTGGTTGTTGATTTTGGTACCGCTCTCTCCTTTACAGCCCTTCGATCTTTCGCAGCTACGGAAGAACAGGCCAGCACTGCACCCACTAACCCTACACGCCCAGGCCGCCCTGGGCACGGTCAGGCGGGGACTGAGGCCAAAATACCCGGAACAGAGATAGATGACAAATCGGGCAGGGATCCTCTATCTGTGCTGGGAGAGATAGCGGGCGTAGCGATCGCGCCAGGAATAGGCAGCGCGGTAAAAGCCCTGAGCCGCGACGCCGCCCAACTCTTTCAAGTTGAACTTACTGTCCCTTCCACAGTACTGGGGAAAAATACAGTCCACGCCATCCAATCTGGTGTGCTCCATGGGTACATGGGTCTTGTGAGTCACCTCGTGAGTCGCATGAAAGCTGAACTCGAGGGGCCCGTTCGGGTGTTCGCCACAGGCGGATACAGCAGGCTGTTCGAACAAACAGAAGGGCTGTTCGACGAACGGGATCCAAACCTTACCCTGTATGGGTTGTATCGGGTGACAAAAATACCACCCATCCGCCTGTTTCGTGATCGCCCGTTACAATGATCAGGGTAAGAGGATTTTCATTCCAGGCCTTTGCTGGTGATGCTCTTCATTTCAGCCCCTGGTTGGGATCTTCATTGAAGGCGGCTCCATAGCTCTGCGATCCGCTCTAAGGCCCGATCGCTGGATTCGGCTGGTTGAAACTCGAATCCCACGAATCCTGCGTATCCTGCATCGGCCAGGCTTTGAAGGACGGAGAGCCAGTCGATTCGTTCTGGGTTGTGTTCATGCCGGCCGTCGATACCCACCCTACCGATCTTTCCACGGTAGTACTGCGGTTTGTCTGAAGGTTCATGCCGGCCATGGATGTCCGCCACATGGACGTACTTTACGCAATGGATGTATCGGGGCATGAGATTCAGAAGATCGTCTCCCATCATGCCCTGGTGGTACAGATCGAGGAGAATTCCAAACGGGAGCGAGGCGCTTTTCCCGAAGGGAGGCTCGTAGCTTTTCTCAAAGGACGTTTCGCCGCCTGCTCTTCCGCCTTCTTCCTGCATGAGTAGATCATAGATCCGTTCAGCCGTTTCCATGGAAGAGACCGCATACCCCGGGTGATCTAATCGAGTATTGAGGGGTTCGAACACAAGGGTGGTATTTCCCTGCCTTTCCCTTTCAAGCACAGACAAAAGCCGCCTGATCCCCCGTACAAGGGTACGCACTTCCCCCTGCCCCGCTTCCTTCTCCACGGGCCTTACCACCCTGCCCCCTTCTCCCAGTTCCTGGGCCAGCACCATGAGCGTAGGACTTTTGAAAACGGATAGGTTTCGTACCGCATCCAGAAAATCTTCCTCCACCAGGGGATGCTGATCCTCCCGGATCAGATCTCCCTTCCGCTGGCCACTATAGTTGGAAACCTGGATCCCTGTCCGCTGTAATGCCTGCAAGAAGGTGTCCGGGTTTTTGTCTTTCCAGGACCAGAACTCGATGTAGCGAAACCCGTGCCGGGCCACAGCCTCGATCCGCTTTTCATAGGATAACTCTGGATAGATCATCTCGATACAGATGGATGGGATCATACAACCTCCTACTTTTTTGTGGACATAATCTAGGTGGGCAGACGGGTATTCAACACGAGCCGGATTATCTCGGTTCGTGTCAGAAACCGGGTACAATCCTTACACTCGTGGCATTTTTTCCCCCAAGATGCCGGGGCCGGCACAGGAAGCTCCTTTCCGGATTATTTCACACGTTGCTATTCTTCTTAAGACCTAATTGGATATGTTAATCGTAATATTGTATTCCAGGTGATCTTCCTCCCCGGTGGTGTAATAAATATCTACTTTTAGAGTATAGGTTCCATTAGCCAGCCCTTCGAGGGGAATGTAAAAACGGAGCTTTGACTGGCTTTCAATTTCCACATCACCTTCCTTATCTGTATTCTTGAGCTGCCATTCTGCCTCATCTACTTCTGGAGAGTTCCCCTCCCGTACCAGGGTGTATCCCTGGAGCTTTTGCGTATTTGGATAACTAGTTATGTTGGTATTTCCCTCTAGATTCCAGTCTCTGTCTTCTGA
>CALKLC010000066.1 GCA_937991975.1 uncultured Spirochaetales bacterium | reverse complement strand
TCGATCTCATTCTGATGGATATCGATCTGGGTTTGGGAATCGATGGAACGGAAGCAGCCCAAAGGATCCTGGATATACGGCCAGTACCTATCCTCTTTCTCACCAGTCACACGGAGCGGGAGTATGTGGCAAAGGCTGAAGGGATATCCTCCTATGGGTACGTGGTGAAACATACGGGAGACCTGGTATTGATCGCATCGGTGAAGATGGCCTTCCGGTTGGCAGAGGCTAACAAGCGGATCGCAAGGGAGTTGGAGGATCGGATCCGGGCGGAGGAGGCTCAAAAGCGGAGTGAGTTCCGACTGAGGCGGGCAGAACTGGCGGCGAAACTGGGGAATTGGGAATTGGATCTTAAAACTGGAAAGATCACGGGGTCGGAAGGGGCTGCCAGGATCTACGGGGTATCGGGAACAGAGTTCCCATACGAAGAGATAAAAAAGATTCCCCTCTCCCAGTTCCGTCCCCTTCTGGATAAGGCCATGAAAGAATTGATCGAGGAGGGTAAACCGTACGAAGTGGAGTTTCAGATTCGGTCTTTAGACACAGGGGAGATCAAGGATATCCATTCGGTAGCTTTTTATGAGAAGGATCGTGGTACTGTTTTCGGTGTCATCCAGGACGTGACAGCTCAGAAACGAGTAGAGAAGGCCCTTCGCGATGCGGAAACCCTCTGGAGGTTTGCCCTGGAAGGGGCCGGACACGGGGTGTGGGACTGGCACATTCCCTCTAACCATGTGTATTACTCCCCTGAATGGAAGCGCATGCTGGGGTACAGGGAAGAGGAGATAGAGAATCGATACGAGGAGTGGGAAAGGCGGGTGCATCCTGAGGATTTACCCAAAGTCCTCAAAGCGGTAGAAGATCTTCTAAACCGCCGGGAAGAGTTATATCAGTGTGAACACCGGCTAAGGTGCAAGGACGGATCCTACCGCTGGATCCTCGATCGGGGCAAGGTTGTTGAATGGAGCTCGGATGGGAAACCTATTCGAGCGGTGGGTACCCACACGGATATCACGGAACGGGTGGAGGCAGAGGAACGGATCCGGTTGCTTTTGAAGGAAAAGGAGCTTCTCCTCCGGGAAACCCACCACCGGATTCTCAATAACCTCAGCGTCATTCGTAGTCTCCTCTCCCTGCAGGCAAATGACCTTTCTTCCAAAGAAGCGGTCGGAGCCCTTAGAGAAGCACAGGCAAGGATCGATGCCATGCGGATCCTCTATGAACGGCTCTTCCGATCAAAGGTACAAAAATCCGTTTCTGCTCGCTCCTATCTGGATGAACTGATACGGGATGTTCGGGAGATCTTTCCCCTGGGAACCCGGGTGGAGATCGCAGTGGGTGGAGATGATTTCTTCCTTTCGCCCAGACAGGCTGTACCTGTAGGAATCATTGTCAATGAACTGATTTCCAATGCCTTGAAGTACGCCTTTCCTGGAAAACGAAAAGGGAGCATTCAAGTCCGCCTTGAGGGAAAGGATGAGAAGCTCCAGATCGAAGTGGGGGACAATGGGGTGGGGTTTCCTGAAGCACAACAGTCTCCCGATGGCGTGTTTCGGTTGACCTGCGGAACCCAAGAGGAAGATTCTTCCCTGCAGGGAGTGATGGGACAGAGAGGATTCGGTCTAGAGCTGGTTTCGGTGCTGATCGAACAGCTGGAAGGAAGCTGTACACTGGAAAGTAGGGCAGGAAAAGGTACCCGGTATTTCATGGAGTTCCCCCTGGAGATCGTTCCGGGTGCAGGATCCTGAGCATACTATCCTCCCGTATCCCATACCCTGTTTCCCTCTTTTCCACACCTTGAAATACCACTATATCACCCCGTTTCAGGGAAAAGAATACCGAGAAGGGATCCTCACAATCGGCGCTTTCCTCTCTGGTTTTGGTAGGCGGACCTTCGAAGTACCTCTTCCTGGGAAGCCCGTAGGGGTTGAGTGTTCTCTTGTTGGGTTCTTGCGGGGAAGATTCCCCCTTCGGGCGGTGTGGCGCTTTTGCTTTATCTGCCGAAAGAGGGAAGCGACCCATCTGACCGCAGAGGAGGTATCGAACCCGGCCACTTTTCGATGTGAGAGGATCGGAAACTACCCGATGGGGAAGCCCTTCTGGACTGGCCGGGGGAGGTGAGGCCAGGGAATGGGAAGTGGAGAGTCGAAGGATCAAATAGGCAGTCTTCACTGACTTACGATCGGCTACTCTGGCTCTGCGGCCGATTTCCCGCACGAGGGAAGGAGGATTCCAGGGAATCTCCCGATGACAGGTCCCATCGGGAAGGGCTGGACAGTTTGCCTGTCGGAAACAGGGGGCTTCAACGTATAACTCCCCATCGGACGTCAAAAGATCCCGCACCTGGAGGAGTTCCTTAGCGGTGCTCGCAAGCGCTGGTTCGAGAATCACGATTCGACCCTCTGGATCGAGGGAGGAGATGAGGGATTTCACGAATAGGAATCGACGCTTGATTCGGTCAGGCCTGTCTTTCCAGAGTTCATTCAAAACATTCCCCAGCGTAATGAGCTGGAAAGGTCCTCGGGGAAGGGACTGGCCCTTTTCCAGATTCATAACCTGGGTACGAATCGGTACATGCCTCTGATGGGCTATGCGTTTTAATACGTTAAGAGCCTTTTCACTGCGATCGCAGGAAACTACGGTTTTTACCCCGTGATCGATCAATGCAAAGCTCACGGGCCCTGCTCCTGCTCCAATATCCAGAGCAGAATCGAGCATCCTTAAAGAGGATCGTATGGTGGATAGAATATATGAAGCTGTTCGATAAGAGATGGGCCAGTAGTAAAAGAGGTATGCTCCCAGGGATATCGGATCCTCCAGGTAGGGGGAACCGGCAAGTTCCCGGGAACCCGTCAACCCGTGGGAAAGCTGGCGAACCCGATGGCTGATTCGCAACAATTCCTCTTTTTCAAGAGGAGAAGGGTTTCCTCTCCAGGCCTCCAGAAGGAGGGGCAAGTAGGTGCGTTCCATCATCGATTCAGTACTATAACACAATTCTAACAATAAATACTGTGTGATTGACCTTGCGGTTGTCCTCTTCACGTAGTATGTTTTACTGTAGATCCTAGTAGGGAGGTAGGTATGAAACGAATCCTTGTGTATTCTTTACTAAATGTCATTCTCTTGATGTTGATTGGGGCCTGTGCTTCCCCACCTCCTCCGAAAGAGGTGGCCCCTCCCCCGCCCCCTTCACCGGCAGTGGTTACTGTGCCTGCACCGGAGGCAGAGCTAAAGAATGCAGAATCTCTGAAAGAGACGATCGATCGGTATAATCTCTCTTTTGCCAAGCCGGAGGAGTACGCAAAGGCCAATGAAGAGCTTTCTGCCGGTAAGGATGCGATGGGAAAAGACAATGCAAAAGCGAAAGATCTTCTGGTTAGTGCGGGTAAACGGTACACTATTGTACTGGAGGCAGGGCTGGAAAAAACAGCGGAAGCCCGCGCAGTGGAAATGCAGACTGCGCAGAAAAAAGCGGATGAGGTGAAAGCTTTCCGCGCTGCCCCCGACGAGTACGCGTTGGCAGAGAAAAAGAAAGCAGAGGCCATCCGCCTTTACGGAGAAAAAAAGTACCTCGAGGCATATCAAGCTTCTGAAGAAGCGGTAGCTGCCTATAACAAGAGCTACGAGGTGGCAAAGCAAAAACGAAACGAAGCAGAACAGAAGTTGGAGAACACATCGAAGGTTGAGGCAGCAACAACAGAGGAGTTACAGAAGGTCACCAAAGAGATCAGCGGAGGCCAGCCATGAAAGCACCTAAACAAATTTTCTTTCTTTTACTCCTGTTGGTTTTAGGCATGGGTCTGGGAGTTGTATCCTTAGCTGCCCAGAACCTCCTGGATAACCCCGACTATCGGAAAGGGCTGGAACTCCAGGCGCAGGCAAAACAGGCCTTTGAGGAAGGGGACTACGATCGCTCTATCCAGCTGGCAGCCCAGGCGCAGGAACAGTTCCGAAAAGCGAGGGAGTATGCCGAATACCTCAGGCTCCGATTCGTAGCATACAACCTTAAGAATCGGGCAACAGATCGGCTGCGGTATGCAGACTACATCAATGCCAATAAGAACTATCCCAAAGAGTACGCAGAGGCAAAGGAAGCTTTTCAGGCAGCAGAAACAGCCTTCAATGCAGAACGGTACGCGGAGAGTGTGGATGGATACCGAAAGGTACTGGATGTTCTGAAAGATATCCAACCACTGACTCCAGCGCCTACAGAAGAGTTGGTAAAGGTAGAAAACCTACGTGCCCTTATCTTAAAGTACGATCTATCCTCCACCCGACCGGCTGAGTTTCGCCGAGCCGAGGAGGCCTACCAGAAGGGAAAGTCCCTGATAGACAGGGACAATGCTCAGGCAAAGTATCAGCTGGATGCGGCTTTGAAGGATTACCAGACAGTGTTCGAGGCGGGTATGGGTGCTATAGCGGCCAAACGGAGGGCAGAAGTCCTTGCTGCCAAAGCCAGGGCTGATGAAGCGCAAGCGCCAACCTTTGCCACTGAACTCTACATGAGTGCCCAGAAAATGCAGAGCGACGCGGAGATGCAGTATGCATCCAAAGCGTACGAAAAAGCATGGGAAAGCTCTGGCTCTGCGATCGAACTGTACCTGAAGAGTGTGGAACAGGCTCGAGCGCAGGCAGCGGCCCAGGCTGTTCCCACCCTGCCGGAATTCTATACTGTTCGGCTTATGCCCGATCGAAGGGATTGTTTCTGGAGGATTGCCGAGTACGATTTTGTCTATGGGGACCCCTGGAAATGGAAGATCCTTTACGAGGCGAACAAGCAACTCCTCCCGGATCCCAACAATCCGGATCTGATCCTTCCTGGAACTCGATTGAAGATTCCCAGCATCAAGGGAGAAAAACGGAGCGGTGAGTGGCAGGGGGGTAAGTAACCTTTTACTGCGAATAGCCCTGCTCGTCCTTTTAATGAGTGGGGCTATTTCCTGTTTTCATGCAGAGAGGGAGGTGGAACTTTTCCTCGAGGAAGGGCTGGAAGAGTATAAAAAGGTTCTTCCTCCTCTTCCAGAGGGCTGGGCGTACCTGAAAGATGACCCTGCAGAACAAGGCAGCGCCTATGGATCGCGCCCTGCAGAGGGTTGGATATATCCGAAAAAGGATCCCACGGAAGCCGATGGGGAAAAGAATGCAACTTTAGGGGCAACTAAGAGAGGAACTCCCACCGAGTGGGGGAGTGATGTTAGAGTTGAGGTGATTCGTACTCCCCCCGAAGGGTTAACTACCACAATTGCACCCTCTACTACTCAGTTCCCCCAAACTCAGTATTCGACTATACCACCTGGTCCACTCCCGCTAACTCAATTCAGCTCGACCCGGACCATACAGGCTAGTGAGGACCAGCCTCCCTCATACTGGATACAGGTGTTCGAAAAACCCCTTTCGACTCTTCCCTATGCTCCCCGCACCTCGTATCTCGACCCAACGATTTCCGTAGATAAAGGAAGATCCTCTTCATTCCCCCTTTTCCCACTGGATACGATCCAGCTTCCCTACAAGGCTCTCCGGGTAGGAGGGGTAGGAGGGGTAGGAGGAAGTTCTCCTCGTGATCCAGAGTACCCTTACCAGGGGAGGATCGTTCTCAGGATTTCCGTAAAATCTTCCCTTCCTTCCAATGCATCATCCAGACCCCAGAGGTATTCTTCAAAAGAGAGTCCGGCCATCGTTTCTTCCACCCTCGCATCTGACCTGAAGAGGTTGATCCAGTGGGCAGAGTCGATCCCTCCTCTGGAAGAAGAGAAACTCCTCTGGATCGGTGCGGTGGGAGACGTTCTACCTGGTAGAGGAGTCGATCATTTACTACTAGAGGGAGAAAATGGGATTTCCCATGTGTTCGGGGACACCCTTTCGATACTGCGGAAACAGGACCTCCTCTTGGGAAACCTGGAGGGACCTCTTACAACACGAGGGACCCCCATAACCAAGGCCTATACCTTTCGATTTCCGCCCGCCGTTCTTCGGGTTTTAAAAAAGGTGGGATTCAAGTACTTTTCCCTCACCAATAACCATATATGGGACTTTGGGGAAGTGGGGCTCCTGGATACCTTACACGCCTTCCAAACCTTCGGAATGGGTACTTCCGGCATCGGGCGTTCCATCGAAGAGGCAAGGGTTCCATGGAAATTCATTCCGGAGGGAGGAAGGGCTGTGCGTATTCTTTCCATGGGCGCCTATCCTCCGGAACAAAGCGGATTCGACGGCAAGTTGGTAGCCTCTGTAAGGAACGATCGGCCAGGTATCCTCTGGGCTCAGGAAGAAACCCTCGAGTCTTTACGTGATTGGATTGGAGAGGGAGGGTTCAACATCCTGATGGTGCATGGAGGGTATGAATGGGCATCCACCCCCCATCATGATCAGGTTTACCTGTACAGAAAGTTCATCGATACAGGGGCGGACATCGTCTTCGGTTCTCATCCCCATGTGGTGCAGGGGATGGAAGTGTATAGGGGAAAGCTGATCTTCTATTCCCTGGGGAACTTTCTTTTTCCAGGAATGGACGGAACCTCGGGTGGTGAGGAATCCATTCTAGTTTCATGCGGAGTATATGCGGGCAAGGTACGATACGTGGAAGTGTATCCACTGAGGTTGCAGGGGCCTACAGTGAGGTTAGATCCTTCCAAAGATACATTAAAGCGATTCTACCAGTTATCCAGAGCGCTTCGGGAGCTCTATCCTGTTAACTAACAGGAGCCTTTAGAAACAGGATCCTTTAGATATCGATATCGAAATAGGACGGTGTAGATTCAATGTAACTCAAAGGGGAAAGTTTCGTGCGTACATTCGTGATGCGGCTTTTCAATTGATTCAATTGTTTTCGCAGGAGGATACAGTTGCAACGGGCAGCTTCCAGAGCCCTTGACCGTGCTTGAGCCACCCGGGCATCTATGTCCAGATCATCCGCAGATGGTGGGGCAGAGGAGGTATTTTCAGGAAGACTATTCTTAGCTAAGGCAGCGATACATTTTTCCAGATTGATCAAACTTTTCAGGGTTTCTTGCTCCAAGCCCCTGTAAAACTCGATTCGTTCGGCATCTTCCTCTTCGATGCTTTGTTTGAGGTGTTTCATCAAGTTCTCGTAAAAGGAGAGGCGTTCTTCCAGGGTAGTTTTCAGTTGTCTGTTATATGGGGACATATTTGGGTTAGTTCCGTTATCAACCTGCTATGTTGATGCCTGATCTGGGTTCTTCCACCTGCACATGGGCTACCTGTGCCCAGGCATCCTTCAGTTCCAGCAATAGTTTCCGTACATCCTTTAGCATGGTGGAATCTTTCCGCACATTGGCTTCCAATAATTGCCGGTTGAAAAACAAGTAAAGTCCGAGTAGGTTCCTGGCTATGTCGCCGCCTTTTTCGAAATCGAGGGACACCATCAGTTCAGTTACGATGTCCTGAGCCTTAACGATGGCGTTGTGCACCAGATCGAGTTTACGAGTCTTGCGTTCCAGTTCTTGAATAGCCAGATCCAGCTGACGTATCGCTTCCTCGTACAGCATGACAATAAGCTTTCCCTGGCTCGCGGTTCGAATGTTCGTTTCTTTGTATGCTTTTAACGGATCGGTATACGGTTTCAAGGTTATTCCCTCCCCCCTATAGTACTTTATCTGGACAAGTCCATCAAGACCGAAACAGGCACGATTCGGTATCCTTTTTCCAGCAACCGATTGATCAATAGATCCAGCCGCTGGAACAAAAAATCTTCCCTGAAGCTTCCTTTCTGCCCATCTTCCGGTTTGCCGATCTGGAAAGAGATGATAGAACCTGGCTTCTTCAACTGCAGGATTCGTTCGATCAAGTCCGAAGCGGGCAAGTACAGAGGATGCAAACCGGTTTCGGTGAGTTTTGCCACCCAATCGAGGCTGTCCACATCCCTGCCCACGAAGGTATAATTCATTTCCCTTGCGGCCTGAAGGATGTCGTCCCGCAGAATATAGTAGGGCGTATGCCAGAGCAAGGATAGTTCCTTTCCCGTAGCCTGGAAATATTCATCTTCATTTCTCGCCAACCCTTGTTTGATGAACTCCGGTGTCACCTTATACTGGGGATCCGTCATGTTGAAGTACGTATAGAATAGGGATCCAACTTCATGGCCTGAATAGGCAATCTCTTTTACAGCCCCAGGATTTCGCCGGATGAACTCGCCGTTGACGAAGAAGGTCGCTTTGATGTTGTAGTCGGCAAGGGTGCGGAGGATCTCTGAGAGACCTTCTACAGAATCTACTGCATTGAATACAAAGGATATGTTCC
>CALKLC010000065.1 GCA_937991975.1 uncultured Spirochaetales bacterium | reverse complement strand
TCGAAGAATGTTCCTTCTATTCGGATAGCATTACGGACCTTCCTCTGCTGGAAGCTGTGGCTCATCCCATCGCAGTAAACCCGGATCCCCGCCTTTACTTTGTCGCGAAACGAAGGGGCTGGCCCATCCTGAGGTTTCATTAGCCCGTCTGTCGAAGTTCTGCTGTTTCTCCATCGGGTCCCCGGAAGTAGACCACCCATACCCCGGGCCGGAACTCTACCGGTTCCCCGTAGAACTCCACACCTAGAGCCTTAAGGCGCAGGAAGTCCCCCCTCACATCCGTCGAGGTGAGGCCCATGTGAATGAACCCAATATCGGCCTGAGTTCTCCCTTCAGGCTGAGGACGCCCCCGTGGATCCAGGTACTCGAACAGTTCCAGCATGCAGGGGCCCAGGCGGAGGTGGGCGATCCGGGCCGAGCTACCCGGCATCCCGTTGATCCGCCCCAGATCCCGTTCAGGGGAAGGTTCGAGGATCCTCTCCACCGTGAATCCGAGGATATCCCGGTAAAAGGAAATCGAGCGTTCCAGGTTCGAAACGCTCAATGCCGTATGTTCCAGAGAAGTGATCATGTACCCTCCCCTACTTAAACCGCCTTGCTGAGGATCCGGTTCAACCGCTTCACAAAGTCCGCAGGATCTTTCACAGGAATCCCTTCCACCAGCAGAGCCTGATCCAGGAGCAAAGTGCTGACATCATCGATCAGGAGAGGATCTTCGATCTGGTTCAACCGCTGCACGATTTCGTGATTGGGATTCACTTCGAGGATCGGTTTTACTTCTGGCAACTCCTTGTGACCCATCGCTTTCAGCATGGCCGCTACCTTGTAACTCGGATCGTTTTCGTCCGTGACGATACAGGAAGGAGAGTCTGAGAGACGAACCGAGACTCGCACATCCTTCACCCGGTCACCTAAAGCCCGTTTGATCTTCTCCACTGCCGGCTTCACCTCTTCCTTCGCTCTTGCATCTTCTTCGGATTTCAGATCTTCCCCCGCATCACTGCGGTTCACCGGCTTCAGTTCGTGATCCTTGTATGTGCCGATGGCAGGAATCACGATTTCGTCGATCTCGTCGTCCATGATGAGGACTTCAATATCTTTCTTTTTGTAGGCTTCCAGAAGGGGTGAGTTCCTTAAAGTGATTTCGTTATCCCCCGTGATATAGTAGATCGCCTTCTGGTCCGGCAGCATCCGCTGTACGTACTCCTCGAGACTTGTATATCCTTCGACTCTGGTAGATTTGAACCGCACCAACTCCAGCAGGATATCCCGGTTCCCATAGTCGGTGTACAACCCTTCCTTGAGGGGCCGGTTGTACTGGGAGATGAACTGGTTGTACTTCTCCCTGTCTTCCAGGGCCAAACGCTGGAACTCGCCCAGCACCTTCTTCACCGAAGCATTCCGAATGTTCACCATGATCCGGTTCTGCTGGAGGATCTCCCGGCTCACGTTGAGGGGAAGGTCTTCCGAATCGATGATTCCCCGGAGGAACCGGAGGTAGGTAGGCATCAATTCTTTATCGTCATCCGTGATGAAAACCCGTTTCACGTACAGCTTCACCCCCGGCCGATAGTCCACCTGGTACATATCGAAGGGAGCCTTCCTGGGTACGTAGAAGAGGGTCGTGTACTCCAACGTTCCCTCTGCACGGGTATGGATGTAGAGGAGAGGGTCCTCCGTGTCATGGGAGAGGGTCTTGTAGAACTCGTGGTAATCCTCCTCCTTTAGTTCGGACTTGGGCCGTTTCCACAGAGCAGAGGCACTGTTGATCTGTTCCTCGACCTGCTTCTTCTCTTTTTCCTTCCCCTTGTCATCGTACTCTGTTTTCTCGTAGTGGAGAAAAATGGGGAAGGGGACGTGGTTTGAATACTTGCGGATGATCTCCTCGATCCTCCATCGGGAGGCGAACTCTTTCCCCTCATCGTTAAGGAGCAGAGTCACGGTCGTCCCAAAGGAATCCCGTTCTGCCTCCCGGATTTCATACTCTCCCTTTCCATCGCTTTCCCATCGCCACGCCTTCGACTCCCCTGCTTTGCGGGTAACTACCTCCACCCGATTCGCCACCATGAAAGAGCTGTAGAACCCTACTCCAAACTGCCCGATCAGGTTGGAGTCCCTCTTTGCATCCCCTGTCATCTGATTGAGAAAGATCCGCGTACCAGAGCGGGCGATGGTACCGAGGTTTTCCACCAGGTCCTGATCGTTCATCCCAATCCCGGTGTCGGATACAGAGAGCCAGGTATGATCCTTCTCGTCCATCCGAATGTCGATTCGGGGATTGAAGGGAAGCCCCTTGTAGGTTTCATCTACCAGGGTAAGGTACTTCAGTTTGTCCAGTGCGTCAGAGGCATTGGAGATCAACTCCCGCAGGAAGATCTCCTTGTGGGAATAGAGGGAGTGAATGATGAGATGGAGCAGTTGGTTTACTTCAGTCTGGAAGGAATGTTTTGCCATGGACAGTCCTCCTACTGGTACATAATTAGTTTTGGTTCTGGATCGAAGGAAAGAACTTCCTTCGGCGAATAGAGGGGTACGTCGAAGCCCCCTTTCCGCCATGGTTTGGGAAGGAATAGTTTCAGCCCCTTGATGGGGAGGTTTCGCGCTTCCCGCAGGTAGGCCCATGTTTTCTGCTTTTCTTCCGGAGTACCGAACCCATCCGCATTATGGATAACAACCACCTGGGGCAAATCGCTCCGCACCTCTTTCAATCGGGAAATCATCTTCCAGTTGAACTGATGCACAACGAGAATCTTCTCGCCCACAATTTTTTCCTTCTCCAGGTACTGCTGTATCATCTCCTGCACCGTATTGAGATCTTCTGCTCGAACCGATCCGATCTCCTTTCCTGGTTTATCCGTGGCCCATTCAGGATCCAGAGCCAGGTGCACGTGAGGATACTTCAGGTAGGGAAGGAGAGTCTTTATAGCCTCGGTAACGGGGTACTTACCTATCTGATGATCCAGGAACACGAGGATTCCCTGTTCTTCTGCATAGGTAAGGTACTCCTGCAACCGGGAACGTTTGATATAGGCAAGTTCACCCTCTGGAAGAGCAGTGGCAAAGATGATATGAAACGCAGGGATCACACCACGGTCTCCGTTTGCCTCATCGTACTCCCGCGTGTACCGCCTCAATTCTTCCACCATGGCGGGTAATGTATCGAACTCTCCCAGAATTCCCATCTTCCTGGAGCTGGGATGCCCGTAGAAAGCCACGATATGATTCTGCGCGAGGAAGTCCCGCATGGTGAGGGGATACTCCGGGGCAGGTTGCACGGGAGGGTTCTGGAGTTTCTTTCCCGAAAGAGAGGCAGGTTCCTCAGCAGGAAGCAGAAAAAGGAACCCATCCACCATCCATAGAACGACACAAAGAAGAAACCGCATTCGATGTTTCATAGCATTTGCAAACTCTACCCTGTCTTTCTATACTTGTAAATACGGTACACCTCGATGAGACGCCCAATCTTAGTTCCATTGAGTCTATTCGTTCTTCTTATTCCAGCTTGCACTCGATTCCCCTCCCTTTCACCGGAAGAACTATCCACCAGAATCCGCACGATTCTGGAGCTCCCCTCTGTGGAGTATCGGTATAGGGAGATCGTGTATGTAGGGGAACAAAAGAGTTTTCTCTTTATCCCCACAGCTAACAAAGAAGTTCTATTCTCTGTGGAGATCCGCGTGCAAGCCGGGATCGATCTCCAACAACCCGTTACAATAAAAAGAGACGGTCGAAATCCTCGAAAGATCCACATCAACCTCCCTCCGCCCGCAGTTCTTCTGGTGGATGTGGATGAATCCACAATCCAGCAGTACTTCGTAGTGGAACAGGGCAGCCGAATTCTCAGAATGGACTACTCAAAGGAACTGGAATCGGCCAAGCAGAGGGTCCTTCTGGATGCACAAAAGCGGGGGATCCTTCTGGAAGCGGAACGACAGGCAAGGACCTTGATCGAAAAAATCCTTCAAACAGCCGGTTTCGAAGAGGTAGTGTGGGGGGCTCCATGAAGATCCGAACTACCTTAGTCGTTCTGGTCGTTTCCAGTGCCCTTCTGACTGCCCTAATTGTAATAGACAGGAACTTGTTCCCCCTGTTCACCTCAACGAAGCGAACCAGTATTTCCCAGGCAATCTGGGAACGTGTCCGAACCCTCAAAAGCTTGCAAACTGTACGGTACGTCCAGAAGGTGGTGTTCCCCTACGACTTCCTGGATCCTGGCCTCGATTTCGATGTGATTCTTACTATCCTACGAAGGGGAAAAGGCACGGTAAACAGCCTTCTAAGCTCAAAAGAACGGGACTACCTGGAAGCGCGGGAGCTGGCGGAGAGGATTGGCCTCAAGTTCACAGGAAGGAAACGTGAGTTCGTGGTGGTCACTGCCCAGATCGTTGTGGGAACAAACCTGGAAAGCCTAAAAATATTCCCTGGGACAAAGGAATCCATTCTGGTACTATTTCCACCCCCCAGAATTGTAGATCTTTCAATCGAAGATCCGAATCCGGCCACTTACCCTTATCCGGACATCCCCCTTTCCCCATCCCATTGGAAACTCGTAGCAGGTTTCGTGGAACGGAAGCTACGGGAACATCCTCTGGATCCATCGATCCTGGACGTATCCCGCGCCCAAATGAGCCGTTTCCTAACCACGCTCTTCCTGCAGGCAGGGTTTACCGAAATCGAAATTAGGGAAGACTCCAGCGCTCAATATGAATCCCTAAAACCAGGCCTCGGCGAACGTATGAACCGACTCGAGGGTACCAACCGAACAGGGAAAAATCCTTGACCCTTCAAAATATAGTTATTAAATTATATATGAAAATACATATTAAGGATGGATTCAATGGTAGAGCATTTAACAAAAGAAACCTTTTTACAAAAAGTATTCGATTACGAACACAACAAAGAATGGAAGTATCAGGGAGATCTTCCCAGCATCATCGATTTCTATGCCGAGTGGTGCGGCCCGTGTAAAATGATTGCCCCGGTTCTGGAAGAGATCGCTAAAGAGTACGACGGTAAACTGAATGTTTACAAAGTAGACACCGACGCGGAACCGGAGCTTGCCCAGGCTTTTGGTATTGTGAGTGTACCCACTCTAATCTTTGCCCCTGTAGATGGAGAACCGAGGATGGCCCAGGGAGCCCTTCCCAAGGAAATCCTGGAAAACGTAGTGAAAGACGTACTGAAGGTAGCCTAGCGGTTCGACTGTTCATAAAAGTCCCCGTCATTCAGATGACGGGGTTTTTTCGCCCTCGAGGATCGATTCTACGCTAATCAAGATCCTTGGTACTCCCAGGCGAACCTCCCCTCTTTCATCACTGTCTGACGATTCCCATCTTTTGATTCTGCATAAATAGTCGGTTTACTGACCAACCCATCCAGATGGATGAGGGAGGGGGCATCCTCATCGTAGTTGGATCCAATGGCAAAATGACAGGTCCCGTATACCTTTTCATCCTCCAGCATGTTCCCCGTGATCCGGGCCTTTCGATTCACCCCTATCCCCAGTTCACCGAGGTGGCGGGTGTTCCGCGCGTACCGTTCCCCCTCTCCCTCCTTTAGTTTTCCTTCCGCTTCGTACCTCCGCGCTCTGGTAGCCGCTTCGTCCAGCGTTTGTTCGAGCATGTGGGCCTCCTCGCCTCCTTCCAGAGAGACGATGAACCCCTTTTCCAGCGTAACCCGTAGGGGTGTGTGGATCCGGATTACACCGCCCGCCGAAGCAATCGTTCCATCGAACACGATCGTCCCCTCTGCCGAACCTACTACCGGTGAAAGGAAGGTTTCTCCAGCAGGGAGGTTGCCCCCTGTCCCCGGCTGCGAGAAATCCCCATCATCAGTAAAGGATTCTCTCCCTTCCGTGCCAATTCGAATCTTCGTGCCATTGGGATTTTCTATTTCCAGGGAAACCGACTGATCCAAAAGAGTTTTCAGGGCTTTACAATCCTGCTTCATCTGCTGGTAATCCACCGGTACAGTCCGGATGAAACAATCCACGGTGATTCCCGGACTCCAGAAACTTCGAACCTTCTTAACCCCATGGAGTAAGTAGTGAAGGGTGTTATCGTACGATTTTCCGTCGACCAGGTAGGGTTCCTTGATGGCGCGCCTATCTTTTCCCATTTTTTCTGCACTGAGAGAAATCACAACATCCGGTTCTGTGGCAATGGCCGCCGTAACGGCGTCCTCGCAAAAATCGAACTGGGTCTTTACTGGCTGGAATAGAAGCACAGGAACAGCTCCCACTTCCTGCACGGCATCATGCACGGCAAAGGCAATGGTAGCCACTTCCCGAACAGGATTGCTTACAATCAACACCCGTTCGCCCTCCCGAACCTTTAGGGATTCGATAATAGCTACCCGCGCCGCATGATCGAGCTCTGGTTCACGGGATGACAGAAAAACGAAACCCTGCCCCACACTGTTCTTTAATGTCATGGGCCGATTATAGAGAACAGGCTCCGGGGGAACAAGAGGGAGTGCCCTGCGTCTTTAGATCGATTCACTTTTTTGAACCTGATACTTGACAAAATATTCGAAAATCTGTAAAAAATGAGCGATCTTTCCTGTAACCAGGAAAGCAAAACGTTGTTGTTACATATAGAAAAAGCTATCAAGTTCAAGTTGGAAATAGCGCTTTCCAGGTTTTCACCTCCTTTCCTGGAAGCCTTCAGATGATGTGAATCATCGCATTCCAGTACCTTGCCCTTCAGGTTTCTACCTCCTTTCCTGAAGGGCTTTTTTTTATAGCTGTGTCATAATGTAGTGGTGCCAAAATTGTGGCGGCCTCGTATGGATACTTCGATCCTCCCGGATTTTTGCATGTAACTCCTGGACGCACACATCGCGTTCCCCCGTGACCAAAGCCCTTTTACTCCCGCCGCTCCCCGCAGTGCTCCTTGCTATTGCCTCCCCTTTTGGATATCATACCTACCCATGAGCAAGTACCCCTTTACAGAAATCGAACGCAAATGGCAAACCTACTGGGAAACCCACAAGACGTATCGCACAGTGGAGGATCCTCGCATTCCCAAAGAAAAACGTCGGTATGTTTTGGACATGTTCCCCTACCCTTCCGCCGCAGGTCTTCACGTCGGCCACCCGGAAGGGTATACCGCTACGGATATTTACTGCCGATTCCTGCGGATGAAAGGGTACCAGGTATTGCATCCCATGGGATTCGATTCCTTTGGCCTTCCTGCCGAAAACTATGCCATCAAGACAGGAACCCACCCAAAGACGACCACGGAAAAGAATATTGCCCGCTTCCGGCAGCAGATCAAGGCCCTTGGTTTTTCATACGACTGGGACCGGGAAATTTCAACCCACCAGCCAGAATACTATAGATGGACCCAGTGGATCTTCCTGAAACTGTTCGAACAGGGACTGGCGTATGAGGCCGAAGTGCCCATCAACTGGTGCCCCTCCTGTAAGACGGGTCTGGCCAACGAGGAAGTGAAGGACGGGACTTGCGACCGGTGCGGAACGCCCGTGGTTCGGAAAGATATTCGACAGTGGATGCTCCGGATTACAAAGTACGCGGAGCGGCTGTTGAAAGATCTGGACCTCCTCGATTGGCCTGAATCCATCAAGTTGATGCAGCGGAACTGGATCGGCCGTAGTGAAGGTGCCAACGTTCATTTTCCTCTGGAAAAGGGAGAGGGAACCATCGAAGTGTACACTACGCGGCCAGACACCCTCTTCGGTGCCACCTACATGGTACTGGCGCCGGAGCATCCCCTTGTAGACCGCATTACCACCCCTGAACAACGAAAGGCTGTGGAAGAGTACAAGGAGAATGCCCGGCGGAAGTCGGACCTCGAACGAACCGATTTAGCCAAAGAGAAAACAGGTGTGTTCACCGGAGCCTATGCGATCAACCCGGTAAATAATGAACGGATTCCCGTCTGGATTTCGGACTATATCCTCATTTCCTATGGGACAGGAGCCATCATGGCAGTCCCTGCTCACGATGAACGGGACTGGGATTTTGCCCGGAAGTACAACCTCCCCATCGTTCAGGTGGTGTCTAAGGATGGAACCCTGTACCCGATGGATCATGCGGAAACCGAGGATGGTATCGCTGTCAATTCCGGATCCTTCAACGGCTTGCCTACCGCAGAGTTCAAGAGGCGGATCACCGAGTGGCTGGAGGAACGCGGGTTGGGGAAACGGGCAGTGAACTACAAACTCCGCGACTGGGTCTTTTCCAGGCAGCGGTACTGGGGGGAACCCATCCCCCTGGTCCACTGCCCCACGTGCGGGATCGTTCCCCTGCCCTACGAGCAACTTCCTCTGCTCCTTCCCGAGGTGGAAAGCTACGCGCCCACAGGAACGGGCGAATCCCCCCTGGCAGCCATTACGGATTGGGTTCATACAACCTGTCCCCGATGCCAGGGCCCCGCAAAGAGGGAAACCAACACGATGCCCCAATGGGCAGGCTCCTGCTGGTACTACCTCCGGTACCTGGATCCCCATAACTCCAAAGAACTCGCTTCCAGAGACAAAATCGAATACTGGATGCCGGTAGACCTGTACGTGGGAGGGGCGGAGCATGCGGTGCTTCACCTTCTGTACGCGCGGTTCTGGCACAAAGTCCTCTACGACATCGGGGTGGTGAACACTCCCGAACCTTTTATGCGGCTGGTGAACCAGGGGATGATTCTAGGCGAGGACGGCCAGAAGATGTCCAAGTCCCTGGGAAATGTGATCAACCCGGATGATATCGTTCGAGAGTACGGGGCAGACTCCATGCGGGTGTACGAGATGTTCATGGGCCCCCTGCAGGTAACCAAGCCCTGGTCCACCAACGGACTGATTGGGGTGCACCGGTTCCTGGATCGGATCTGGCGCCTGTCCGAACGGCCCCTTACAACCCATCCTCTTCCCCGGGAGCTGGAACGCCTCCTGCACAAGACGATCCGGAAGGTTGCCCTCGATACGGAAAAGCTCGAGTTCAATACCGCGATCTCGCAGATGATGATCTTCGTGAACGAACTGTTCAAGCTGGAAACCCTTCCCCGCAAAGCCTGGGAACCTTTCGTACTCCTCCTGGCCCCCTATGCTCCCCACCTGGCAGAGGAACTGTGGGAAAAACTCGGGAACCCCCCATCGATCTCCAAAGTCCCCTTCCCGGGATGGAACGAAGAATTGGCGAAGGACGAGGAAGTGACCATCGTGATCCAGGTGAATGGGAAAGTGCGGGCAAAGGTCCAGGCCAACGCAGGGCTTACCGAAGAAGAGTTGAAAACCCTCGCCCTGAATCAGCAGAGGATCCAGGATCTGGTGAACGGGAAGACCCCCAAAAAGATCATCACGGTTCCGGATAAGCTGGTGAACATCGTCCTCTGATCCGATGGCCCCTCAACAGTCCACCCCCTATGCAAACCGACGGCAACGGGTTGCCAGAACCATGAAGGAGCGAGGGGTTTCCATCCTCCTTCTAGAAGATGCCGAGCACCTGCGGGATCCTTCCCTCCGCTACCTTACGGGTCACCCCCAGGACGCCCTTCTGTTCCTCCGCTCCGATGGCCATGCGGCCCTTGTCCCCTGGGATGTCCCGCTGGCTGAGCTGCATGCTCAGGTAGAAGAGATCCTCCCCTACAACCAGTTCGACCGCCAGCTTCCCCAGGCAGTGGTAGGGATCCTGAAACACTGGGGAATGAGTCCTTCCGAACCATTCAGCCTGGAACTGGTAGGTCAGGAACCCTATGTGACTGTGGTAGAACTGGAACAAACCTTGAAAGGAGAGTTCCCCAGCGCAAGGATCGTCTGCGAGAAAGAAGGGATTGCGGCGTACATCGAGGAGTGCAGGCAGATCAAGAGTGAGGAAGAATTAACCCTGCTGGAAGGGGCTGCGCAGATAACAAACGAGGTTTTACGTTCCCTGGAAGATCTTCTTTCCGAAGAGCGACCGATCCCCGAAACCGAAGTCGCCCTCTTTATCGAGATGGAGTCCCGTAAACGGGGAGCTGAGGGCACCAGTTTCCAGACCATTGCCGCAGGGCCGCATCGAAGCTTTGCCATCCATGCGTACCCCACCTTTGGATCCGGCTTATTCAAAGATCCCACCACACCTGGCCTGTCTATCCTCGACTTTGGGATCCTGTACCAGGGGTACACATCCGATGTAACCCTTACCCTTGCATCGGGGAAACTGACCGAGCGGATGCGCTTCCTGATCGAACTGGTAGAGGAAGGGTACCAGAAGGCCCTTTCCCTCTGTAATCCAGGGATACCCAGCTGGGAAATCGCCGAGGCAGTACAGTCGATCTTTTCCCGACACTCCCTCTCTATGCCTCACTCCTTAGGGCACGGGATCGGTTTAGCGGTCCACGAACGCCCCTTCTTTCGATTGAAGAAGAATGGGGGCGCTGTGCTTACCCCTGGTATGGTGGTTACCATCGAGCCAGGGTTGTACGAGGCGGGTACCGGCGGAGTACGGTTAGAAAACGATATTCTTATCACGGACACAGGGGCCAGAGTTCTCACCCACGCACGGATCCTCCGCCTTTAAGGGGTTAGCACGAGCCTGCCCACGGCTTTGTTTCCTTATTGCACCGCAATTAGCGAGCTTTCATCCTCAGTGTACACCATATTCCGCAAACTCCACCTTGCCGGTTTCAGAAAGGTGTATGGTGAGGAAACGAGCCGTACTCCAGTAATGATGAACTCCCCAGGGTAACTCTTTTAAAAGAACGGTTCCCTCCCCTCCCCCTGGCATAGGTGGTTCCAGGAGGTTCACACTGTACCACTCTCCCCCCGATAGGGGTAAAGGAATCGAAAACTTTTTCTTCAAGGCAAGTCTGTCTGCTCGAAAGGTTCCGGAGGCTAACGATTCCAGTACTTTCCCTCGATTCAATCCCCAGGGATTCGATCCTCCCCTCTTACGAGCCTCCACGAAGAAACGGGCACAGTTGAACACATCCAGAGGGAACCCTCCCCGGCTAGCTAGAAGCAAAGTCTCTGCTGCAAACCCATCATCCCACTGGATAACGAGTTCTCCGGACCGGAAAAAATCGGGATATAACCCGCCGGCAGGATAGAGAGAAGCTTTGCCGAACTCGCCTGTAACGATGGGGTATAGTACGACAGGGGTTCTTTTTCCCAGAGAAAGAGAAAGTTCTACTTTCCCGCTTCCCCGGGGAACCGCATACCTGACCTCTCGCCCCTCTTGCGTATAGGCGATTTCAAATTCATCAGCGAACGCACGGCCCATCCAGGATTGCGGGAACGGAGGCAGGGACAGGGAAACGGTTTCCTTTTCTTCCAGGAAGAACTGGCAGCCCGGAAACCATCCCCCTCCCAACCCTATCCACAGGGCGAAGAGAAGAAAGAATGAACCGGTGTATTTTCCCCCACACATCCATCAGGGTATACAGCGTTGAAAGATAAGTTGCTTCATTATCGTTAAAAAAAGGTAAGGATAGTACAGGAGATGCGAGATTACCCTCGATCAATGGGCCGACCTGTCTGGAACTGTTCCTTATACAGGGCACGGATCTCCAGAAGGATATCCCGGTAGGTTCGAGTAGCATAATCCGGATAGGTCCATGCTAAGGGTTGAAAATCCTTTTTCATGTAGAGGAGGGTGATCTCAGCCCAGATTCCATCCCGAAGAGGGATACGATGTCCGCTTTCCTTCGTAGTAGCGAGAACGAATCTAGAAAGAGACAGTAATCCTGGATCGAGGTTCACTCTTCGCTTGCCCTCGAGGGCAAAGGACTCTTCCATTCCGTTCGTTCGAATCTTGATCTGGGCCAGGGTCCCCGGATCCACAAGGGTTTCCATGCTGAAGAAACAGCGCTTCAACTCCTTCCCCATCTCTTCCTCGTAGTAATGGGTAAAATCGAAGGGGATGAGGGGACTTTGATAGTCGATGGCGCCAAACTCTCGTTCAAGGGTATCCCGAACCGGATAAAGAAGATCCTCCCGGGAAAGAAGAGTGCAGATCACCAATTTTTGGGGGGGAAATACGCCTATCCGTCCCATACGCGCACGAGAACTCCCTGCTGATTGCCCTTTTCGAGATTTTATCCCATAATGGAATCACATGGAAGAGGGAGTAAGTTTTGTTTCCCAACTTCAGAATGCTCTGGAACAGTACCGGAACCATCTGGATACGGTAGAATTGCCCCGACTGAAAGAGCAGTACAGAATCATGCACACCTCCTTTTTGTCCCTCTACAAAGTCCTATTGAAGAAAGGACTGATCCACGAAGACCCGTACAAGAAGGATCTCAAGATTTCTGAAATCTCCACCCCTCCCGAAGATAATTTCCTTGATTCGGAAAAAACAGAACAGATGAGTATCCGACTTTCCATGTATGAATCTCAGCTGGATTTTCTTCTGAACTTCTACCAGTTCCGGACCGACTTCCTCGATCTTGGTCGGATCAAGCTTCTCCTTGGCCTTACCCGGTACATCGCGTGGGATCAATTCAGCGAAGTGTCTGCCCGAATAAATACGAAGGTTCTGGCTGAGTATGTAGGGAAAGTTACGAAAGGAGAAGATACCCTTTCCGCAGGAATCCTGAAAGATGCGATCGATCAGATTCAAAAGGCTTTCCGTACCTGCATTGCCACCCTCAAAAAGCTCACCGATTATCACAAAGAAATGTACAAGTTCGAGGTACGGATCTCCCTGTTGGCCAATCTGCCGATCGACCGAAGCCGGGTATTGGAGGCGAAGGAAGAAATCCTTCGGACCCTGAAGAAACAGTTCCCCCATACCTTACCGGGAAAGCATTTCTATCCTGAACTGATCATCGAGATTCTCGAGGAGGATTACGGACCGAATGGCCCAGAATTACGTAAGGCGGTGCTAGAGAAATTCAAGGTCGAACAGAAAGTGGAGCGGACCAAAAATCAGGATATCCCTTTTAAAGATATCCTCCTGGAAGGGATTCGGGCGTTAGCCGCTGCCTCCCGGCCATTGGAAGAAGCATCCCAGAAGCTTCTAGACAATAGCCTCATTCTGGAATCCCGCAAGCGGCCGCTTCTTGAACGCTTCAAGATCTGGATCCAGCGGATGGTCCAGAAGGAAGAAGAAACCCTCGTGTACGAAGTAGAATACTTCGATCTCACCACCTCCACTACAAAGAAGGAGCCCATCCGTTTCCATCCTTTCCTGGAAGACTTGAAAAAGAGAGCCCGTATTTACAGCGGCATCCTTGCCCGTACAGGAAGCGGCTACAAGCGTCTGGAACAGGCAGGGGAAGAACAGCTTTTCACCTTTCTCCACAAACACATCGAAGAACTGCAGCTCATCCATCGAAGACTCTCCGGCCTGGAAACTTTCTTTCGAAGCGAGACTCCCAGGGAAAACCGCGCCTCCATTCGGGGGATCAAGATCGAACTAACTGCCATACAGAACTGTATCGTGAAAGCCAACCAAAAAAGGCATGATTATGTTGCCAGGAAAGAGGAAATGGATCAACTGCGGAAACTGGGAGTGGATGTAAATACAGTTTAAGTTCTCGTTCGATACATCCCCAGGATCCTGACCCCATCTTCTGAAAGATCGCTGATTTCTGCCACCGCTTCTTTGAATATTTCCACATCTTCCGGTAATTCTAAATCTACGTAGAACATGTACTGCCAGGGTTTACCCGCAATGGGTCTGGACTCCAGCTTCTTCATGTTCAGATTCCGGTCTGCCAGTACCTTCATACATTTGAACAGGGAACCAGGTCTATCAGGGGTAGAAAACACAATGGAAGCTTTGTTCGGTCGTTCCCCTACTTCCAGTTCTGCCCGCGCCAGGATGGCGAAGCGTGTATAATTCAATGGATTCGTTTCGATTCCACTCTTCAGCACCTTCATCCCATAGATTCGAGCTGCCCCCTCATGGGCAATGGCTGCGTACTCTTTTTTCCCCTCTTTTGCCACATGCGCCACAGACCCTGCTGTATCGTAGAAGGGAACCTTCTCCATGTAGGGATGTTCATCGAGGAACCGTGCACATTGGGCTAAGCCCTGGGGATGGGAAAACACCTTGCGAACTTCCTCCAGGGTGGCATCCGGCAAACCGATCAAGCTATGCACGATCCGCAGTTGTGTCTCGCCTACGATTTTGATATCGGGGTACCGAAGAAATAGATCATAATTCTCATGGACTGAACCGGCCAGCGAGTTTTCCAGGGGAACGATTCCATACTCCACCCTTCCTTCCAGGACTGCATCGAATACATCCTGGAAACTCCTCTGGGGGTACGTTTCCACCTCAAAATGGAAATAATTGAGGGTAGCCATCTCGCTGTAGGCACCCCGCTCACCCTGGAAGGCAATCCGGGGAACCTGCCCGTGGGGCACTGGTTTGTCCACTGCAATCGAGTGGAGACGCTTTCCGGAGCTCGGAAGGGAAACCCTTCCCCCCTCTTTTCCCTCCTCCATCGAGGGGAGTTTGGCCACCTCTTTCCCTACTACCGGTGCCAGCACCTCGATGTCCCGCATCAGTTTTTCGAACTGTTCAGGGAACAGGGTCTGCGCCCCATCCGAGAGAGCCTTCGAAGGATCCGGATGCACCTCGATGATGAGGCCATCCGCTCCTGCCGCAATCGATGCCAGAGCCACAGGGGGAACTTTCTCGCGGATCCCTGTCGCGTGGCTGGGATCCACCAGAATGGGAAGATGACTGAGTTTCTTGATGACCGGGATAGCAGAGATATCCAGCGTATTGCGGGTGTAGGTTTCGAAGGTACGAATCCCCCGTTCACAGAGGATCACATGGTCGGTTCCATGGGCCAGTAAATACTCCGCTGCCATGAGCCATTCTTCGATCGTAGCGGACAATCCCCGTTTGAGCAGAACCGGTTTCCCTGTGCGGCCTACCTTTTTTAAAAGTTCGAAGTTCTGCATGTTTCGGGCGCCAATCTGAAATAGATCCACGTACTCCTGCATCATGTCCACGTATTCGGTAGCTACCACCTCTGTTGCAATCGGCATCCCGAAGGTCTCCCCTGCCTCCTTGAGGTACTTTAACCCTTCCTCGCCCAGGCCTTGAAAGGAATAGGGGGAAGTCCGTGGTTTGAAAGCTCCTCCCCGCAGAGCTACTGCCCCCGAAGCCCGTACGATCCTTGCCGTTTCGAGGATCTGTTCCCTGCTTTCCACAGCACAGGGTCCGGCAATCACTACGATCCGCTTACCCCCTATCTTGATCGGCCCTATAGGCACGATGGTGTCATCCTTCTTCAGTTCACGGGAAGCCAGCTTGTAGGGTTTGCTGATGGGGATAACTCGCTGCACCCCTGGTAAAAGCTCCACATCCCGCGGATCTACCCTTGAGATACCCACAGCTCCAAAGATCGTTTCTTCCTGCCCCACGATCTCCCGAACCTGGTACCCTTTACTTTCCAGGTAGGTACGTAAGTCCCGCTTTTGCTCGGGGGTAATGTGCTTTTCTAATACAATAACCATAGGTACACCTTAGACACCGTCCCGATCCCTGTCAAGGATAGAGATAGCTCTTTGCAACCACGTATAAAACCGCAACAATATTGGCACCACTTAACAGGTTCAGAACAGTGAACTCTCCCACACATAAAGTTTGGAGGGGGATTACTTAGCCTCTACCTGATCGCGTTTCTTTCCCCCAGGGAGGCTACTTTGCTATCCCTGTATACGGATCGGAAGAACTCGCGGAAGGAACTTTCCAGTTTCTTTCTGTACTCCACGTACTTGCTGATATGCTCGAGAGTAGAGATGGGGGCACCCCGAGATGTTACCTGGGTGTTCCCTGCATTGTACATTGCCAGAGCAATGATGTCGTTTCCCCCTATTTCCAAACATTGCCGAAGGTGCTCCAATCCATACTTCGTGTTGAGTTCGACATTGAAGAAATCGCTTTCCTTTAGATGGGGAAAGGAACGTGAATTGAGCTGAAACAGCCCCCGATCAATGGAACCTGCGTTGCGGTTCACTGCCCTGGGGTTGTAGTTACTTTCCACATACGCCACAGAAAAAGTCAGAAATAGGGAAAGATCCATCTCATCAGAGAACCGCAGGATTGCTTTTGCAACCCGCTCCGACCCGGCCGTACGAATGAAGAATTTTTCCACCAGGTTACGGGTCCCCTCGTTTCTATAGAGAGACAGGCTGGGATCCGGCAGCTCGATCAGCTCGAGGACTCGGTTCCGATCGAGAGATATCAAATGGGGACGTTCCTGCTCATTCGTGTAAGGAGCCGGGGTGCATCCCAAAAGCACCCCCAACGTCAATACCAGTACATGGGTTTTCATCGTCATCATTCCTTTTCTTTCAACTCCCGTTTCCATTCCAGCAATACTTGTTGGTGTGCTGCTATGGTAGCCGAACTAACAATATCTCCTACCACACCCCGACCTCCCTGGTCATTCCCATCGTTCGCATAGAGAGTTGCCAACAACCGTTCGAGGTCTTGTATCGTAAAAGCAGGATCCATCATGATACGATACCTGGTAGTAGCATACACGGTATCGTACACTTCCCTGTACTTTCGTTCTTCCCATTCTGTCATCGAAGCGGGAATATAACAAAATAATGGATGAAAGTTAAGTACTAATGATTATACTATATAGTATGGTTATGATCCAACTGCCTGCACTGATAGAAAAGATCCTCTTCGAACTCTCTGCTGTGGGGATCCATCCATCCCTAACCCACCAGTACGCTCCTTCTACCCTCCGCTGTATCGTGCAGGATCCGGATCGGATGGCCATGGCTCTCGCTGTGTTTTTTTCCCAGCTGGAAACCGTTCTACAGGGGAGTCCCTGCACCCTCCAGTGGAACTATCGGGAGGGGGCCCTTACGGCAACCCTTAAGGGTGATTTCCCTCCAACATCTTCCATGGTAGCCAGGATACGCACTTCCCTGCGCTGCATCGGCGGAACCCTTACTGTGGAAAAAGAGGGTTATCTTCTAACCCTGCCCATAGATCCTTCCCAACCCTCTTATACGCCTTCTCCAAAAAAACCAACGGGTAGCCCTGAAGTTTCTGCCATTGGATCGTCGAAGGATGAAACAGGGCAACTATCAGAGGCACCCCCATTGGATGGACAAAATTCTATATTCGATTCTTCCGTTCTCCAGCAAGCATGCCCTGATGGAGAGTTTTCCCAGCAGATCATGGAAGGATTCCTCTCGCACTGCAGAACCCTCCTTCTGGAATTGGAACACTTGATTAGCCATGGAGAAGATCTTGTAAAAATTCACCGCATAGCCCACAGTATAAAGGGAGGCGGACTGAATGTGGGGGCTTTTCGATTGGCCGAGGTTGCTCGATGGATGGAGCAGAAAGCGAGAGGTGGCAGGTGGGAAGGCCTCGAAAAAGCCCTCGAGCTCCTGAAAGAAGAAGAAAGCCTCCTGGAATCTGCCTATAGGAAGCATTATGGACGAGAAGCAAATCCTTCTAGCGGAGGATGAATTTACAGCCCGCAAACTGCTGGAGTTTCAACTGAAACGATTGAACATTACCTTCGATTCAGTAGAAACGGGAACCGATGCACTGGAGCACCTTCGGCGAGGATCCTATAAGCTGGTGCTACTGGACGAATACATGCCGGGCCTGAATGGAAGCGATGTAGCTCGGGAAATCCGCAAACTGGCGCCTACCCTACCTTTGCTGGCCATGACGAGCGATCCAGAAGCCATCCCCCGACTAAAAGAATCAGGGTTCCAGGAAGTATTCGTCAAACCCTTGCATGGGAAGAAGCATCTCGATATTATCCTTGGATATCTGTCATGAAACGGTACCTCCTTCTTGTTTTCTTAGGTTTTCTTTTCTCACCTGTAGCCCATTCCCTATCTGCCCCCGAAGAATTGGTAGTAGCCTTCCTGCCTGGCCAGATAAGCCTGAACCCCCTCAATGCCTTTTCTGCTACAGAAGCCCAGGTATATACAGCCCTCTATGAAGGACTCGTTTCGTACGATCCAGCCACCCTGGATCCAGTTCCTGGCTCAGCGGCAAGCTGGGAGGTCTCCTCCGATGGAAGGACCTACACCTTCCGGATTCGAGAAGAGGCAAGGTTCTCCAATGGCGATTCCGTAACGGCGATGGATTTTCGCAATTCCTGGTTGAAATTCCTTCACCCGGACACGAAGGCGGAATACTCTTTTCTCTACGACGTTATCGCAGGGGCGAAGGAGTACCGAACAGGAAAGAATCCTGACCCTAATTCCGTCCAGATTCGAGTTCTTTCGGAGAAGCGCCTGCAAGTTGTGCTGGAATATCCTTCCAGCCATTTCCTGAAAATCCTATGCCACCATAGCTTTGTACCCATCCATCCCTCCCTTCTGGAAGAGAAAGATTGGAACACCCTACCCCGTATACCGGGGAATGGCCCGTACCAGATAGTAGAAATAAAGCCAGATACGTGGATCCTGAAAAAGAATCCGTACTACTGGGAAGCCTCAAAGGTATCCATCGAAACCATCCGGTTCCTCTTTGTGCAGGACCCCCTCTCCGTGACCCGCAAATTCAACGATTACGAGATTCACTGGGTTACGGGGGGAATGTCCATCGATAAGGTTCTGTACAGGGATACGGTTATCGTAAACCCGATGTTTGCTACTTACTATTTCTTCTTTTCTACCCGTGAGAGTCCCTGGAAGGATGCCCGCGTACGGAGAGCTTTGGCCCTGCTGATTCCCTGGGAAAAGGTCCGAACCAGGGAGATCCAGTTCCTTCCTGCAAAAACCCTCGTTCCGCCCCTGCCGAGGTACCCGAAGCCAGAAACCCTCGAAACCACGAATCGGGAGGAAGCCTTTGCACTCCTGGAGGAGGCAGGGTTCCCCCGAGGGAAGGGACTGCCAACGGTGGTATTCCGGATCCCGGAAGGCGATGAAAATCGCACTGTAGCTGCACTTTTTGCTGCTGCATGGAAAGAGGCCCTCGATCTAGATTCCCGGATCCATACGTACCCTTACCCTGAGTATCTCACGATTCTGAAAGAGGGGGGCTACACCCTCGGCACAGTAAGCTGGATTGGAGACTTTGCCGATCCCCTTACCTTTCTCCAGATGTGGACAGCTCACAGCAACCTGAACGATGCAGGATTTGCAGACGAGGAGTTCGATAGTTTGATCGAAAAGAGTTTTCAACAATCAGGCCAGGAACGGTACAAAACCCTTAGTGCCGCAGAATCGATCCTTCTGAAAAAAGCTGTGGTACTCCCCATCGGCCATTCACCGGCCATCAATCTGATCGATCTACAATTCGTAGAAGGTTGGTATCCCAATCCGCTGGATATCCACCCTTTCAAGTACCTTAAATTTACCCCCTTCAAACCTCTTCCGGGGGTGATCCAGAGGAAAGATGTCCATCCCTTTCTGACACAGGGTTTTTGAGCTTCGAATGCCGGAAAAGGAACTTTCTTCGCGCCCACAGTCCAAGGGCAAAGAGAAAAGCTCCTGCTGCAAGAGCGATGCTCCCTTCCTTCCACGCCTGCAAAGCAGCCGCATCGCCCAAATAACTACTGATTACCAATCCTGGAAGCCGTCCCCCGGTAGAAACAGAAAGGAAATAGAGAAATCTGTATCGCGTCAATCCACCCACGTAACAGAGAAAATCCTTGGGGAATCCGGGTAGGATAAAGAGAAATAGAAGGACTCCCTTTGCCTGTGTCGATTCCATCAGGTCCACGAACCGTTCCACCCGTTCCTTTCCGAAGACCCTCAGGATCAAGGGTTTCCCCACCACGCGGGCCACGAAAAAATTGAACATCGAGCCAAAAGTGATTCCGATCAAGGAATAGAACAGGCCATACCCGAATCCAAAAAGGTACCCACCCGTAAGCTGGGTGATCTCTCCAGGGATAATGAAAACTACCACCTGAAGGATCTGTAAGCCAATGAACAGAAGAGGCCCGTAGATCCCCCACCCCTGTATGTAGGTTCGCAGAGCATAGGGGGAAGAGTACAGAAGGCGCAGTTCCGATCGATACCTGATAACCAGGTAGAGGGAAAAGGAAAGACCGATGACACTGAGTATAACGAGAAGGATCCTTTTTACGATACTCTTATCCACCTTCTGCCGTCCGCAACCCCGAATTAGAGATTCTTTAGAGATTTAACCCCTTTGACTCGATAGGTTTTTTTTACTATACTTGTATACCATGAGTCATCACTCGAATACATCCGTCCCGTATCATACACCCTTCAAACTAAACCAACAAGTTGTGTACCCGTTGCAAGGAGTGGGGAAAATCATCTCTATCGAAGAACGCCCCTTCAAAGACAAGAAACTTATCTACTACGTTATCTACCTCGAAGTTTCCGACATGACGGTGATGGTTCCCGTGGAAAAGGCCGAATCCCTCGGAATCCGGGCGATCGTCAGTAAAGAAGAAGCGGAAAAGGCCCTGAACTTCATTTCAGAAGAGTACGAGCCGGTTCCGACAGATTGGAAGCTCCGGTACCAGATGAACCTCGATCTTCTAAAGCAAGGGAGTGTGATCGATATCGCGCAGGTGGTTCGAACCCTGTACCACCGTTCCAAGATCAAAGAGCTTCCCATCCTGGAACGGAAATTGTTCGACAGCGCCTTGAAGCTCCTGGTAGACGAAATCTCCTACTCTCTTGGATTGCGGAAAGAGGAGATCGAGCACATGATCTTTGCCAAGCTGGAAGCAGAGGCACCTGAAAAGGTCAAGACAAGCCACGCCTCTTCCCTGTCAGATACAGAAGAACCCGAACTGGACGAAACCTTCGATCTGGAAGAGGAAGAGGAAGAAGAAGAGGAAGAATCCTTCGACTATTGAGCATGAAACAGCATGCAGTCCTGATTACCGCAGCAGGATCCAGTACCCGAATGGGTAACCCTGTCAAAAAAGAGTACCTCTACCTGGGGAATGTCTCCGTACTCGAAAGGTGTCTCAGAACATTCGAATCTACAGGGCTTTTCACCTGGTTCGTCATCACGATCCCTCCGGGCGGGGAAACTAAAGCCCGACAGGTGTTATCTTCCTGGCTGCAGGATCCAGCGCACCACCAGCACACTCTCTTCGTGGAAGGAGCAGCCACCCGGCAGGGCTCTGTTCGAAACGGCCTCCTGGCTTTAGAACCCTATGAACCAGATACAGTTTTGATCCATGACGGAGCCCGACCCTGGGTAAGCCCCCGAACGATCCATTGCGTGTTTGAAGGCACTCAGAGGTTCGGGGCCTGTGCCCCGGTGATTCCTGTGGTGGACGCGATCAAACGCCTATTCCCCGATGGCACCATTGCAGAACATGTAGACCGCTCCGCCTTTGTAGGGATCCAGACCCCCCAGGGATTCCGATTCCCCGACATTCTCAAAGCGCACCTCATGGCTGCTTCTGACGGAAAAGAATACCTGGACGATACAGAGATCTACCATCGGTATGTAGGGAAGGTGCAAACCCTGGAAGGGGACAGAGGGAATCGCAAAATCACGTACTGGGAGGATATCCACATGGCAGCACAGGGGGGAGAAAGCCAGAAGCGGGTGAACCGTATCGGGTTCGGATACGATATCCATCGGCTGGTGGAACACAGAACTCTGTGGATAGGGGGGGTGGCTGTTCCCTCTTCCAGGGGAGAAGAGGGGCATTCGGATGGGGATGTACTGATCCATGCGGTGATCGATGCCCTTCTGGGATCTATCAGCCTGGGAGACATTGGTTCCCACTTCCCTCCCGCAGACCCTGCCTACAAGGACATTTCCAGCCGTATCTTGCTCCAGAAAGTGCAATCCCTTCTCCAGGAAGCCGGATGGAGGGTGGTGAACCTGGATTGCACTGTGGTACTGGAAACCCCGAAACTGCTCCCCTATCGGGAGAAGATCTGCAATACCCTGGCGGAGGATCTCCAGATTTCTCCATCGCAGATTTCAGTTAAAGGGAAAACGAAGGAACACCAGGATGCGGTGGGAAGACAGGAAGCCATCGAGGCCTATGCCGTGGCTCTCCTGGAAACACTGGAAGGAGATTCGCCTGTTAGTTCTCCAGAAGCTCCGCACCGGGGACAGAAAGGTTATTAAGTGTCTCGCCGCAATTGGGAACGGATCCTTACTCTGCTCCGGAACCGTCTGGAAGGTTCGGCGCTTCCCTCGGTTTCCATCGTAGCACGGGAGTTTGCTCAGGATCCTTTTCGGATCCTTGTTTCCACGATCCTTTCTTTACGAACGAAAGACAAGGTAACCCTCGAAGCATCCAGGCGGCTGTTGGAACGTTCTCCAACTCCAGAAGCCCTGCTCCAGCTGAAGGAAGAAGAAATCCAGACCCTCATTTACCCTGTAGGGTTCTACCGGGTGAAAGCGAAACACTTGAAAGAGATCGCCCACCAGTTGATCGACCGCTTTGGAGGATCGGTTCCTTCGGATCGAGAGGCACTCTTGAGTTTGCCCGGTGTGGGAAGAAAAACCGCCAACCTTGTTCTGAACCTGGGATATGGGATTCCCGCCATCTGCGTGGATACCCATGTGCACCGGATTTCCAACCGTCTCGGCTGGGTGGCTACCCGCACGCCGGAACAGACCGAATACGCTCTGATGGAAATACTGCCAGAGCAGTACTGGATTCCCATCAATGAAGTTCTGGTAGCCTATGGACAGCAGGTCTGCACCCCTCAGTCGCCCTTCTGTTCCACCTGCCCTCTGGAAAAAGAATGTCCTAAAATTGGGGTACCACGATCCCGGTGATGCCCCACGCTTTCGGTTCTACGGCTCCAGGATCACCTTGTAGAGGGGTTCTTTCCCCGATAGGAGTTTGTTGAACCACACCTGCCCCTCTTCCAGGGGAGCGACCTTACTGATGTACGGATCCACCTGAATCCTTCCCGAACCGATAAGATCCACACAGGTCTGGTATTCTCCAGAGGAAGCAGCGGACCCATACACATCGATTTCCCGGGTTACGATGGATTGCAGCCCGATGGGCACTGTGGGAGCAAGGTTTCCGATCAGTACGAGCTTCCCCCCTTTTCGGACATAGGACAGAGCTTCATTCGCCGTTTTTTCCAACCCTACAGCCTCGAACGCGACATCCGCTCCTTTACCTTTCGTGTATTCCAGCACTCTCTGCAGGGTATTCTCCTTTGCAGGATTCACCACCACTTCTGCCCCTACTTTCCGGGCCATGTCGAGCCGGGCTTCATTTAAATCAACAGCGATGATCGTTCCCGCTCCATCGAGTCTCGCGCACTGGATCGCCATAAGGCCGATAATGCCACAGCCCATCACTACCACAGATTCACCGATACGAAGCCGGGCACGGTTTACCGCGTGGAGAGAGATGGAGAGAGGCTCGATCATGGCCCCCTGGTGGAAGGAGACTGTTTCCGGCAGTTTGTACACAATGTGTTCCGGTACCACCACATACTCAGCCATGGCTCCATCCCGGCGGTACTCGGCGCAGGACACCCCCAGAACCATCCGGTTGTCGCACAGGTTGATCCTGCCCTGGAGGCAGTACTCACAGGTATTGCAGTAGATGGTAGAGTCAAAAGTAACCCGATCCCCCACCTGCCAGCGAGTTACCTCAGCTCCGAGAGCCTCCACCACACCGGAAGCTTCATGCCCCATGATGATAGGAGGGATCCTCCGACCTGTATGCCCTGTCATTCCATGGACATCACTTCCACAGATACCCACTGCCTTTACCCGTACCAGGATTTCCCTTGCCTTCGGCAAGGGTTTGGGAACATCCCTCAATTCGAAGGTGTTCGGTGCTGTATGAATGAGAGCTTTCATGAATACTTCTTGTACACCAAAGAAGGGTATTCGGCAATCTACCTATTTGACGAGATTCCCATAGTTTAGTACATTAGCAGAGGATCCCATGGACATTACAAAATATCTTTCAAGAGAGAGTATCCTTTTCATCAAGGATACAGATGAGAAGGGGCGTGTACTCGAACTCCTCATTGAAGCCGCGTTTTCTGCGGGGAAATTGAAAGACAAACTACAATTCGCAGAAGCAGTTGCGGCCCGGGAGCTCATCGTGAGCACTGGCATAGGACTCGGGGTCGCGGTGCCCCACGCCAAACAAAAATCTCTCGATTCTTTTTTCATAGCACTGGGGATCCTGGAAAAAGGCGTCGATTGGGAGGCAATAGACGGCCAGCCCGTGCGTCTCGTGTTCCTCATTGGAGGACCAGAGGACAACCAGAAGGAATACCTTCATATTCTTGCGCAGATCGTGCAAGTAGTGAAACATGAAGATAAACGAGAAAAACTTCGGAACGCCCGAACTCCCGAAGAAGTTCTGTCACTCCTATCGAGCTGACATTTAATATTACCCTCAGGAGGTGTCCTGTGATAGAAGCGAAAGATCTGGTAAAACGGTACGGCCCGCATACCGCAGTGGATCACGCAACCTTCAAAATCGAGCGGGGAGAAATCGTCGGTTTCCTGGGACCCAACGGTGCCGGAAAAACCACAACGATGAACATGCTGACCGGTTACCTGTCTTCCACTGAAGGGACAGTGACGGTGGACGGGATGAACATCCTGGAACACCCCCTGGAAGTGAAGAGGCGAATCGGGTACCTGCCGGAAAATCCTCCCCTGTATCCGGAAATGACTGTTCGGGAATACTTGCAATTTGCGGGCGAGATCAAAAAAGTTCCCAAGCAGGAGTTGTCCAAACGGATCGATGAGGTGATGTGGAAAGTAGGTATCACCGATGTAATGGGCAGGTTGGTGAAGAACCTTTCCAAAGGGTACAAGCAGCGTGTGGGGTTAGCCCAGGCCATGATCGGTAAACCGGACATCCTGATTCTGGATGAACCCACCGCAGGGCTGGATCCCAAACAGATTCTCGAGATTCGTCAGCTGATCAAAGAATTGGGGAAAACCCACACGGTGATCCTCAGTTCCCATATCCTCCCAGAGGTGAGTGCGGTTTGCAAACGGATCCTTATCATCAATCAAGGGAAGATCGTGGCAGACGATACGCCGGAAAACCTCGCTAAACGTCTTTTGGGCGGAAGCCACCTGCTCCTACGGATCGATGGGACTCCCCAACAGGTAGAAGCAACCTTACAAAAAGTACCTGATGTGAAGAAACTTTCCTTCAAGGAATCCCAGGAAAGGGGAACAGTTGAAGTGGTAGTGGAATCGGACAAGGACAAGGATATCCGCAGAGACATTTCAAAAGCCCTTGGCTCTGCAGGTCTTCCTATCCTCATGATGCGCTCCCTCGATATGACTCTGGAAGAAATCTTCCTGCACCTGACCACAAAAGAAGAGGAGGTTGCAAAGGTATGATGGCCATACTCAAACGCGAACTGAAGAGTTACTTTCTCACGCCCATGGGCTATATTTACATGGGATTCTTCCTGCTGGTGGCAGGCGTATTCTTCACCTTTGGGAACCTGATCACCCGCAGTTCTCAGTACACCGGCTTTTTAGGGGGAATCCTCTTCATCTACCTCTTTGCCGTACCCCTTCTTACGATGAGGCTCTTTTCCGAGGAGAAACGGCAGCGGACCGATCAGCTCCTTCTTACCAGTCCCATCTCCATTCCAGAGGTTGTGCTGGGTAAGTTTCTGGCAGCCTTCACGGTGTACCTGATCACCCTGGCCATTACCGTGATGTATGCAATAGTAGTTGGAGTCTACGGAGACCTTTCCTTCTGGGAAACCTTAGGTGCCTACATTGGGTTCATATTCCTCGGAGCTTCCTACATTTCCGTAGGAGTTTTTGTATCCGCGGGCACAGAGAACCAGCTAACCTCGGCGCTTGTTTCCTTCTTTTCCCTTCTCATGATCTGGTTGATCGACCCGATCAGTAACTCCCTGCCGGTGGACCTTGTAGCAGGGATTATTTTTGCCTCTCTCCTGGTGATAGCCCTCTGCGCGTATATCTACATCAACACGAAGAACTTTTACATTACGGTAGCTGTGTTCCTCCTCGGTGCCATCGTCATCACAGCTGCCTACTTCATCGACAAGGTGGTGTTCATCGGGTTTATGCGGAAGTTTTTCTCCTGGTTCTCCCTCAACAAGAGGTACGAGAACTTCTCCATGGGGTTGCTGAAGGTAGACAGTCTCGTATACTACCTGACCTTTACCGGCCTCTTTTTATTCCTGACGGTCCGGTTGATGGAAAAGCAACGATGGGTATAAGGAGGTAGGCCGTGAAAAGCAAGATGTTCAATTCCAAAAACATGAATCTCAAGGAACTGTTCCTGGAATCCTTGCAAACCAAGCGGGTGCGGTACGGGGGATACGCTGCCCTTCTAACCCTTTCGCTCATCATTGGATTGATGCTGGTGAACTTGATCGTGCAACAGTTCTCTCCTCAAATCGATCTCACCAGGAACAAGCTCTTTTCCCTTTCCGAGCAAACCCTAAAGGTCCTGGAAGGGATCAAATCCCCTGTAACGATCTATGGTTTATGGGAGCCGGGAAAAGAATCCCGCCAGATAAAGGAAGTGCTCGAGAAGTACGTTGCCAGGAATAAGAACATCAGACTGGAAATCGTGGATCCGGACAAGAATCCTGGTCTGATTGCCAGGTACGATAAAACTCGAAAAGGAATCGAAAAGGGCTCCCTCATCATCGAAGGAGAAAAAGGGTTCAAGGTGATCCCCCACGTAGACCTGTACGAGATCAACTGGATGAACTTCCAGAATCCCCAAATCACCGGGTTCTCGGTAGAGAAACGGGTTACAGGGACCCTTCTGTACGTGACGTCGGGGGAAACCCCGGTGGTATACGATCTTACCGGCCACAAAGAAAAGGCCCTCTTCGACCTGCAGATGAAGCCGGTGATCGAACGGGAAAACTTCACCTACAAGCAGCTGAACCTTCTGCAGTCCGACGTTCCTGAAGATGCGGGGCTCCTCGTGATCAACAGTCCGAAACAGGACATTTCACCGGCGGAGCGGGATCGGATCCTTTCTTACCTTCAGAAGGGGGGTAGACTGCTGGTTATGGCCGATTTTCAGAGCGGGGATCCGAAGAATCTGAAGGAAATTCTTTCCAGCTATGGGGTGGATTTCGACTTCGGCGTGGTGGTGGAGATGAACAAGAACTACAACACGGGAAACCCTTTCCATGTGATCCCCGAGTTCAGCCTGCACGACGTCGTGCGCCCTTTGAAGGAGAACAGTGTTCCGGTAGTGCTCCAGTTTGCCCAGGGGATTAAAACCCTCGAGTTGAAACGCAGAACGATCGAAATGGAGCCCCTCCTAACTTCCTCGAAGGATTCTTTCCTCCGGGTAGACTTGCAGAACAATTCAGCCACCCTTTCGCCTACAGACAAGAAGGGCCCCATCACATTGGGAGTGGCCATCAAAGAACCTGTGGAAGGTAAAGAGGGGAAAGAAACCCGTATTGTGGTGCTGGGTAGCGGGACCCTTCTGGAACCGCTGGGACTTTTTGGGCAGATCCAGGGGAACTTCGACCTTTTCATGAACTCCCTCACCTGGCTGCAGGATAGACCAGAATCGATATCAGTCCGTTCCAAGAGCCTCATCACTCTTCCCATGAGACTTTCGGGGATGGAGGTGATCATTTTCGGACTACTCTTTACAGCGATTATTCCGTTGGGTCTGTTTGGAGCGGGGCTTTTCGTCTGGCTCAAACGACGCCATCTGTAACAGAAACAGGAGGTGGGTATGTCCAGACAAAAAAATCTCATCATTGCAGGTGTGGCTCTGGTGGTTCTCATCGGCGGGTACTTTGGAGCATCGGCTTACAAGAAAGCCCAGTTCGAAAAGCAGGCAGAACAGTACAAATCCCTCTATATGACGGAAATCGATACGAAAAAAGTTACCCGCATCGAGCTTCCCCTAAAAGGGGTCATGCTGGAACGAAAGGGGGAAACCTGGACATCTCCCGCTGAAGCTCAAGGGGTACAGTTAGACCAGGAGGAGATAAAGAGTATCCTCTGGTCCCTCTGTAATATGCGGTATGAACGTGTGGCAGACGAGAATCCCGGGGATCTTGGCCCCTTTGGGCTCTCCAACCCCAGGGCGAAAGTGGTGCTCACCCTGGATGACGGAAGCAAGATAGAACTTCTCGGTGGAGATAAAACTCCCACCGGGATGGGATACTATGGGATGAAGGCAGGGGAGCCGAAGGTGTACATCCTTCCCTCCTACCCGGGGGAACGGCTCTACATCTCCCTGACAGATTTTCGAAACCGCAAACTCCCCTCCTTTAATCCGGAGGACGTGGAGCGATTGACCCTTGTGTATGGGAATACCCGGATTTCTATAGAACCGAAACCCACTACAGGTGTCCAGGAGGCCTCTTTCACCACCCATGTTCTGACTTCCCCCTACAAACTCCCCCGTGGGGTGGATTCCCAGGCCTTCAATAAATTGATCACTCCGTTGGGAAAACTTCAAATCAAGGATTTCGTCAGTGACAAGCCCACATCACTTGCTCCCTACGGGCTGGACAAGCCCGACTACGAGATCTCCGTGAAGGCCAAAGTAAAAGAAACGGTAAAGGAAAAAGAGGGGGAAAAGGAAGTGGAGAAGGAGATTCAGAAGGATGTAGCTCTGCATCTCCTGATTGGGAAAGAAGCGGCCAAAACAGGACCTGAATGGGAAAAGAATCGTGTCTTTGCCAAACTGAAAGATTCCCCCACCGTATTCCTGCTGGAGGATATCCGCTCCGATATCAGCGTAAAGCCCTTTGATCTGATCGACAAGTTTGCCTTTATCATCAATATCGATAAGGTAGACAAACTCCAGATAGAGTACCTGGGGACTCGCCATACGGGGGAAATCAAACGGGAAAAAGTCACGGTAACCGAAAAGGATAAGGACGGCAAGGAAACAAGGAAAGAAGAGACTAGGGAAACCTTCCTTTTCGACGGGAAAGAAGTAAAGGAAAACAAGTTCAAGGATCTGTACCAGAATTGTATTGGGCTGGTAATTGAAGGGGAGATCCCGCCAGGTAGCAAAGCAGCGGGCAAGGCTGAACTCACATTAGAGTACCATCTGAATGACCCTGTGGGAAAGATCCAGCGGGTACAGTACCTGCCCTTCAATAGGGATTTCTCTGCTCTCTCGCGTGAGGGGGTAGTGGAGTTTCTCGTATCCAAACGGCAGGTTGAAAAGATTGCCGAGAGTTTAAAAAAGGTTACAGAACCATAATCCGTTCACCACTCTTGAAGATGCTTACCCGGCGGGTGGATTCGGATAGTACCACGGCCACCGCTCGGCTGACCACTGTAATGGCAGCAGCTGCGGTGTGCCGGGCTCCCAGGCCGGAAGGAAGTTCAGCGGGGGGCACACGGGTACGTAGGTAGGTACCTGCCGAGACGATTACCCCGTTTCCCCGAATCACAAATGCACCGTCCAGTTTGGAAAGTTCCTTGATGGTTTCTTTCAGGCTGGGGTCCAGAATGTTCCGGTCCGACTCCGGATATCCCGCAAAGGGGTTGATAATCATCTGCTGACAGTGATGCTGGACTTGCTCGTAATCTCCCAGGACAAAGATCGTACCCGACGGTTTCCCTTCCCGTCCCTCCTCTGCCAGTTCCCCTGCAATTTCTATCACCCGCATCAATACCTGGTTCTCCAGATCCTGCCCTTCTTTCTCCTTTCCAAACGCAAAGAACACCTTGAACTCGCTGCCGATATCTGTCACCCGTACCGAATCCAGGATACCCGAAAAGGGAACACCGAAGATACTTACTACCCGTTCTTCCTGCCGCAGCAATCCCCGGGAAAGGGCAAAGATGATGGAGAGCTCCACCTGATTTGCCCGGCTCACCCCTTTGAAAGGAATCTGTACAACAGGATACTCAGGGAACTGTTCACGGATCCGTTCCACCCGGCTCACTGACACAAAACAGATCTTTCGGGGTAACTCTCTGGGGAAAAAGTCCAGTTCTTCCAGACAATCGGCATGAACGAAAATGTGAGAGGCCTCGATCCTCTCTGCCAGAATCAATCCCTGTTCCCAGCATGCACGGGACAGGACATACCTTCCTTCCCGATCCATGGGGAGCTCTTTTTCCTGGAGGGAAAGTTCGATTCCTCCTTTCCCTACAAAGGCTCGGTACGCTTCCAGGGGATGACTGGCGAAGACGATCTGTTCGTACACCTGTGGGGTTTCCAGCCGAATCGCTACCTGCCTGAGGACCTGTAAGTGTTCCATCCCATCCCCTACGATCAGGATCAACAGGTGAACAGGTCGTTCATCCGGAGCCCCGTAAGGGATTCCCTCCTTACTCACTCCCAGAAGGATTCTCGATGGGCCAAACCCGCTTACGATCGCATGGGGAATCGCTATACCGGAAGCGATCCATGTGGAAAGAATAGATTCCCTCTCGAGGATTTTTTTCAACAGTTCTCCTGCTTCGATATTCCCATACACTTCGGCAAATTTCTTAGCGACTTCTTCGAATACATCCTGTTTCGTTCGGCTTTCAATAAAATGCACTCCTTCGGGAATGCAGTAGTCTCGAAGAAGCATCCTTCCCTCCTATCCAATGCCGTAGAGATCGTTTCCTTTGTCATCGATCAGAATGAAAGCCGGGAAATCCTTTACCTGAATCAATCGTACCGCTTCCATATCGAGGTCAGGATAATCCAGCACTTCAGAGGACACAATGTGCTCTTTTGCCAGTAACGCGGCTGCACCGCCGATCGTCCCCAGGTAAACCCCCCCGTACCTCTTACAAAGCTCGCGAACACCCTTTGCCCGGTTCCCCTTTGCCAGGGTCAAGAGAGAAGCCCCCTCTCGCATAAAGGCTTCCAGGTAACTATCCATCCGTTGAGCCGTGGTGGGGCCAAAGCTTCCGATGGGGTAGCCAGGAGGTGTCTTGGAGGGACCCGCATAGTAGATACCGTACCGATACAGGTACTCAGGCAACCCCTTCCCTTCCTGCAGGAGCTTGAAAAACCGTGCATGGGCGATATCCCGTGCAACAACCAGGGGTCCAGAAAGGAGCAGGAGGCTTCCCACAGGGAGGTTGGACAGTTCCTTTCGCACCTCGTCGAGGCTACGGTTGAGATCGATTCTAGTGCCCATTACTCCTGCATCAGGCAGGCCTACACGTCTCGCCCCTCCCACCTTTCCACCCTGATGGATCCCCTCCAGAACCGATTCTTTGAATTGTTCTCCCGCGTCCTGGCGGACCTCCCGGCCCCGTGAAATCAGAGTTCCTGCTTTCCCTTTTGATTGCGCACTCCGGTTTACCGACCCCTGTTTGTCGAAGAGGGGTTTCAGAAATCGAGCCGGATCCTTTTCCAGCTGCTCCACGAACACTCCCTCCGGGGTAATACGCCCGAGGATGTTCCGGTCTGCACTGCAGGATACCCCTATGCTCACAGGACAGGATCCCGCATGCCGGGCCAGCCTTATTACCCGGGTATCTAGAGCGAGGTATTTCCCTCCAAATTGGGCTCCCAGCCCCGATTCTTGCGCCAGCTGGAAAAGAATGGCACTCCACTCCCGATCCAGATACGAGCCGCCTTTCCCATCCCCCTGGTTGGGCAGTCCATCCAGCAGGCCTGTAGTGGCCAGTTTCAGCACTTTCAGGTTCATCTCCGGGGAAAGGCCTCCGATCACTACAGCCAACCGGTAGGGGGGACAGGCAGCCGTTCCCAGCGCCCGAACTTTTTCCCGAAGGAAAGCACGGAGCTTGTCCGGTTCCAGCAATGCCCTCGATTCCTGGAAGAAAGAAGTCTTATTCGCACTGCCCCCTCCCTTTGCAACGAAAAGGAACCGATACTCCGATCCTCCGGATGCATAGATGTCGATCTGGGGAGGGAGGTTCGTCCCTGTGTTCACCTCTTCGAACATGGTGATGGGTGCCACCTGGGAGTACCGTAAGTATCGGGTGCGGTACACATTCCCGATGCCCCTGATGAGAGCTTCTTCGTCCAGCATGCCCGGCTGCGTGCAAGGCGCGTCCACGGATCCCTCTTTTAAGGGTCGGACCCACACCCGGTCCCCCTTCCAGGCAATCACCGTAGCAGTTCCCGTATCCTGGCAGAGGGGAAGGATTCCCTCGGAGGCTACTACCGCGTTCTTGAGCAGGGCTCCGGCAACAAACCGATCGTTCTCCGAGGCCTCGGAATCCAGGAGGACACCCTGTAGTTTTTCCAGGAAGGAGGGACGAAGGTAAAAGGAGACATCCTGGAACGCTTCTTCCGCCAGTTTCTGAATCCCTTCGGGATCCACCTCTAGAAACGTAGTATTTTCAACGACCCGGGTTCGAACGTACTTTCCTTCCAGTTTTCGGTAGTTGACATGGGTAAAAGGGTCTAACCCTGAAAAATTGAGCATACGAAAAGTATACCACGAAAAGTCAATCCGTTTCGAGGAGCTCGTTGATTTCTTCGAAGCCTACGATCTCTTTTCTTCCTACGATGCCTACCAAAAGGTACTCTTTGCGGATGGGATCGTACTTGTAATTTTTCAGAAGTCGGAAGTTCTCGATTTGTCCTGTGGATTTCACATGGGTGCGGATGCCGGTACAGTAGATTTCGTCTGTACCGAAACGAATCCGATCTTCTCCGGCAATCGAAATAGGGATATCCTGCTGGATGAGTTCTTTTACCCGATCTTCCAGCTCCAGAATAGGGATAGTGGGTTTTTCCGGGAAACTGATCACAAATCCGTGTTTCACATCGGAATGGAGGACAGGCGGAGTATAGTGGTAATCCCTGGCCAGCACATAGCTGGTGAGATCTTCTGCGGAATGGGCCATCAAGCGATACTTGATGGTTCGGTCCACCACATCCTTGATCCGATTGGGCAGGGGGCCAAACACGGAAGGTCTCGTTACGATCACTTCCTCTCCGATGCCGAAGATGATCTGGGCATTGTACCCTAACGCTTCGTAGATCAAATCAAAATGCTCCACGATTACCCGCCTCCCATGGGACACCACCCGGGAAATTGCCTCGGCTATTTCGTACTTCTGTTTGAAGGCCAGCTCGTACCTCACATCGATGTGGAAAGTGTGGGGGGCAAAGTAATCCTCCGGTTCGAAGGAGTAGATGGGGGTGGGCCTGAGGTTTACCCCATCGTCATCGTTGGTCAACTCCAATCCCGGGAATAGTCCCCGGATCAGGGTAGATTTCCCTGACCCTTCAGCACCGATGATCCCGATCAACAGGTCGGTTGGGTATAAGTACCTCCGAGCCAGTTCGCCCCCCAGCATGTAAAGTCGCAGTCTCCCTCTGGGGGCATAGTAGGTCGAATAGATGAGCGTCTCGTGGTAACTAAATCGCGCCGGCGGCGGTGAAGGTGTTTTATCCGGCGAGGGTGTGTTTTCCGGCCGCGGCGTTTTATCTGGTGTGGGCGTTCTGTCCATAGGGTTTTACATCATTCCTCCGCTTCGAACTCGATTTCCAGAAGGGGGGCATGTTGCTGGGCTCCGTAAATATCCGTGTCCCCCGGGGAACCAGAAGGGCACGGCCGCCGGATGGTAATCTTCACTGCCGAAACAGGCTCGAACCAGATGATCCCAAGAACATCCTCCTTCGAAACCTTATAGAGCTGGCAGATCAGATCCTCGTTTACAATGTTACGGGATTTGAATAGTTCGTACCACCTTCGTTCCTTGAACAGGATATCCAGGGTAAGTTCATAGGGCCCTGCGTTCTTCGATCGGATTACCCGGGCTACTTCGCGGATGTTTCGTTTCATCTATTGCCTCCCTTTCCCTTCTTTCCTTCCACCTGTTCCACCTTCAGAGGGAAGAGCCGCTGGCTACTGATCTCCATCAAATGGTAAAGGGAGAACTCATACACTTCTCCCATAGGAGTATCGGAGGGAGAGAAGGGAAAAGCGAGGTTCCCTGCCGTAGCGATCCTTCCCTTGTACCCGTAGTGCAATAGGGTAGAGCGGGTGACACTGCAGAGTGTGTCGGCATCCTTCTGCGTATCTCCCAGGGCATCGATCAAAATCCCCAGCTCATGGCTCACCCCCTGGTGGGGTTCGCGGCTCCCCATCACCGCATTCTTCCCATACAGATGGAAATAGAGGTTTCCGTGGATCCCTTCCTTTTTCATGAGGGATAGTACCTGACCCCTCACTTCTTCCAGAATCTGATCGATCCCTTCAATCATGATAGGATCTCGTACACCTGCCATGCACACGGTACGGAAGCCGATCGGTCGGGCCCCTTCCAGTTTGATGGTATAGGGCTGGATCGGTTCGAACCGGCTCCCCCGAACCTCCACCCGCCCGTCTCCCAGCTCGGTAAAGGTGGTTTGTTCCAGGTTGATCAGGCCTCCCGGGCCATAGAGGTGATACGGATCGGATTTCTCGTACAACGTATGGGCTGCGGTGGAAGCGCTCGTAAAAGCCCTCGCCGGATTCAGGCTTTCCAGGATGAAGCGGTCTCCTTTCAGGATCCCCAATACGCAGTCTGCCCCTGACCCAGGGGTTGCCGCAATGGCAGCGCATTCGAGGATCTTTCCCATGTGAAGGGCAAGCCCTGGATCGAATCCAAGCATGATGGGCAGAGCAGCGAACACGGCAGGATCGAAGCACCGGCCGCAGAGAACCACCTGGCACCCCTTTCGGTGGGCTTCGATAATGGGTTCCACTCCGAACTGGGCAACGATATAGGGACTTTCCTCTATGGCTCGCTGGTTCACCGGCGGAACAAAGGGAAGGGACTTGAGGGCATCTTTCTCCAGGGCCTTTAAAACGACAGGTTTCGGGATGTCTGCCGGAATGATACCGAGTTTAAAGGAAAGCCCCTCCTCCTGGGCTATTTCGAGGATGATTTCCTTGCACCACTCCAGGTGAGGTAAGGCTCCTGAGCCTCCCGCCGTACCGATTACAACGGGGATATTCCGCTTTACCCCTTCCACCAGCATGAACCGGAGGTCCCGTTTGACAAAAGCACGGTTTGTGAAGGATTTCCCTGATCCCAGGTAAAAGGGTCCCGGATCCGTGGAACCTCCATCTACCGCGATCAGGTGGGGATTCCGTTCGATTCCCCGTAGAAAGGATTCTGGAGGAAACCCATACCCTAGAATGGCTGTGGGACTCAGCACCCGGAACCCATCGGGAAACAGGCGATCCAGTTCGTTCGGATCCCGCCGTTCCAGATCCAGGGCCGCGTTAAGAAGCCGTTGCTTCCTGCCTTCTACCGCTTCGATCTCCAGGTTTGAACGCGCTGCTTTCCCTTTTATTGCCTTCTTTTTTAGGTTATCCTTTCCCTTCTGATTTAGTTTGCCCTTTCCCTTCTGATGCTTCTTTTCCTTCATTTCAGGTCCTCCTTTCTAGAACGTACAATAGCGAGAGCCCGCTCCATCTCGTTCCGAACGATGGTAAACCCTTCGTCGAATCCCATCCCTGGCTTTGCCAGCATTCGATGTGGTCTGGCAGCGAGGGCAATGTGCACACACACGCGGGCGGAAACATCCGTTTCGTTGCAGGTTCCCCCCTGGTACGCCTCCATCCCATGGGCTTTACAGTACAGCACACTCTCTACGATGTTTTCGATTCCCCCCAGATCCGGGGTTTTGATCTGCACCATGTGACAGCACTTCGCATCGGTAAACTCCCGAATATCTTCGTAGGTATTGCACCATTCATCAGCCACGATTTTTACCGAAGAGCCGAGGTTGGATAGCTTTTCTTTTAATCGAAACAAATTTTCTATCTGCCTACCCTTCTCTTCCATGTCCACAGGGCCTTCGATGTAGAGGGGTAAGCCGATAGCCTCCTTCTCGAGACTTGCCATGTAACCGGCTATCAGATCCAGGTTTCCATTGAAGGCGATCCCCAGGGTTCCGTACACATCGAAGTGGAGGGTGGGACGGTACCCTTCGGCCGGACAGAGGGTTTCGATTCGGCGGACGATCCATCGGATATACTCTCGAAGCTTCTCCCCCTGATACCCAAGTTTATCGGGAATATTGTTGATCAACCCATGGGGAAGGACATCCACTTTCTTTAGAATCATCTTGTCCACATTCGTGTACCGCTCATCCCCTGTTTGAGCGAAGATAGGGATCCGTTCTGCCGGAAGAGGTAAGCCGTACTCCTCTGCCAGCACCTCACACATGAGCTTCCGGCGGGCCAGCGCACACGCGTCGAGGAGTGCCTGTGTCAACCCATAGAGGATCGCTGTATGGAGCCTCCGCTTTCCTTCCTCGAAGGGTTTTAACTCCTCCACCAGTTTGCGGAAAGAACTCACTTCCCTTCCTTGCAGGAAGGGTCGTACTTCCTTTTCTAAAATGGGAAGGTACTGGGAAGCGATGAAGAGAGGATCCCTTCCCCCTGCGCCCGAGTACTGCACCGCAGCACAGTCTCCCATTGCCACAGATCCATCCTCAAGAACTAATAGGATCGAAATACTCTGGCCTGCTTCCCTGATACGGGTGAATCCCGGCGTAACCGGTTTTCCCACGTAGATGAACCCATCGTGGACTGCTCCTTTTTTGATGGCCCGCTGGTCGTCGAAAAAGAAGGCAGAAGTACCGGGTGCAAATAGTACCTGTTTGATTTTCATCCTGAACCTTCCTTAAGTGTTTTATAGATAGAATTTGCTTCAAGCCCCCCGTCGTTTATAAAGCCCTTTTTGTTCCAGCGGCTAGAAAGGAGCTGGTTCTTGGTCTTCCCACCAGATGCCCTTTGCTGATGGCGTAGATATCATCCGTCACCATCTGGAAGTTCACCTGCCTACCCTCTACCCGTGCACGCTCCTCCAATCGCTCCCGATGGTAGTCCAGTATTCGCTTCCCCAACGGGACATTGCCCGGTTGGAGGATGCGGATGTAACCATCATTATCCCGTGCGGGTAGGATCTTTC
>CALKLC010000064.1 GCA_937991975.1 uncultured Spirochaetales bacterium | reverse complement strand
AGAGACTCCTTCCAGGGTAAGATCAGAATGCCATCCACAAGGCGGGGGCGCTCTTCCATGCACACCAGAATAAACTTTTCCAGAGTCCCTTCTTCCCGGAGGGCTCGAAGGCCTGCCAGGTGCTTTTCGTGGGCTATTTTTGTGGTTTTTACCTCGATAGCGATACGATCATCCAGTAGGAAGTCCACCTCGAACCCGGATGTACTCCTCCAGTACGCGATGGAGCTAGTGGGGTGTCGGTAATAGATCCAGGCTTTGAGTTCCAAGGCCAGGTAAGTACCCACATAGGAACGCAGGTCTTCTTCACTGCTTTCAGACAGGTAGAAGGAGGGAAGAAGACCGGTACGGAACACGCGGGGAAATAAATCCCTGTCACGGGCAACTTCCGTGTACACAAAGGGGTGAAGAAATTTTGTCCCTGCTCTTCCGCCCAGGAGGTTTGTCGAGGTCATGCGGAGTTTGCGGGCGCTTGATCCGGTAAGAAGAAAACGGATATTCCGGTCATCGATGTGGAGCTGAATTTCATCTAAGAGATTCGGGTATTTCTGGATCTCGTCAATAAAGACAAGACAGTCTTAGAGACCGCAGGCTAAAATTTCTTCCCGCAGGGTAGCGGGCTTTGCGAGGAACCGCAGCTGCAGGTTCGTGTCCAGGAGGTTATAACTCAAAGAGAAACGGCTCTTCAATTGATTTATTAGTGGTGCGAAAATTGTTACGGCACCACAATATTGGCACCACTTTGGAACAGTTTGGGGATCCAGGGTAACTTTGGTTTTGTATGGAGAAAACTTCCGTTATCTTCTATAATAAAAGCGTATGGACAATGTGAATCCAATCCGAACAGTACTCCTCAGTTTTGTGGGCAACCGGGATCCGTACAATGAGAGCGAACACACTGCAGTCCCGGATTCCGGAGGGCAGATTGAAGCCGAAGAAGCCTACGGCCCGGTACTCTCCCTCTTGCAGGTTCGAACCTTCGATGAGGTGATTCTATTCTGCACAGGAGGAGATTACCTGGAACGAGCGCGGCAGGTAGAACAGATATATCGGGAGGGAGGAGGGAAGAGCCACTTTACCCATTATCTTCTCCAGCTTTCATCGGTAGTGGACTACGAGGAAATCTACAAGAAGCTCTCAGAGGCCTTTGATACCCTGGGTCTGCTGGCAGATGATGAGAGGGGCAAGAAACTATACATCCTACTCGATCCAGGGACCCCTCAGATCCAGACCTGCTGGTTCCTGCTGGCTCGGTCGGGAGAATTGCCCGCTACCCTTCTGCAAGGGGTTCCTCCCCAATTTGGCGGCGGTTCGTACCGGGTGCGAGAGATCGATCTGGACAGCCTCGACTTACCCCGTGTCATTTCCCACGAGGGTTCTGAGGATACATCTGTAGACCTCTCTCTGTCATTTATTCTTCATGGGTTGGAGAGGGATAAACCCATCAGCGATTTTTCTGTTCAAGCCCTTCTGGAATCCAATAAATCGGAATTCTTTCTCGAATCTGTCAGGAAAGCACTCCTGGTAGCCAGGTACGCAGATGTATCGGTAGTGCTGCGGGGAGAGCCGGGTACGGGAAAAGAGTTGCTTGCCCGGCTGATCCATGAGAAAAGCCCAAGAAACCATAACCCTTTCGTGGCAATCAACTGTTCTGCTCTTTCCCCTCACCTGGTGGAAAGCGAGCTCTTTGGCCACATGAAGGGAGCTTTTACCGGTGCAGCGAAGGACCGGATAGGAAAGTTCCGGGCCGCGGACGGGGGTACGATCCTTCTGGATGAGATAGGGGATCTTCCTCTGGAAATTCAACCCAAGCTGCTGCGCGTTTTGCAGGAGAAAACCGTACAACCTGTAGGTTCGGACCGCGAATACCGGGTGGATGTCCGGGTACTTGCTGCTACCAATCGGGATCTGGAAGCCATGCTGGCGAAAGGAACATTTCGGAGGGACCTGTACGATCGGCTATCCCAGGTCATGATCCAGCTTCCCCCTTTGCGGAGCCGCAAAGCGGATATTCCTCTTCTGGCCAGGAAGTTCCTGGAGGAATGGAACAGGAAGTACGATGAGTCAAAGTTTCTTTCACGGGAGGTACTGGACATCTTCTACCAGTATTCCTGGCCCGGAAATGTGCGGGAACTCCAGAATACGATCATCGCCCTGTGCGCTTCTTCAAAATCAGATGAACTGAAACCTGAATGTCTTCCTCCGCCCCTTCGGGCCTCCTCCTATTCTTCAAACCACAGTTTCCCATTCTGGGCACAGATCCCTGTAGAAGGTATTAATCTGAAAGCCCTATTGTATCAGGCGGAGCGTTCCTTCTTCGCGGAAGCTCTTCGGAGAACAAAAGGGAACCGGGAGAAGGCTGCCCAGTTGTTAGGCCTGAATCCCCCTGCGTTTCGGAAAGCGTTGAAGGAAAGGTTCCCTGACCTGCTTAGCGAGCAGGAAGTGGGAGAGGAAACCCTATAATCCATATAACTGAATACTCCTTGTTTTTTATATAGTTAGTGTTATATATTTTATAGGAGGAAAAAGTGATATGAAAAGTCAGAAAACCTTATTCTTTGTATGGGTAGTATTGGTCTTTGCATCTTTTCCGCTGGCAGCCCAGGCAACCGGTACCCTCACCTTGACCGGAACCGTGCCCCCTATCCTCAGCATTACGGTCAACGCATTGCCTGCTGCTGCCACCCTCAACCTGTCCGCAGACACCGACGTGGCTGTAGCGAATGTGGTGGAACGGAGCAACAAGAAGGGCGGATATACAGTTACAGTGGAATCCCTCAATGCGGTTTTCAGTGGCGCTTCTCAACCCTACTTCAAGAGCATCGATGCAGGGAATGCGGACACTCTCACCTATACACTTTCCTACGGAGGTACCACAGTAACCTTCTCGGCAGGAAGCGCGATCGTTTCCGATTCCAACACCCGCACAACGGGGGCGGGAGTATCAAAAGCAGTAAGAGTTGCCTACACGGGGGCTTTCCTGTACGAAGATACCTATAGCGATACCCTCACCTTTACGATCACGGCAAAATGAGGCCGCACCGAGGAATCGGGGTCACATTAAAACAAACGGGTCCGCGATTACTGGCTGCAATCCTGGGGGTTGCAGCTTTTCTATTCCTTACTGCTTTTAACTTAGAGCCAATCACCGCGGATCTGGAACCTTCAGGTCCTGGATCGGTGGTGACTCTGCGGTTGTCCAATCCTTCCACTGATCCGGTTGCAGTACGAATTCAGGTACTCACGCGAAGGGAGGATTCTGAAGGCCGGGAATTGAATGTTCCGGCGGAGGCACTATTCACGGTGTATCCTTCCCGTGTGGTACTGGGCCCTAAAGCCATCCAGCTGGTGCGGGTCCAGTGGAAAGGTGATCCAAATCCCGCGCAGGAACTGGCTTTTCGGCTTCTCGTAGAACAGCTCCCCGTGGATTTTGGAGAAAACAAACGAGCCGGCGGTTCGATACGGATCCTCACCCGATACGTAGGTTCCCTGTACGTATTGCCGCCCCAGGCAAAACCGGATATCCGGCTTACTCAATTCAGGGCAGGCACCGACAAGGAGGGGAGGAAAGGGCTATACCTGGAATTCCAGAACCTGGGCACGGCGCACAGTATCCTGGCTGATTTGAGGATAGAACTTTCGGCTGGTGGACAAAAAGTGGTGTTCGAAGGAGAACCGTTGAAGGGAATTGACGGAGAGAACCTGCTGGCCGGATCCAGAAGGAACTTTTTTATCCCTCTACCGCCTGAACTCCAGGATGTGGATCCTTCCGCTCTTACGGTAAACTTCCAGTATGAGGCGGTACGGTAACCTCCTCGGCGTATGGACCCTGCTCCTTCTTTTTCTGGGGTCCCCTTCAGAGGAAGGAATCGCGCAGGAAAAGGGACTCCGCGTGCCGATCGATTTCGCCCTCGACGGGGTACGGGCAGGGCAGGTCGAGACGATGATCACGGATGAGGGAAAGATCTATCTGCCGATAAAGGAGTTGAAAGACTTCCTGCGAGGCAGGGTAAAGGAAGAAGTGTGGAGCCGAATCAGCGAGGGAGCTATGCCGGGGTTTGTGGAGCTGGAAAATCTGGCAGAAGCGGGGCTGGAGACAACATTCGACAGGCAATTGCTTGCCCTCCATATAAGGGTCCCTCCTGCATTACGAGCATCCCAGGATATCCTCCTTTCCGGTGCACCCTCGATCTCAGACCCTCAAACAGATTACCCTGCACCATTCAGCGGCTACCTGAACGTGAGCTCTTCTGTCTCTTTCTGGTATGAACCATATGCGGCCGAACCAGTAACTCTACCCCTTTATCTCTCCGCATCCCCCACTTTGAACTATAGGGGATGGGTTCTGGAAGCAGGTGTATCCGCAGTAACGTATCCGAATCCAGATATCACCTTCGAGTATGAGAGGCTTATAAAGGATTTTGAGCCGTATTCCGCCCGCCTAACCCTGGGAACTTCGGGTATCGCAGTGCAGGGGTTCCAGTCTCCCCTTATTCTCGAGGGAGTAAGTATTCTTCGGGACCCCGCCCTCTTTCGGAAGGAAAGAACCCTCAGCCGGGAGGAACTGTTCCTGGAACGGCCAGCGATCGTGCAGGTGTATGTGAACGATCAACTGATTCGTACCCTGCAACTGGATCCAGGGAAACATAGGCTACTCAACTTCCCCTACGTTACCGGCGTGAACGATATGAGACTTATTGTGCAGGAGGAAAACGCTCGGGAACGTGTGCTGGAACGGTTCGTTGCCTTCGACGGCAGAATGCAGCCGGAAGGGGAAAGTTCGTTCTTTTTGGGAATGGGAATACCGAGATGGGATCCGGACACCCCCACGGCACAGGGGTCGTTCCTCTGGGGGCTCAGTAGCTGGAGTACGGCAGGTGCAAACATGCAGGGCAACCCCTCGAGGCAGCTGGGAGGTATCGAAGGGCTTCTTGCGTTACCGGTAGGCATCCTCTTGAGCGACTTCGCCCTCGGCTTTCGCAAATACAGGGTGGAGGATTGGGCCGCTTCCCTCAAATACCGGATATCCTTTGCAGGACGTAAATCATACCCTGCGGTAGGAGTGGGGGTGCAGTACCGGGGAAGCCGCTTCCATACACCTCTGGAATCCCTTCAAGCACCTCCCCCTTCCAGCTGGGAGCTCAGTGGGATGATTAGCCAATCTTTTCCCTTCGGACTGAGCCTGGGAGTGTCGGGGGTTTACCAGTTTTCCCGGATGGGGAAAGATCGAACCTATCTGTCTTTAACAGCTCTTCAGACCCTGCGGAAAGGAGTGAACCTTCTTTTCAGTGTTTCCTCGAACCGGTCTGAATCCGGCGTAACGGATACCCGGGGATCCATATCCATCACGATTATTTCCCCCGAGGGTCGCCGCACCTCATCCTTTACCTCCTCTCTGTCAGAAGGAAGCGGGAGTGCGAGTGTCCAGGTCAGACCGGAAGTTCGAGAAGGTACGCTGACAGTTGATGCGGCAGTGGAGGGATTCCCTGTCGAGGTGGAACGACCTGCCTCTGTTCGGTTCGGTGGTTCCTACGGAAACCGGTTCTTCGAAGGATCCCTTGTACAGAACATTTTCAAGGGCAGTTCTACCTACGTTGCCAGTCGCCTAACTGCTCAGGCACGAACGTCTGTTGCGTATGCCGAGGGGGAATGGGTCATTTCCAAACCAATATACGACAGTTACACGCTCATCGTTCCCACCGAGAGCTTACAAAACGAGACTCTCTGGGTAAGCAGTACAGGAAGCGGAGACATTCAGGCGAGCCGAAAAATCCCGGGGCTGCTTTTACTGAACTCGTACGAAAAATCCCAGCTACTGATCGACGCTCCGCAGGCGCCCGCAGGATCCGAAGTGGGAGGAAACGTACGCGTGTTGCAACCCACCTACCGGAGCGGCACCGTTGTTCGGGCAGGAACAAAACCTACTATATTTATTGAAGGGACCCTTCTGTTCAGAGGAGGTAGGCCGGTAGCATATCGGGCAGGTACGTTAACTCCTGTGCGGCCCGAACCAGGCAGTACAGAAGGGGAGAAATCCATTCCTTTTTTTACGGATGAAGGGGGGGTATTCCAGGCGTACGGACTACGTGCCGGTGGGGAGTACGAGATGCGAATCTCGGGGATAAAAACGACGATTTTGATTCGTGTTCCGCCGGAGATTTCTGGATTTGTTTCATGGGGAACTCTGGAGGTGAGTGATGAGGAAAAGTAAGGGTTTATTATTCTCGATTTTTCTATTCTTTTTTTATGCGACCTCTGTTTGGTCCCAGCAGTTCCAGCTCCAGAATGTTCCTAATAAGATCACAGGGACTTATACACTGGACGCTGAACTGGTACTTACCGGTACTTTAACGGTCCGGCACCGGGGTGCTGCTTCGGACTATTTCGTAACTTTTTCCGCCGGAGGATCAGGAACCTTCGATCCCAGGCAAGTCTCCAGTACAGGGGGGAGCCTATTAACGTATCAGATCTACGATTCCGCTGTATCCAGGAATGTGCTCAAGGATCTATCGGCAAATCCTACCCCGCAGGAGGTTCTCAGGGGCAGTTTCCCTTTTGATGCCAGATGGAATGCGCAGCATCTTTCCTTTGTGGTAATTCTGCCCCCGGGCCAGTTCCCTCCAGCGGGAACCTATACGGATACCATCACCCTCACTCTATATCAGGGCACTCTGGATTCCTATACACAGAAAGCCCAACGGTCCTTTCAGGTACAGATCACCATGCCCTCTGTGATGGAACTCTCCCTGGTGCCTCCGGGTGCCCCTTTCAGTACAGGCTCCACTGCCTCTACCCTTGACTTTGGTATATTGGAAGAGGGGAAGACTCGAGCAGTAGATGTGATCGTGCGGTCAAACCAGGTATATACCCTCTCCATGCTTTCCCAGTATGGGAATGCCATGCAGATCATGGACCCAACAGATACAAGCACGGTTCCGTTACGGGTAACCCTGAACAGTACCCCGATCCTCCTTACCCCCGCACAAAGTTACCCCATTGCCACTGCTGCACCCCCTACTGTATATGCGGGAGTCCGCTATGCTTTCGTGTTCACAGTGGAACCCCTGGATTTTCCCACTGCCGGGAATTATTCCTGTATCATCACTTTCACCCTGCAGGCACAGTGAAATAATAAAGGATTGAGGAGGAGCTAATTCGACCACTCTTTTTCACTTGTCGACTCGACGCCTCCCTGAATGTATAGTATAGTTTTTACTGTAAACGGAGGTTTCGCCATGTCGCAGACACAGGGAACCAGTGCCTTGAAGCCGGGCGGACGCTTTACTCTGGCAGAGTGGAAGTCCTGGCCGGAAGGGGAACGGTGGGAACTGATTCACGGCATCGCTTACAACATGAGCCCGG
>CALKLC010000063.1 GCA_937991975.1 uncultured Spirochaetales bacterium | reverse complement strand
GGATGATGGAGAAAGCGGAAAGCATTCTAGGAGAAAAAATCCGCCCCTACCTTCGGGTAAAACGGCTCTATTCCCAGCGGGATTTTCGGTCGGATTACAATGCCTGGGGGGGGACTGCGTTGGGGCTTTCCCACACTTTGCTCCAGACAGCCATCTTCCGGCCGCCTCGCAGGTCCCGTAAAGTAAAGGGACTCTACTACACGGGCCACTATCCCCATCCAGGGGTGGGGGTACCGAGTGTGTTCATTTGCTCGGTGATCACTGCAGAAGGGATGGAGAAGGACCTGAAGGAGGAGGAGCGTGCCTGACCATGGGGATATACAAATCTGATCCGAAGAGCCTGCAGACGTTGCGAAAAACAATTTTCCAGCGGGGGAGTAAGACCTATTTCAATTCCAGTATTTTCTTCCCGAAAGAGGTAAGGGATCGGGTGTTTACCCTCTATGCCTTTGTACGAAGGGCGGATGACTTTGTGGATACCCTTCCTCAGGATCGGGAAGGATTCTATGCCTTTCGGGAGGCCTACCGTAAAGCTCTGCAGGGAACCCCCAGTAATGACCCCATCATCGACCCCTTTGTGGCGTTGAGCCAGGAGTGCGGCTTCGATAAAGCCTGGACCGAGGCTTTTCTATCTGCTATGGAGGCGGACCTTTACAAGAAGACCTACGAGACCCTGGAAGAGACTCTCCAGTACATGTACGGGTCGGCAGAGGTAGTGGGACTTTTCATGAGTCGGATCCTTGCCTTACCCGAAGAAGCCTACTCTTCTGCCCGCATGCTGGGTAGAGCTATGCAGTACATTAACTTTTGCCGGGACGTTGCGGAAGACCACGCGTTGGGACGCAGGTACCTCCCCTTAGATGGCGCTGATCCCCGGATTGTGGAAGAATCCTACGCCCGAAAGCATCCGGAGGAGTGGAGTCGTTTTATTCGACATCACCTAAAGCAATACAGGACCTGGCAGGAGGAAGCTCTCTCGGGATACCGGTTCATTCCCTACCGGTACCTGATCCCCATTCGTACCGCGGCAGACATGTACTTCTGGACAGCTCTCCAGATCGAGCGGAATCCCTTTTCTGTGTTTGAACGGAAGGTCAAGCCTTCCCGTTTGCGGATCTTTCTCCGGATCCTCCGAAATGCGGCGGTCGGAAAGCTAAATTAGGGGTCTAGTTATGGAGGGGTCGGATTATTCCAGTGAGAAGCCACCCGGGTTATTCGAATGAAAGGGGCGCCCCTTGCCTTTAAAACAAAAAGGAGAAAGCGGCTGTGGAAGAAAAACAGCGAGGAAAAAGCTCGCGAAACAATCCTGTAGAAAACGACTCCACGGGAAAGGATGCCCTTCGGCTCTTTGTTTCCCTTCCCTTACCTGAAGAGGTCAAACAGGCACTCCTCGAAGTGCAACAGTTTCTATCCCCCTCTTTTTTCAAACCCCTCCCTAAAGAGAATTTCCATCTCACCCTTGCGTTTCTGGGAGATACGAGGGTGACGTATATCCCAATGCTGGAGCGGATTCTGGATGAAACAGCAGGCGCCACCCCCCTATTCCCCTGTGAACTTTCGGGCCTTGGGGCCTTTCCCCATCCGTGGGAACCGCGGGTAGTCTGGGTGGGAATCGATGTGGGTAGTAGAGAGGCAGGGATCCTGAGTGATACCTTGCGGGCACGGCTCCAGGAAGCAAAAGTATCCTTCGATACGAAACCTTTCAGACCCCACATCACCATCGCCTACGCCCGGAAAAACCTTTCCCGGCAGGAACTGAGGGAAGCCGGCGGGGAGTTTTCGAAGCTATTGCGGCACATAGGGGAGGAAAAACATAAGATGGGGCTTTCGAAGCAGACGGTATCGTTAGATCAGAGCGGCTATAAACCGCAGCACGATGATGGAGGTCGGGGCGAACCGTTCGCCGCATTCCCCCGCTTGCAGTTTCGGGCGGAAGAAGTTGCTCTAGTGAAGAGCGTATTGAGGCTAGAGGGAGCAGTCCACACTCCCATTCACATAGCTAGATTACAGGAGGGGTAAGTGAATGAAGGAATCAGAAAAGCCTCTGGATCAACTTGTAGAGAAGCCCATCGTTTTGGGGGTCAGTGCATGCCTCCTAGGCCAATCGGTGCGGTACGATGGGGGGCACAAGCATGACCGGTACATCACCGATATCCTTGGAAAGTTCTTTACCTTTTTCGCCGTATGCCCCGAGGTGGAATGCGGGCTCCCTATCCCCCGGGAGTCCATGCGGTTGGAAGGCAATCCAGAGGCTCCCCGACTGATTACGACAAAGACCAAGGTGGATAAGACGGAACAGATGCTTTCCTACTGCCAGAGAAAGGTCGTACAGCTGGAACAGGCAGATCTGTCGGGGTTCATCTTCAAGAAGGATTCTCCCAGTTCAGGGCTGTTTCGCGTAAAAGTGTACCGGAACGGAGTTCCAGCCAAGAACGGGAGAGGGTTGTTCGCACAAGCGGTGGTAACACACTTTCCCCTGCTTCCGGCAGAAGAAGAGGGAAGGTTGAACGATCCGGACATCCGGGAAAACTTTCTGGAACGTGTGTTCTCCTACTGGAGATGGAAACAGTTCGTAAAAAACCACCCTACCCTGGGAGGACTGGTAGAGTTCCATACAAAACACAAGCTTTTGATCATGTCCCATTCTGTGGCAGCTTACAAAGAGTTAGGACTATTGGTGGCCCAGGGAAAAGGGATGAATCCGGAAGAGCTCTTTCGGCGGTACGAAGAGCTGTTCATGAAGGCTCTTTCCCTACAGGCGACAGTAAAAAAACACTCCAATGTGCTTCTCCACTGCATGGGGTATTTCAAAAAACAGTTAACCAGGGACGAAAAAGAGGAACTCCTTGCATTGATCGACCAGTATCGAAAGCAATTCCTCCCCCTGATCGTGCCTATCACCTTGATCAAGCACTATGTCCGTAAGTACGATACGAAGTATCTGCAAGATCAGATCTATTTGAATCCTCATCCGATGGAGCTGATGCTCCGTAACCATGTGTAGAGAACGAAACAGGGAGATGTGTATGAAGTCTTACCGGAAGGAACTGTGGTTTCATACGAACCAGAGAAGGGAGTTCATCAACATCACGCCAGAGGTGGAGAAGTGTCTGGAAGAAAGTGGGATTACCGAAGGGTTGTGCCTGGTAAATGCCATGCATATAACGGCCAGTGTGTTCATTAACGATGATGAGTCCGGCTTGCACCAGGACTTCGAGGTCTGGCTGGAAAAACTGGCTCCCGAAAAGCCCTACTCTCAGTACCGGCACAACGGATTTGAGGACAACGCGGACGCCCACCTGAAACGGACCCTCATGGGCCGGGAAGTGGTGGTGGCAGTAACCAAAGGAAAACTCGATCTTGGACCCTGGGAACAGATCTTCTACGGCGAGTTCGACGGGAAACGGAGGAAACGGGTGCTGGTAAAGATCATTGGGGAGTAAGATTTCTGCCCACCCGTTGTTCCCTAAAAATCCCCTTTCGGTCAGGACCTCGTAAGAGAGCGGACCCATCGGGGTTGTCTATTTGGTTCCCTCAAATCAGTCCTTCTTCGGCGAGGATCTCTACAGTCCAGCGAGCAGCGTTTCCCACCACACTGGTACACTTGTCCGTATGGGCGCCCGCTTCGTCGAACTTGCGGAGCTCGTCCGGATCCTTGAAGTAGAAAGGACGTCCCATGATTTTGGTATGGATCTGCCTGCAGGTGACTGTGCCGTACGTGTCGATGAACTTCCCGTGCAGGCGCGCGATCATGGCAGAGGTTCTGTAGCGCACCTTTTCAGGATCGGCAAAGTTGTCCCGTTCCCGGCCGAGGAAGTAACCAATCATCATGGCACCTCCCGAATACGCCCCGCAGTGTCCATCCGTTTCCTGCGCTACACCCCCCGCTAATCCTGTAGCGGATTTGAAGATCATGTCTGTGTCCCGATTCCGAACATGAAGGGCATCCTGGAGGGCAGCGATTACGCACTGAGCGCAACCTCGATAGTCCCTCTCGTAGGCAAATCCGAGATCGTACGCTTTCTGGAAGAGAGATTGTTTGCTATCCATAGAGGGATACCATACCATAGATTAAACCCGTAATCAAAGCCCTTCGGAAAATAAGAAGTGGTGCCAAAATTGTGGCGGGGATAGAAAGGAAACAATCCTACAGTGTTAGAATTTAAGGAAAGGGCATCCCAGAAAAGAATCTACAAAGATAAAAAGTGCATCTTGAAACAGCATGTGAGACCGCCACAATTTTGGCACCACTTAACAAAAAATAGCCAGCTTGTACCTCGGGGTTTTCTTCCATCTGCTCCCTTTTGACAGGGTTCCCTCTTCCCTTGACCGGGTATAAGAGTTTCCCTATCATCAACGTATGAAGTACCGAGGAGTTCTTCTACCGAAGATCATAGCCGCCCTGGAACTCTTGGGACAGTTCTGGCTCTTTACGGTAGAGATGTTCAAGCAGATGGTTCGAAAACCCTTTCGATGGTATTTGGTGGCAGAACAACTCGAAAAGATCGGGGTTTTCTCCATCCCTATCATCTTACTTTCCAGTCTTACCATCGGAATGATCTTTTCCCTCCAGCTGGGGAGTTTCTTATCCATGTTCCGGGCCGAGATGCTGGTAGGAGCTGCGGTGGCCAAAACGTTAAGCCGGGAACTTGCTCCTGTGGTTACTGCCCTGATGCTCATTGCCCGAAACGGCAGCGCGATGACTGCAGAAATCGGCACCATGCGGGCCACCGAACAGATCGACGCGATGGAAACCATGTCGGTGAACCCTATCCAGTACCTTGCCGTACCCCGTGTGATTGCTTCGATCCTTGCCTTTCCCGTGCTGACGGCTATTGCGAACATCGTGGGCGTTCTGGGTAGTTACTTCATCTCGGTAATGGTTCGGAAAGTGGATAAGGCAGGATTTCTCGATCAGTTGTACTCCTATGTTGATCCAGTGGATATCATCTCCGGTTTTATCAAAGCAGCTGTGATGGGACTTTTGGTGAGTACCATCTGCTGCTTCTATGGGTACTATGCAAAGGGAGGGTCCCGTGGAGTGGGGGATGCGGCCACAAAAGCAGTGGTGGTTTCTTCGGTAGGGATTCTGGTGGCAGATTACATCATGGCGGATATCATGCTGAAAGTCTTGTTCGATTGAAGTAAAATAGGTATGGTACGATGGATATTATTATATCGGTTCGCGGGTTATACAAAGGGTTTGCCGATAAGAAGGTGCTGGCGGGGGTAGATATCGACGTTCCCAAAGGAAAAATCACCTCCATCATCGGCCAGAGTGGAACAGGAAAGAGTGTGCTTTTCAAATGCATCATCGGGATCATGCAGGCAGATAAGGGAAGCATCAAGGTAGAGGGGGAGGAGATCACGAAGCTTCCCGAAATCGAACTGAGGCGGATCCGGAGGCGGTTCGGGTACTGCTTCCAGGATGCGGCCTTGTTCGACTCCATGACTGTGGAGGAAAACATTGCTTTTCCCTTACGGGAAGTGCTGGGGATGAAGGACAAGCGGAAAATGAAAGCGATTGTGAAAGAAAAACTCGAATGGATCGAGCTCCCGGGTATAGAAGAAAAATATCCTTCCGAACTCTCAGGAGGGATGCGAAAACGGGTAGGTGTAGCTCGCACGCTGGCGATCGAACCCGACATCCTTCTCTTCGACGAACCGACTACCGGATTGGATCCTGTGCTGTCGGAGAGTATCAACAACCTGATCAAGCGGGTGAATGACGAGTTCGGGATTACCTGTATGGTGATCAGCCACGATATCAAGGGTACTTTTTCTATTTCGGACCGAATCGCCTTTCTGGCAGACGGAGCGATCCAGGCAGTAGGTAGACCTAACGAGGTCGCCCAGGCAAAGCATCCCATACTCAGGAAATTCCTGGAGAATTCCTTTGCCGATTTGAAAGTCGATTGTGGGCCCGAGGAGTAGTATGTCTAGATTGCTAAAGATCGGTTTATTCGTTCTCATCACCAGCATCGCTACCGTAGTGTACATCATGCGCACAGCCGATCGAATTCAGGCAAAGGAAACGTACACCGTAGAGGTCGTGATGGACGATGCGAGCGGTTTGTACGTGGATTCCAACGTGCGGCTCGCTGGGGTGAACGTGGGGAAGATACGCTCCATCGAACTTGTAGGGGGAAAAGCAAAACTTACGCTGGAACTCAACAAGGATGTAAAGTTGTTCGAGGACGCCCGGGTGGTGAAGACCCTCGAATCCATGCTGGGTACCTCAGCAGTGCAGGTGTATCCGGGTACCCGGGTCGAAAAGCCCCTCCCTGCGGGTGGGATGATCCAGAACGCGGTTAGTTCCAACGTGATGGACCAGACCTTCCTTGGAGCCGCGGAACTCACCGACGAGATCCGTGGACTGGTAAAAGACCTCCGCAGGTTCCTCTCCGATGAAGGCGGGTACCTTACCTTGAAGGAAATCCTCACTACGGCCCGGGATGTCACCAAAACCACCAATCTCCTGGTAGAGAAGAACCTGAACCTCCTCGCCTCGGCCCTGGAAAATATCAATTCAATCACCCAGACCCTTAAGATGAATACGGTGGAGGATCGGCAGAAACTCTCCCAGATCCTTCAGAGTACGCTGGATATCACCGTGCGGGTGAATCAGATCCTATTGGAGAACCAGGAATCTGTCGGTCAGACGGTAAACGGGTTACGGGACAGTGTCGCCAAACTCCAGTCCACCATAGATCGGGTGAATACTAGTCTTGCCCAGATCGATGCCACGGCTGTCCAGATCGGGGAAGCGGCCACCCAGGCTGGAGGCTTGATGCACAAGGTGGGTACCGCGGTAGATCAGGTGAATGTTACCCTTTCCCAGATCGGCTCGGTGGTTCAAGGGGTCAATAAGGCGGTGGACAGGGTCAACGCAGGCGAAGGGAATCTAGGAAAACTTCTACACGATGAAACCTTGTATAACAACATCGTGAACATTTCCGGCAGAGTGGAAGAGTACATCAATTCTACCATGGGGATGGAACTGCAGATCGGTTTCCAGTCGGAATTATTGATGAAAAACCTGGACACGCGAAACCAGTTGGGAATTCGCCTGAATCCCCTGGACACCAGCAAGTACTACATGCTCGGTATTGTGGATTCTCCCAGGCTTTCTGAAACGAAGAAGGAAACCACGGTGGTAACGACAAACGGAACCCCTACTTCCTACACAACCCTCGAGACAGAGCGGCAACGGAAACTGCTGATCAACGCCCAGATCGCCCGCCGGTTCGGACAGTTCTCCCTGCGGGGAGGTGTAATTGAGAGTACCGGAGGTCTGGGGATCGATTTTCATCCCTTCAAGGGCCTTGTCCTGTCTACCGAATTGTTCGATTTCACACAGAGTGGGGGCCCCTACCTGCGGGCCTATGGCACGGTGTACCCCTTCTACGACCCGCGATCGAAGAACCCCCTCCAATGGCTGTACCTAACCGGTGGAGTGGACAATGCAATCCTAAAGGATCGGGACTTTTTCATGGGTCTGGGTCTGCGATTCACTGACAATGACCTGAAAGCTCTATCCGGTTCATTGCCGAGCGTGAATCCTTAGTGGTATGGATCCCACCTATTATTCATTCTTGTTGGGCTGGATGGGGGTACTTTCGGGGCCCCTTTAGTTTTACCCCCAATTGCCGATACTTTGAGTAAGATAGGAGACGGGAGTATGGATTCGGTAGGAACGATTCAGAACACCCAAGATGTACTCCTGAAAATTTTGTTGGATTCTATGTTGAAGCCCCAGGAATTGGCGCAAAAGCTCGTGGCAGTCAATGCACAGCAAACGATCGATGCGGCAAAGATAGAATCCCTCGGAGACATCGTGGATCTGTATGCTTGAGCCGGAGCAATGGATGTAAGTCCGGCATTCAGGGAAGCAGCGAAAGATTATTTTACCCTTCTCAATAAACAGTATCCAGAAAAAGCCTCTATAGCCCTCGTTGGGGATCGGTATAGACTCAGCAAAGATGAACGGATGGTTCTATTTCGGGGAATTACCTCAAAAGATAGAGCCGTATCGAGAAAGTCAAAACTTACACTCCTGCCCGTACTGCCTGAACTCCACATCGATGGGTACAATGTCCTGTTCACCCTGCTGAATTACCGGCTTGGAAAGCTTCTTTTTATCGGGAATGATGGTTATCTACGGGATGCCGGAGGCACCCATGGGCGGCTGACCCATACAGAACTGTTCCTCGAATTGGCAGAGGGGTTCTTTGCCCATCTGTGTACGCTGGGATTCAGGACAGTACATGTGTACCTGGACTCCCCTGTCTCCCATAGTGCCCTTCATGCCGGCGAGATCCGGGATCTGCTTCTGCAAAAAGGGTTGGAAGGAGATTGTGCCCTGGGGGACTCGGCGGATTATCTATTGAAGAGAGCTTCGCCACCCTGCATTTCCAGTAGTGATACCGCCATCATCGATGCACTACCGGGCCCCTTTTTCGACGCTGCCCGATCTTACCTGGAGGAGCGGTATAGATCCCGGTTCCTCGATCTGTTCGAGTTAATAAATGAGTAACTAAATAGGTTAGGAATAATGCCTGTTGATGAGATATATTGGAGTTGGCATTGGATTCTTAAAAAGGAATTGGGTATGAAGGTAGGAAAAGAACAGAAAAAGCGATCTTGTAAGTGGAATGTGTTGTATCTGGGATTGATCTTTCTGGTACTTGGATGTAGCAGGTTAGGGGTAACGAATAAAGCCATCACCACTACCGAAGCTGTAAATCCGAAGGCAATTGAAGGCTCTGGCAACATGAAATCTCTGAGTCAGGTTCCAGAAGCGAGAAAGCTGATTTATACAGCGCATGTTGAACTTGTGGCACCTGATCCTCGAGTAGCCGTTCAAGAACTGGAGAAACGATTGGCATCCTTTGAAGCGTACACTTCTTCTCAGGATGTGTATGCGGGTTCCATTTCGCTTGAGGTACGCGTTCCAGTGAGCCGATTCCAGGAGTTTCTAAACTGGGTCGATACTCTTGGCAAGGTACGGCGTAAAAATGTGCAAGCCCGGGATGTAACAGATCAGTACTATGACCTGGAAAACCGGGTAAAGAATAAACGGATCCTTGTGGAACGGTACCAAACCTATCTAAAGAACGCGAAAAACATAGAAGATCTTTTAAATATTGAACGGTTTTTAAACGAAGCACTCGCAGAATTGGAAAGCCTGGAAGGGCAGTTCCGGGGCCTGGTAAAGCAGGTGGACTATGCAACTGTGAACGTTACCTTTGAATCAGAGGTATCCGTGCGCATCGGGGATCCTGGCCTTGGGCAGTCCTTGAAGAACCTGCTCGCCTCATATTCTTTTGTCTTGCAGAGAATTGTGGTGGTCCTGATAGGTATCATTCTGTACGGTATTCCGCTGGCTATATTAAGTGCCCTGCTGTGGTTCCTCCTATTTGGCAGGGTAGGTTTATTGAAGAAGCTATTTCGCCTTGTCTCTTCAAATGAAAAGGAAGGCGGCGAGAAAACGTAGAAATTGGTACTGTGCATCAAGCAAAAACGGGAGTAGGCAGCGACAAAGTGTAAAGATTGCCGCCGTCCATTAAGACGGCGGGGAAGAATTTTCCAACAATTGAGGGGCTCCTGTGGCGAATTAAGCTCCTAGTGGGAGCCATGTTTCTGCTGGAACTCCAGCACAATCCGCAGGATGCGCCGAATCGGTTCTGCAGCCCCCCAGAGGAGTTGATCCCCCACTGTAAAAGCGGTTAGGAAGTCCTCTCCCATTTTCATGGTATGGATTCGTCCGATGGGAATCTTTAAAGTTCCCGCGACAGCTGCCGGGGTCAACCGCTTTATGGTATCCTCACGATTGTTGGGAACTACCTCTACCCATGGATTGGAGGAGGCAATGATCTTTTCCGCTTCTACCGGCGAAAGGGGGTTTTTCAGCTTTATGGTAAGACCCTGGCTGTGGCACCGCATCGCTCCTACTCGAACACAGATCCCATCCACAGGGATCGGCTTCTTCAACCCAAGGATCTTGTTGGTTTCGGCGTACCCCTTCCATTCTTCCCGAGTTTGCCCATGATCCATCGCCTTGTCGATCCACGGTATCAGACTGCCTGCCAGCGGTACCCCGAAGTTTTCTACCGGTATCTGGAGACTCCGAAGCGCGGCTGTTACATCCCGATCAATTTCGAGAATGGCCGAGGCGGGGTCTTTCAGCTTTTCTTCTACTGCCCTGTGGAGGAATCCCATCTGATCGAGGAGTTCCCGCATATTCTTTGCACCCGCCCCACTGGCTGCCTGGTAGGTCATGGTAGAAACCCATTCCACAAGCCCTTCACGGAACAATCCGCCGATGGCCATCAGCATGAGGCTGACAGTGCAGTTCCCTCCTATGTAATTCTTGATTCCCTGTTTCAGGGCCGCATCGATAACGGGGCGATTCACAGGATCCAGAACGATCACCGCATCCTCTGCCATCCGAAGGGTAGAGGCGGCATCGATCCAGTACCCTTTCCACCCTTTGGCCCGTAATTCCGGGTATACCTTTGTCGTATATTCTCCCCCCTGACAGGTAACGAGAATATCCTGCTCAGCGAGCGAGGGTAAATGGAACGCATCTTTCAACGGTCCTGTCTCGATCCCCACATCCGGTCCCTTGCCTCCAACTTGCGAAGTAGTAAAAAAGGTGGGGATGAATCCATGGAAGTCCTTCTCTTCCAGCATCCGTTCCATGAGAACGGAACCTACCATTCCACGCCAGCCAATAAAGCCTACCTTGATCATGCGGTAGATTAAACAAACAATTCGTTTTTTTGGCAAGGGGGACAAAGGTGGACAAGGCACGTCGTTTTCATTTCAGGAGGGCAGCGGGAGAAGGAATGAGGGGTGGCAGGAGGGGGCAAGGAGGCGCAAGGAAAGCGGTTTTCATTTTGAGATGGAAGGGGGGAGAGGTATGTTAAGTGGTGCCAAAATTGTGGCGTTCTCACATAGGGTCTTAAAATGAGCTTTTCTATTCTAGAGTTGGCTTAGATGATACGTAGAAGGGTGGCCCAGAGGTACCGTCTCTCTTTGCATACCAGTCACCCCTATGCGCCCTATTGACTATTCCTTACTATAACTATAATAATAAATACCAGGGTGATGAAAACGTATCGATTCAGTAAGCAGCGGAAGCGGATCCTCGAGCTATTGCGAAGCACAAACTGCCATCCAACTGCCAGTTGGATCTACGATCAGCTGAAAGGAGAGTTTCCTACACTCAGCCTGGGGACCGTGTATCGGAACCTTCGGATCCTGCAGGATCAGGGAGAAATAAACCACCTGGACTTCGGGAGTACCTTTGATCGGTTCGATGGCAGGGTAGAACCCCACTATCATTTCATCTGTGAGCGGTGTGGGAAGGTAGTGGACGTGATGATGCCCATTTTAAAGGATTTAGAATTCTCTTCCAGTTCTCAGGTGGGTGGGAAAGTACTTCGGCATCGCCTTGAGTTATTTGGGATCTGTCAGGAGTGCCTTGAAAAGGCTTCTTCCGGCTTAAATGCGAAAGATTCAAAAACATGAACTGAACCATCAAAAGAGAACTTACGGTAAAAAGTCTTCAAATGGGTTGACAAAATCTATTTTTACCCATAAATTAGTAATCGTTCCGAATATTATTATATATACAGGAGGGACTATGGAAAACAGGTTTCCATTGATTGGAGAACGGCTCCCTGACTTAAAAGTAAAAACAACCCATGGGATCAAGAACATCCCAGGCGATTACAAGGGAAAGTGGTTCGTATTGTTTTCGCACCCGGCAGACTACACACCGGTGTGCACCACGGAGTTCGTGTCATTCGCCAGGCACGCGGAGGAGTTCAAGAAACTCAACTGTGAATTGATCGGGCTTTCCATCGATCAGGTCTTCTCCCACATCAAATGGATAGAATGGATCAAAGAGAAGCTCAATGTGGAGATCCCTTTCCCTGTGATTGCAGATGACATGGGGGATGTGGCAAAGAGTCTGGGTATGATCCATCCGGGAAAGGGAACCAACACGGTACGAGCCGTGTTCATCGTGGATGGGGAAGGGATCGTACGGATCATCCTCTACTATCCGCAGGAGATAGGAAGAAGTATCCCGGAAATCTTACGCTCAGTAAAGGCGCTGCAGACGTCTGACACGAACAGGGTAGCCTGCCCAGCCAACTGGCCTAACAACGAGTTGATTGGGGATAAGGTGATCATTCCTCCTCCGCAGGATGAGAAGACCGCTTCCCAGCGGAGGGGGATACAGGACTCCTACGACTGGTGGTTCGCGTTCAAGAAATTGTAGTCAAAACTTTGTAGTTAAAAAAGTGTATCGATTCAGAAGGGGGCCGGGTGGCCCCTTATTTTTTCCTATTGCCGCCGAAAGTGTCCAGTATGCCCTGATTACAGGATGGGGCGATTCGCCCGAGCCCCCTCTACCGTGGGTGGCTCGGCTTTTTTCAAGAGTTTTCCTGCCGTTAAAGGCATTACGCTTCCGGCGGCACAATCCGGATGTGGAGTTCCTTCAATTGTTCCTCTGTTACATAGCTAGGCGAATCATCCATGGGGGATACCCCTAAGGTGTTCTTTGGAAAGGCGATCACATCCCGGATCGTTTCTTCCCCGCACATGATCATCACAAGCCGATCGAAACCCGGGGCGATTCCACCATGGGGAGGAGGCCCGTATTTAAAGGCGTTCAAAAGGAACCCAAACCGAACTTCCGCATCCGCGGGATCGTACCCCACAATATTAAAAATTCGTTTCTGGATTTCGGGGTCATGGATCCGGATGGATCCAGAGGCAACCTCATACCCGTTACAAACAAGGTCGTACATATCGCCCTTTACCGAGCCGGGATCCTGTTCGAGGGTTTGCAGGTACTGTTCCTGAGGCATGGTGAACATGTGGTGGGCAGGCTCCCATTTCCCGAGTTCTTCGTTCCATTCGAATAGGGGGAAATCCACGATCCATACAAAGGAAAAGGTGCCCGGAGCAGCTAAGTTCAACTCTTTCCCGAGACGGCTTCGGACAGCCCCCAGCGCTATCTGCGCAACTCGCATCGGCGCACCCACAAGGAGGATCAAGTCGCCGTCTTTCGCTCCGAAGGCCTGTAGGATCCTGGGTGCAAGTGACTCATAGAACTTAGCGACTCCCCCTTCGAGACTTTGCCCTGTAACCTTCATCCAGGCAAGACCCTGGGCCTTGAAGGTTTTGGCCGTTTGTTCCAGATCTGCAATTTGCTTTCGGGAAAACCCCCCGCAGCCGGGAACTACCAGGGCTTTTACGATCCCTCCGGCAGCTACCACTTCCTTGAACACACTGAAGGTTCCCTCCTGCACAAAGGGTGTGAAATCCTGTAACTCCAATCCAAAACGCAAGTCTGGTTTATCCGACCCGTACCGGTCCATCGCTTCTTCCCACGAGAGACGGGGAAAAGGGATGGAAAGATCCGCCCCGATGGCATGGTGGAACATGTGCTGCATCATTCCCTCGGTTACTTCGAACACGTCCTCTCTGGACACGAAGCTCATCTCCATATCGATCTGAGTGAACTCGAGCTGACGGTCTCCCCTTGCATCCTCGTCCCTGTAGCATCGGGCAATCTGGAAGTACCGGTCGAATCCGCTCACCATCAGAATCTGCTTGAAGAGCTGGGGACTCTGCGGAAGAGCATAGAACTTCCCTGGATGGATCCGGGAGGGAACGATGAAATCCCTCGCCCCTTCAGGGGTGGATTTGATAAGGGTAGGGGTCTCGATTTCGTAGAACCCCCGGCTTCGAAGGTATTCCCGGACCCGGAACGCTGCTTCGTGCCGGATCCGAATGTTCCGCTGCATCGCACCGGATCGAAGGTCCAGGTACCGATACTTGAGGCGGAGATCTTCCTTTGCATCGGTGCGTTCATCGATCATGAAGGGAAGCACTTCGCAGGTGGAGAGGATCACGATCTCCTCTGCCGCCACCTCGATGTCTCCTGTGGGCATGGAAGGATTCTTCATTCCTTCTGGCCGGCCCCGCACCTTCCCCCGGACTGCGATGCAGTACTCATACTTTAGTTCAGCAGCGGTAGCTTTCAGGTTGTCCGGCGCGTTGTCGTCGATTACCACCTGGGTGATCCCGTACCGGTCCCGCAGGTTGATGAAGGAGATCCCTCCGTGATCCCGCCGGCGGTGGACCCAGCCGTTGAGAACCACCTCGTTGCCTATATGGTCTGCGCGAAGTTCCCCACACGTGGCTGTTCGTTTCATGTACACCATGGGAAGGAATCTACCATAGGGTGGGATGGAGAGCAAGGAGGGGACAGAAGAGAAGGGATGGAAAAAGGAAGGCCGAGAAAGAAGTAAAAGAGACTCAGGTTCATGCTTTGTCCAGGACATCAAAACGGTTGTGTCAAGATCCAAGGGCGGTGAGGACAATCAGAATTTGGCCTATATAGTAGGGAGGCAGGATCCATAGGTCGCTTTTGGGAAGGGGTTTACGGAAGAGGTTATGGGCGATCAGGCTGTCCGAGCCATAGATACCCAGCGCCCCCATGAAAGGGAAAAGGGTAACCTGGTGATAGGCAAATGTAGTTGCAGAAACGAAGAAAAAGGAGACCACGCCGAGGTAGAGGAGAACCGGGATCCGCAGGTCGGCTTTAAGGGTACGGAAGGTTCGGTACTGGAAGACCCCGATGATTGATAGAATCCCTCCCAGGACCCCCCAAACCCAGGACATCCCTGTATGTAGAAAAAAGGCGACTCCATAGGTAAGGTAAGCGAGAAGAAATCCCGCCAGACCATAGAGGAACACCTGGGTGTTGTTCCGTTTCCCTAAAAGGAAATCCGCGATGGTGCAGAATAGAAGGCCCCCCAGGATTCCTCCCTTCAGGCCGTTAGGCTCTCTCGTAAGACTATTCAGTACGAGGAAAGCCAGATACAGGGGAAAGGCGGCTTTTACGTACTCTACCCCGACCTTTTGTTTGACTCCGAACCAGGTGGCAACCCCTCCGATAAGGATTGCCGGCACAAGGTAAACAATCATCCATTCTTCTCCAGATGCTCCAGTATAGCGGCCTTCAGGATCTGAATTTCTCTCTGTACCCGTTCCCAGGCATCCTTGATCCTGGATATCGAACTTTTGGATCGAGCTAATCGTTCTAGAGTATCCGCTTCCCGCGCCAAAGGATTGGCATACAGAGTAAGGGCGCCTCCCTTCAGGGAGTGCACTTCACGTGCGAGAAGGACGAGATCTTCCTTCTGCAAAACTTCCTCGATTTTGCCCAGCTTAGTATCCAGTTGCAAGATGAACCCTCTCAGGAGGATCGATATTTCTTCCGTGTTCCCCTGTAATTCGTCCTTCAGTTTTATCAGATCGAAGGGGTACGTTTCCAGGGAATAGAATTCTGAAGGGGAGACATCTGAAAAGGAGACAATAGGTGAAGGGGCCTCTGCCCCCCCTGGGATTCCTCTTTCTGGTGTCCCGGACACTGGCTGTTTTGGGGTTTCCCCTGTCCAGAATTGGACCTTCTCCAGCAGGTCCTTCTTACGAATAGGTTTGGTCAGAACGTCGTTCATTCCTGCATCCAGGCAGGTCTGGATGTCTTCGTTGTAGGCGCTGGCGGTCATGCCCAGGATAGGTACATGCTTCCCAATCGGGAGCTTACGGATCAATCGGGTCGTTTCCAACCCATCCATCTGAGGCATCTGAACATCCATAAGAATACAATCTACCGTATGCTTTCCCAGTTCTTTGATTCCTTCCAGACCATTCTCTGCGGCCAGTACAGAGGCGCCCGCACTTTCCAGGTGATGCCGTGTGATCTGGAGGGTAGTGGGATAATCCTCTACCACCAGGATGGTTTTCCCGTGCAGTTCTGGTTCGTACCCCTCAGAGGCTAAAACGACAGGCTTCTGGAATTGTTCAGCCGACACTTTCTGGAATGGGATGGAAACCCAGAAGGTCGTGCCCTTTCCCACTTCACTTGTGAAGCTAATGGATCCTCCCATCAGTTCGGTAAGTTGCTTTGCGATTGAGGTGCCTAACCCTGTTCCTCCATATGGTTTTGAAAGACCCGACTGGGCCTGGGTAAAACTCTCGAAGATGGTTGCCTGGAACTCCTTTGAGATCCCGATCCCTGTGTCCTGGATGGTGAAGAGGAGGATCACTCGATCCTCGATCGAATCCTGCTGCTCCACTTTCAGTTCCACCCAGCCCTGATGGGTAAACTTGATTGCATTTCCGACGAGGTTAACCAGGATTTGCCGCAAGCGTACGGGATCGCCCTTTAAATGGGAGGGAAGGCTGGGGGAGAAGGAAAGTCGGAAGTGAATCTGTTTTTTTTCTGCCAGGGGGATAAGGATGTCGTATACGGAACGAATCAGCCCTTCCAGCTCGAAAGCCTTGAGTTCCAGGACGAGTTTCCCTGCTTCGATTTTGGAGAAGTCGAGGATTTGATTGATCAAATCCAGCAGGTTCCTGGACTCTTCGATGATCTTTTCTGCATAGGATCGATGGATCCCCTTGGGATCAGTGTCCCGGATAAGTTCGGCGTATCCCAGGACTCCATTCAAAGGAGTCCGCATTTCATGACTCATGTTCTGGAGAAATTGGGTTTTCGCTTTGTTGGCATTCTCTGCCGCATTCCGGGCTTCTTCCAGGTTTTCGTTCATCAGCCTGAGGTCAGCGGTTCGCTCCTCAACCCGGGTCTCCAGGGCCTCCAGGATCTTCCTGTTTTCCTCTACGAGGGTTTCCATACGGACAAAAGCCCGGCTGAACCGTCCCGAGAGGATCACCGATTGGATGAAGATGAAACAGAGAAGCCCCAGAGGGAGAATGTAGTCTCCATGGTATACCTCTCGATCGATCAGCATATCGTATGTTGCGGTAAACAGAATGAAGAGGAACCCAAACCCTTCGAGGAATGCATCCGCGTCCCGTTTGATCATTGCGTATCCAATGATGTATGCCATATACAAGAGGCCGCCGATAAAGAAGGGATAGTAGCCGGCAAGTATATAACCATGAAGACGGAGGGGCAGTACCAGGGTCGCAATGAGGTACAGAAGGCTGGAAGCTCCGATGAATTTGATCAGTTTTACGTTCCCGCGGGATGGGAATAGGAAATAGATGAAGGAGAGGAAAGTGGGAATGAGGAGGTAGATTCCAAATCCCTGGAGGAGCATATCCATTGTGAGTTGCAGGTGTGGAACCAGGTAGTAAAGGAATCGTTCCCCTGAGATGAGGGCAACCCGGAGACCCACCGTCGTGCAGAAGAGAGCAAAGAACAGGGAGGAATACCGATGTTTCACGAGGGTAAAGGAGAGAATGTAATAGTAGGCAGCCATGATCGCGATAACTCCCAGCAAGAAAACGTCGGAGGCTATGGCTAATATATGGGCTCGCTCGATCGTTTGCTGGATTCCCAGCTCAGGAGGACTCAAGACCCCTGCCCTGTAATAGTAGGGGTTTGCCACATGAAGAAGGATTTCAATAGTGGGGGAGAAGGCAGCAAAGTAGACGGTTCGAACAGCGAGCTGGCCTTCTGTTTTTTCGAGGCGTTCATTCAGTGTTCCGTTGGAGGCTACCAGTATCCCATTTACATAGAGTTTGTAGGCGGAGTAGATCCGTTTCAGGCGTAACCCATACAAATGGGCTTTTCCATCGGTGATTACCTTGAGCCGGTACGTTGCCTTCCCATAGAGAGTGGGGGTGGGAACCGTATGGGTATACGTTTTCCAGTTGGCAGGCACTGACACGTACTGCCGATCCAAAGGAGCATACGATGCTGCCTGGGAAGGATCGATCCATGTGTCCCAGTAGAACTCCCATTCTCCCCGTAACGGGATGGGTCCGACGCTGGATAGATCGATTGCTGATAGGTTAAGGATCCCCTTATCCGCTTGAGGGATCCTAGGGGGAGATTCGGATAGGGCGGAAGTAGTGATCAGCACACTAAAAAGAACAGCCAGGATGAAGGGATTCCAGAGCTTTCTTCTGTTCATACGCTAAGGGGCCTGTATTCCATAGGGATTGAGAAGATTCCAGGTAAGGTTCCAGACCTCTCCCTGGAGGGCAGACGACAGAGCGAGGGGGTTTGGATCTCGAAGGGCTTTCTCGGCCCAGTAGGTACCGCCTGGAAGCGGGGGAGATGCCATGAGAAGATGGGTGATAGCATCGGCTCCTTTCTTAGGGGTTTTTAACACTCCCAGCCACGTGAATAGCCGTGCTAAAGGCTGGATAATAGTTTGAGCCATGCCGGGTAGGGGGGAAAGGAGGAGATCTGTGGCTACCACACCGGGATGAACAGCATAGAACCGGAGAGTATCCGAGCCATACACTTCCTGTGCCTTCAAGGTGAACAGTACCTGGAAAAGCTTACTCTGCGCATACGCTTTCCAGGGATTATAGGTATCCTTGGAACGATGGACTGCTTGCAGGAACTCCCCTTCGGTCAAAGTTGCCCGTTCATGGGCTCTGGAAGATACCTGCACCACCCGCGCGTCGGGCGACCGCTTCAGAAAAGGGAAAAGGTGGCTAAAGAGGGCCACATGACCCAGGTAGTTCACTCCTGCCTGACGTTCGAATCCTTCGACAGTTTGGCCGTACGGTCCTCCCATCACCCCTGCATTGCAGATCAGGGCATCACACACCTGGTACCGTTTCTTGAAACCCACCAGGAAGGTTTGGATGGAGGCCAGGGAGGCAAGGTCCAGTTCCATGAACACTGCCAATCCCTGGCTCTTTCCTCCAGGATCGGTCTGCCGAAAAATTGAATTCAACGCCATGACAGCCTGGTTCCCTCGGGCAAAGGAACGACAGGCCAACACCACTTCCCACCCCATAAGCCCCAGGGTAAGGGCAGCTTCGTAGCCTATCCCTTTGTTGGCACCGGTGATAATACAAATTTTGCGTGTTCCGTTCATAGATCTCCTACACTATAATACAGATTGTGCTATCCTTCAAATGTCGGGAGATAAATATGGATAATGTTCAACTCCTGCCCAAAGATGAACTGGGGTTTGGGTTCATTCCTCCTGAATACCTTCCTGCGGGAAAGGACGAGTTCTGGATCCGTAACGAACAGAACCCCAAGCCGGAAGGGTACTGGAGGCATCTCACTGCAAAAGAGATAGAAATTCTCGTCAAGAACCTGAATACCAGCGACAATTGGGATCACATCCTTGTTACGGATCGGTTCGATCCGTATCGGATCACTCATACGGAGTTCTATGGGCTGGTGCGGATTGGCGCAATGGAAGATTCGGTTCTCCGTCACCATGATCTGAAGTTGCCCGTGGGAATCTCCTCCAGCCGGATCATTTCCTGCGATTTGGGAGACAACGTAGCGATCCATAACGTCCAGTATCTCTGTCACTACATCATCGGAAACCGGTGCATCCTGTTCAATGTGGATGAGATGAACACTACAAACCATGCTCGATTCGGGAACGGGATCGTGAAAGAGGGGGAAGAGGAGAGCACCCGGTACTGGATCGATGTGATCAACGAGGCTGGCGGTAGAAGCATCCTCCCCTTCGATGGAATGATTCCTGCTGATGCGTACCTCTGGGCTACCTTCCGGGAAGACAAGGCCCTGATGGAACAACTCTTTCGCTTTACTCAGGGTGGGTTCGACCTACGAAGGGGGTGCTATGGAACGGTGGGCGACTCTACGGTGATTAAGAGTTGCCGCATCATCAAGGATGTGAAGATCGGATCCCACTGCTATATCAAGGGGGCGAACAAACTGAAGAACCTCACCATCAATTCCAGTGCTGAGGCTCCCACCCAGATCGGGGAGGGGGTGGAGCTGGTAAACGGGATCATCGGGTATGGATGCAACGTGTTCTATGGGTGCAAAGCGGTACGCTTCGTCCTCTGTGATCACTCCAATCTAAAGTACGGTGCACGCCTTATCCATTCTGTACTGGGAGAAAACTCCACTGTCTCCTGCTGCGAGATCCTTAACAACCTCGTGTTCCCTACCCATGAGCAGCACCACAATAACTCCTTTCTTGTGGCTTCTCTAGTGATGGGTCAGAGCAACATCGCTGCGGGAGCTACTATCGGCTCCAATCATAACAGCCGGGCTAACGATGGGGAAATTATAGCAGGCCGCGGATTCTGGCCGGGCCTCTGTGTGTCCCTAAAGCATTCCTCTCGCTTCGCCTCTTTCGTGTTGATCCAGAAAGGGGCCTATCCAGCCGAGCTGAATATCCCCCTACCTTTCAGCCTGGTCATGAATAACGAGAAAGAAGGCAGGCTCGAGGTGATGCCGGCCTACTGGTGGATGCACAACCTGTATGCGTTGAAGCGGAACGAGTGGAAGTTCCAGAATCGGGATAGACGGGTGACGAAGATCCAGCATATCGAGTACTCGGCATTGGCTCCCGACACAGTGGAGGAGATCTTTACAGCGATGAGGTTGCTGGAAGAGTGGGTTGGTAAGGCCTACCTGAGCCGAAATGGAGAAAAAGGGGGTGTCCTATCTGGACCGCTCCGTGGGAACGAGGCGGCGCGACTTTACACAAGCGACGCTCCGGACAGTCCCTCCGCTGGAAGTGGGGTGGCTGAGCCTTCCACAGATAACACGCAGGCCGTTGCTTCGAGGGTAAGCAAAACGAGCGGCTCACAGAGGATCCCGTACACGGGAGGTCAGCCAACTTCAATCCCCAATTCCTCTAATTCTTTCACGAAAGAGGGAGGGGCAAACACAAACGGAATCAGCACTGACTACTGCCGGTCCCTGGGTCGTTCCCTCCTGAACGAGCATCTGGAAATCCTTCGCGGCCTAACTGTGTATGGTGAGGGAATGGAGAACTCGAGACGGCCTGTGTTGATCCTTAAACCGGCAGAAGCTTACTCTGCATACCGTGACATGATCCTTTACTACGGGGTAAAGACCCTGCTGGAAGGGTGGGAACATTTTGGATGTTCCAGTTACGAAGAGTTTGCCCGTTCAATCGCGAACACTCTGGGTATTTCAGAAGAGCGAATGAGGAGTCTCAATGGGAGTAACGCCGGAAATAACACCGCCCCACAGCATGAAAGCGCCCTCCATCCCGGTAGCGTGCCCCCTGGGGAAGAAATATCCCGTACAAACAGCACCCCCCATTCCCCTAACGTGCCTTGTGAGGAACAGATACCCGCTTTAGGCCGGGAAACAGAGTGGTTCAATCTGGGTGGACAAATCGTTCCAGCCTATAAAGTTCGAAATCTCCTGTCGGATATAAGAAAATCGAAAATTTCCTCCTGGAAGGAGGTTCATGAGGCCTACGATCGTCTCTGGGAAGAGTACCCTGTGGATAAGCTTCGGCACGCATTCTTTAGTCTTTTGGAACTGTTTGAAGGTGTCTTTACTCCAACCACGTGGGAACATGCTCTATCGGAAGCGGAACGGATTCAGGAGTACATCCTCGATGGGGTAGTAAAGAGCAGGAAGAAGGACTATGAAAATCCTTTCCGCCAGGCTACATTCCGGAACAAGGAGGAGGAGCGGATGGTGCTGGGTTCGCTTTCGGATAACTCGCTGCTAAAACAGGTAGAGGAGGAAACGAAGAAGTTCAAGGAGCGGCTGAGAAAAGCAAGAGCGTAGAAAGAGGGTGGAGAAAGAGGGGGGCTGTAAAAGGCTCTACAAATGCCGTAACTCATCTTATGACTCATTGACCGATTTTCACGAGGCCGGCGGTGTACAGTATGCAGGTTATCGCAAATATCCGGAAATAAGAATCACGCTCGATAGGATCGTAAACCCAACGGTGATAAACGCAAACATCATGGTAAACCGCTTGTTTATATCCTCGAACCTCTTGTCCACAGCCTCGAACCTCTTGTCGATTGCCGCAAAGCGGCCTTCCAGAAGTTTGTGCATATCTTCGAAGCGTTTGTCCACTGCAGTAAAGCGGCTTTCCATAAGCTGGTGCATATATTCGAAGTGTTTATCCACTGCAGTAAAGCGGCTTTCCATAAGTTGGTGCATGTCTTCGAAGCGTTTGTCCATTGAGGTGAAACGACTTTCCATAAGCTGGTGCATATCTTCGAAGCGTTTGTCCACTGCAGCAAATCGGCTTTCCATCACCTCAAAGCCGCGCTTCATAGTTTCTGTTAAAGACTGAATGTCAGATCGAACAAGTTCCAGACTTTCCCGATGTTCTTCTTTAGTAAGGAAGTTCCCTGCCAGCAAGAGAGTGAACCTGCGCAGAGCCTGTTTGTTTTTTACCTCAAAAGCTTCCTCGAGTTCTGTTTCCAGGATTTCGGAGTAATGTTCCATGCTCAGCCCCATACTCTTTATAAGATACAGGAAAACTACGTTTCCTTCTATACTTCTATACAAGAATTTTTTGATCTTTGATTCATATGGGGAATATCTTGCTAAAAGTTTTTATCATGAGTGGTTAAGGGATTTGTTTTGTACGGCATGGGATTGATACTGGAAGTGACTAAAAGATTTTTGCACTCTTTTCAGCAGGGCGGTAAGCTCTTCGGGTGAATGAACGGGTTGATGGCATGTGCCTCGAAAGCATACAACAGCTGTGACTTTTTGATTCGAGAGGGTGTTGAGTATGGGGGCCTTTTCCTGGCGTTGGAGTGTGGAGGAAATGGCTGTAGAGGATATGTGACTCACCACTTTTTGGGGAATAAAGACACCGTAAGCAACCTTATGCAAGGCTCTGAAATCAGAAGATATGGTGTCTCCTGTAAGAGTTATTTCCACAGGGGGATTCAGCATCCATAAGATACAGCACAGATATTGTCCACACACATGAGGGTGTTTCTTGATAAACGAAAGTTTTTTAGCTAGAGCTGTTGAAGCAACCTCATGGTACGTAGGAGCCTGAAGGATGTAGGATAGCCGGAACAACACTTCGATTGCGATAGAGGTACCACTGGGAGTAGGGTGATCATACCACATACGGGGAGGAATTATAAGATCTCCCGCTCCTTTTTCCCGGTCTAGCAGGGTATTAGAAGAAGCATCCCAGAAGCGATCCAAAATCATATCCATGAGGGTTCGAGCTTCTTTAAGCCAGCCACTTTCTAACGTCGCTTCGTAAAGACTCAAAAAGCCATCCGCTGCGTGTGCATAATCTTCCAAAAACCCAGGGATAGGAGAGGCGATTCCCCTGCGCCAGCCTCTGAGGAGTGTACCCTCTTTCGTTTTAAGAGAGGTTTTGAGAAACTCTCCACAGGCTGTTGCTGCCTGTATCCAATCTTTTCGGTCAAAAAGAATCCCTCCACTTGAAAGGGCTTTCAGGGCCATTCCGTTCCATGCCGTTAGAATTTTATCATCCACGGGGGGAGCAGGGCGCTTCTTCCGAAGAGTTTGCAGAGTAAAAAGGGAGCGTGACTCAATCGCTTGCAATTCGTCGGCGCTTACACCGGTTTCCTTGCAAAGAGTTTCTGGAAGATAGGCAAGGTGTAAGATGCTTTTACCTTCGAAGTTCCCTTTTGGTTGAATACCGTAGAGCTTTGCGAAGAGGGGAAAATCATCCCCTAAAGCTTGTTGCAGTTCCTGATAGTCCCATAAATAATAAAAGCCTTCTTGAGTTTCAGAAAACCCATTTTCAGGGGGTGAGTCGGCATCCTGACTGCTGTAGAATCCTCCCTCTGGATCCCGCATCTCCCGTAACAGGTAGTCTATAGTTTTTTCGGCTGTCTTTTTGTACAGAGGATTCCCAGTGACTTGAAAAGCCTCTATGTACAGGTGTGCTAGGAGTGCATTGTCGTACAGCATTTTTTCAAAATGAGGCACCAACCATCTGGAATCCACGCTATACCGGTGGAATCCTCCACCCAAATGATCGAAAATACCGCCCCGTGCCATGCCTTGCAGAGTACCCTCTGCCATCTCCAGTTGAGAAAGGTACGAAGGGGAAGACTCCGTGGGAATGGAGGAATCGGGTTCGTACTGTAAAAGGAACCGAAGCAAAGCGGGGTTGGGGAACTTGGGAGCTTCCTCAAACCCTCCCCAACGGGGATCATACGTAATTTGAAGGGCTTTCAAAGCGTGGGAAAGGATTTCGGGCCCTGAAGAAACAGGGGTTTCCGCCCAGGCTTGATTCTGTATTTGGTTCAATAATTCAACCCCGAATTGGATGAAGGTTGCCTTACGATTCGTGTAAGCTTCTGCGACAGATTGGAGAACGCGGTGGAATGAGGGTATTCCCCAACGGTCTTCAGGCGGGAAATAGGTACCCGCATAGAAAGGAACTTTTTCCGGCGTGAGAAATACAGACATGGGCCATCCACCCCTACCTGTAAGAGCCTGAACAACCTCCATATAAACAGCATCAATATCGGGCCGTTCCTCCCGGTCAACCTTTATGCTTACAAAATAGGTGTTAAGCAGTCGGGCTATTTCTTCATTTTCAAAAGATTCCTTTTCCATTACGTGGCACCAATGACAGGACGCATATCCAATACTCAGGAAGATTGGCTTATCTTCAGCTTTTGCCCGGTTAAAGGCTTCATCGCTCCAGGGATACCAGTCTACAGGATTATAGGCGTGTTGCAACAGGTATGGACTGGTGGAGTGAATTAAGCGGTTTGGTTGTCTTTGAGTACCCATGGTATTAATATAACAAATATAGTCATGAATACTTTACACTTGCATGAAGAAAATACAAAAGGAACTGGAACTTGAACCGGGAGAAGATGTATACATAAGAGTTCCTATGGAAGAGATACTTTTGTACGACGCCGAAACGGGTCGGCTCATTCACCGAGGAGATTCAGTTTAACAGAAATAGAAAAAGGGCGGTTTTCCCATGAAAGTGTTTCATCTGCCGGAAAGAATTGCTGGTTTTATTTTTGATATTGACGGAACCCTCTATACCAACTCCGACTATATAGACTCGCAGAACACCTTACTGATCCAACGGTTGGCTGAAAAGCGGGGTCTTTCGTATGAAGAGATGGAAAAGGAACTCGAGGCTTATCGGACTACCTGGGCACAGGCTCATGGAGAAGAAAAACTAAGCCTCGGGAATGCGATGCAGGTTTTCGGAGTTTCCATCACAGAGAATATCCGCTGGCGGAATGAGCTGTTCCAGCCGGAAAAGTACCTGAAGGAGGATCCTCTGCTCCGGCAAGTGCTGGGACAGCTGCGGGAATTTGCCGCTTTAGGAGTTGTTACAAATAATCCGACAGAGATTGCGGAGCGTACCCTCCATGTCCTCGGTGTGCGGGATCTATTTACCAGTATCGTTTCCCTCAGCACCTTCGAAAAATCAAAACCTTATGAACCGAGTTTTCGAAGAGCTGCCTCGG